>JBNKDM010000037.1:0-20038 GCA_050288245.1 Sedimenticolaceae bacterium
ATACCAGTCACGGGAGATCAACAGCTCACCGCAGTTCGAGCACCAGGTACTGTCGCCTTCCGGGTTTCTTACATTGCCGGTGTAGGCGTAGTTCACGCCGCTCTCCATGGCTATCTCTCTGGCCCGTATCAGGCTTTGAGTCGGGGTGGATGAGCGATCTGTCATCTTCCATGCGGGGTGAAATGCTGAAAAGTGCATGGGTACATCCGGCCCCAGATTTTGTACAACCCACGCGCTCATAGAACTTATTTCGGACTCGGAGTCGTTCTCCCCCGGAATCAGCAAGGTGGTAAGTTCCAGCCAAATATCGGTCTCATTATGGATGTAGAGCAGAGTATCCAGCACAGTTTGTAGATCACCTCCACACTGAGAACGGTAGAACTCATCACTAAACGCCTTCAGATCGACATTTGCGGCATCTATGTTACGAAAAAATCTTGTTCTGGGTTCTGGAGAGATATAGCCGGCAGTGACGGCCACTGTCTTAATCCCAAGCCTATGGCAGGCGTGAGCTGTATCGTCGGCATATTCAAGAAAGATCACTGGATCGTTGTAGGTAAAGGCCACGCTTCTGCACCCCAGCTCCTTGGCCCTGGCAGCGATCGCATCCGGCATGGCCTCCTCAGCCAGGATATCTATCTCGCGGGATTTACTCATATCCCAGTTTTGGCAGAATCTGCAGGTAAGATTACAGCCGGCAGTGCCAAAGGAGAGTACCGGGGTACCAGGCAAAAAATGGTTCAGTGGTTTCTTTTCGATCGGATCAACACAAAATCCACTGGATCTCCCATAGGTGGTTAGCACCACCTCACCGTTCTGATTGGCACGTACAAAGCAAAGCCCCTGTTTCCCCTCTTTTATCTTGCAGGCGTGCGGGCAGACATCACACTGCACCCTGCCATCAGGCAGGCTATGCCAATATTTGGTCGGAAATTGTGATTTTACTGATGTCATACGACCTGCCGATAAATAATTTTCTTCAATAACAATAGGATAAATTACATAACAAGGGTCAAAATGTTGTGTATCACTATACAATAATAGCTGAACCTAGGGTTTCTCCTTGATTTATCACTCGCCTAATCTAGTTTTAACTGTAGGAGTATCATCAAACCTCGAGCACCTCATACGGACGAGCGATACCATGAAGATTCAACCACCAGTTGTTGCCGGACAATTTTATCCGGCTGATCCAGACGAGTTGCGGATGATGGTAAACCAGTTGCTGGCAGCAGCCGATGTGGAGCTGGATCATCCACCCAAGGCACTGATAGCTCCCCATGCCGGATATATCTACTCTGGACCAACGGCTGGAGTTGCCTATGCCCAGTTAGCGACGATTGCAGACACTGTCATACGAGTTGTGCTGCTGGCACCCTCACACCGGGTTGGGTTTCGCGGTATTGCCTACTCCAGCGCAGAGCTATTTCGTACCCCACTTGGGGATGTGGATGTTGATATCAAGTGGCTGGCTAAAATACTAAACCTGCCCCAGGTACTGCTTATGGATGAGGCATTTACCCAGGAACACAGCCTGGAGGTGCATCTGCCTTTTCTGCAGGAGACATTGAGCGATTTCAAACTGGTACCGCTGGTGGTGGGTGATGCCGATCCAATATCTGTAGCTGAGGTACTTGAACGCCTCTGGGGCGGCCCTGAGACCTTGATTGTCGTCAGCTCTGACCTGAGTCACTATATGGACTATGCGACAGCTAAAGCCATTGATGCGAAAACCAGCACTGCGATTGAGAAGATGCAACCGGAAATGATCTCTTCGCACCAGGCCTGCGGCCGTGCTCCGATAAGCGGACTGCTACTGGCTGCCCAGCATAACAACATGCATGTTACCACCCTGGATCTGCGCAACTCCGGAGATACTGCGGGACCACGCGATCAAGTTGTAGGATATGGCGCCTATGCCTTCTCCTGACCCATCCGCCTCATCATTCTCACGGGAAGAACAACAGGAGCTGCTGCAGCTTGCCCGTGCCTCAATTCAGATGGGCATCAACAGGGGGCACGCCCTGAATGTGGACATCAACATCTATCCCGCCGATCTACGGCAGCAGTTGGCATGCTTTGTAACCCTGCAAAAACATGGCGCCCTGCGTGGATGTATCGGCCATCTCCAGGCGGTACAACCGCTGGTAAAAGATGTTGCCGATAATGCCTATGCTGCGGCATTCTGCGATCCGCGTTTCCCTGCGGTCTCGGAGTCAGAGATCAGCATACTGGAGATTCATATCTCAGTCCTGTCACAGTCGCAGCCAATGGTATTCAGCTCTGAACAGGATCTCATGAGACAAATACGCCCGGGGGTGGATGGCTTGATCCTGGAGAGTGGATACAATCGCGGGACATTTCTGCCTTCAGTTTGGGAGACGCTCCCGGACGTCACCTCGTTTCTACGTCATCTCAAGCTCAAGGCCGGGCTAAGTGCTGATTACTGGTCAGATGAGATACGGGTGTCACGATATACCACCGACTCTTTCTCGGATGCTCGCAAGACTACGGCCTGACACATCTCCCCAAAGAGCCTGCCCCGCAGACAGTTCCGTCTATCCATATCGCCCTGTCCAACCTGGCCCCGCCTATCTTGGCTCCCCCCATGTTACTTCCACGAAGATTGGCGTAACTTAGATCGCTGTTGCTGAAGTCGGCATAGGAGAGATCAGCGCTCTGCAGATTAATGCCCTTCATCTTGGCATTGGCGAATTCTGCATAGCTAAGATCAGAACCGGAAAGATCGGCGTACTGTAGATCTGCCAGAGTGAAGATTGCCCCAGGAAGCTTAGCCATACGCAGTATGCTGCTATTCAAGATAGCGCCTTGCAGATTTGCCGACTCGAAACTGACTGCATCCAGACGGCAATTGCGCCAATTTACTCCGGGACCTGCCTTGGCATTGCAATCCGGATCCTGAATGGAGGCAGGCACCCCGATATACAACCCGACACCAACCGCAAGTATTACCAACAAGGTAGATACAGCTATTGCTACAAATGGAGTCCTGCGACGCTTTTTTGCCAACCGCAGCAATTCGGCCTTGGCCTGGCGATGGCGCTGCATCAACTCAGGTTCATTTTGCCGTCTTTGGCCTTTACGTTGATCTTTGAACTGTTTGTCGTGCTCTTTTCTGCGGCGCTCCAACCCACGTTCATCCTCTCTGAGATGTATGGGCAATACATCTTCCAGGTGCCCTTCAGCCGCAGCCTTGCGTACCTCAGGTGGAACCACCTCAGGTACCCGGCTTACACTCTCCCATTGTTGCTTATCCAGGCTGACCTGATCTGAGAGTTTGACCCGACCGAGCAAAACGAAGCGCCGCAGGGTACCGCTGGGGAACGGACCCTGCACAGTTTCAGATCTACGGATGTACCATAGCTTCTGTTTTTTATCTTGTACCGGTTCCGCAGACATATGTGGTCTCTTGCTGCAACTTATTGATTATACGCAAAAACAACTATACATCTATAATTATATCGTCAAGATACAGATGTAACTTGAACATTTATGCACGCCTTAATAATCAATTATCCAGTAGATTGGCCGATATAGTATTTATCACCCAAAATATACCTATCTCCTGTAACTTGCCAGATAAGCAGCTAATGGAAATACCCAACATCAAAATAAGCTCGCGCCTTACTCTTGAACCGTCTGGTACATCCGTTTTAAAAAATCTGCAGCCCGGTCAACTACTGCATGCAAACGTGCTTTCCGACACCAGTCAGAATCTGGTCAAGCTTAAGATTGGAACAGCCGAATTGATCGCACGTACCCAGGTTAGCCTGAGAGCGGATCAACGCATAGCCCTTGATGTAATCAAGGCGGGAGTGATGCCGGAACTCAGGATAGTCCGTGAACCGGTGATCCGTGAATATCAGGCCGAGGCTCTGCGCTCAATCCTGCCAACACAGATTCCGCTGCAGCGTCTCTACGCAAATCTACAGGCAGTCTACAGCAATATTATCCGTAGCCTGCCGCAGCCAGGAGCTGATCTGAAGATTGCGCCCTCACTCACATCCGTTCCGCCACAACTTAATCCAACAACGACTATCCTCTCAGCAGCAAGTGTCGATAAACAGATGATACAGGTGATGCAAAGCCTGGTTGACAAGGGTGCGTTACCATCCATGGCGAATCAGTTTGGACCCAAACTGGTACAGTCCGTAACCAATATTCTCTCTGCCGCTATTCCTAATCCAGGCAAGATAACACCTGCGCAACTACGTCAGGCCATACTCGGATACGGCCTCTTTTTAGAGGCCCAATTGGCAGCTGGCCAGACACCCTCTGCGAGCATCAAGTCCGACCTTCTCCAGCTGCTGTTCCAGATTGGAAACATCTTGAAGTCAGACAAGAACCAGATTCAGCCACAACTGGACGCAAAAGGTGGTGCCACCAGCAACACCCAGTTGGATTCTGGTGTGGTCAAACTGTTAGAGATGCTGTTTCGGCATGCGGAGGGTGGGTTGGCCCGAGTTCATCTGAATCAGCTCTCCTCTCTTCCAGCCGATGATAGCAGTCGTCAGGTTTGGCAGTTTGAGATCCCGATACGGCATCACGATCAGGTGGACAGTTTCCTGATCAGGCTGGAGCAGGAGCAGACAAACAACTCAGGCAATGAGACCAAACCAATCTGGTATGCAACGCTATCTTTCGACATCGAACCACTTGGCCCGGTAAAGGCCAAGATATCAGTACGTGATGACGAGGTATCAACCCTGTTTCTGGCAGAACGTCCCGAGAGCGCAAAGCTATTGAACAGACGTATGTCTGAACTTGGCCAGGCCTTCAGCGACTCGGGCCTGAGTGTCGGCAAACTGTTTGCACGGCGCGGTAACACAAAACCTGAACCACCGGCAGCACCCACCACATCACCACTCCTGGATGAAAAGGCATGAGCAAAGAAGATATCAACACCTCGGACGTTGCGGTTGCTCTGCTATATGATGGGGAGAACGCGCCGCGCATCACGGCAAAAGGTCAGGGAGTACTGGCTGAACAGATCATCGCACTGGCGGAAAAACATGGGGTTCCACTGCACGGTGATGCCGAATTAGCGGCCCTGCTCAGCCAGATACCTTTAGGTGATGAGATACCGGAATCACTCTATGTTGCCATAGCCCACGTGATCGCATTCGCCTATATGGTATCGGGTAAATTTCCACCTGGGTATGAGAAGTCTATGTAGGGTTTATTAGAAAATCGGTATGCGCATCATCCCGCGATTTGGTCGCGGGATTCATGTTGATGAACCGACTAAAACACTCTTCGTTAGCGCTTATTCACTAATACTACTTTAGTGCCGGCAATTAGATCATGAATGCATCTCTTATCTTTTCTAAAAACAAACAGGCTATCTGCCATAGCAAATAAACCGCCAAGAACAGGAATCTGGCCCATAACAGTCATCGGTAGATAACGAACAAAAACCACTTTCCAGAATGGAAGAATATCATTCGAGTCAGACGACACAATTTTTGTACCTATTAATTTCTTACCTATTGTTTGTCCGTAGTTGCTTAGAAAATATCCATGAAGCAACATAAACAGCACAAACCCAAAAACACCTAATATTATTGTGTCGGTAATGGATATATTTTGATTTGCCGCTTTTTCCCAATATCCTGTCAATTGCATTAACGGGAATGTAATGACCATAGCAATGATAACATCTATCATGACTCCCCAAAAACGCTTCGACCTATTGGCGAGGATTACACTATTTTCATCCTGGTTAGGTATTAGATTAGCTTTAGGCGGGGCATATATATTTTCCGTTTCCATTTATTTTTTCCTATCTCATGCTCAACGTTTGCCTTAAGGGGATAATTCACCGGACACAACTCTTAATCTAGTGCCCGTTATGGCCTGTGCTTGTTCACAAGCAGATCACGTCCAACTTAGAAATACACTTATTTAGCAAAACATTCCATTCCCATGAATCATATAGATGTACATTCACAACACTATCGGCAATTGGAACTACGGCACTTAGAAATTGCATTTATTAGCAGGAATCTGGAATTGACGGCTTGCTTCCTGCCCTTAGTTTTATTATTCCGTAACAACGGTAATTTTATCAGAGATAGTTAAATTTGAACACACCGGTTAGACGCGCCTTTAGCACGGAAAGATTAGAGTCATCTGTTGGCTGCGAAACTGATTACCGATCTAGCTAAATGCCAGCGGCATCATGTAACCAAGCACGGAAGATGGGCGTGGAGATTGTCAGAGTTTACTGGAACCAGCGGCCGAGCCGCGGGGTGGCGGGAGTATTCAATTTACTGAATGTTGCACAGAGCAATGTGTAGCAAAAAAGGCACTGTCTACTTTCCACCCCTTTGACTGCGATCATCAGCCTCGTTCTGTTCTCTTTTATCATTGGCCCTGTTTTCACTTTTTTTATAGCGGTCTATAACATTGCCAAGAATCTGAGTACGCACGTGTTTTTGTTGCCAGTTACCCTTTTTAAACTCCTGCACATTTTTACCTTTCGCTATGATCTCTTCCTGCTCTCTTATAGCACGCTCCAGTTTCGCCAGAAACGCTCTATACTCTTGCAGCTGAAGCGCAGACATCCCGATCTTGGCCGTGGCATGAAAACGTTCCAGATACTCTGCATGGTACTGACGCAGTTCGTTCAGACGCTCCTCTTGCTTAAGTACATAGCGTCGTGAATCTCCCAGTTCGCGCGCAGCGTTCAACTCCCTGGATTCAGCGATGCGTTGTACCGGTCTTAATCGTTTTGACTGAACCATTGCTTACCCCTAATGTATTGCCATCTCGGTCATTGGCGGAAACAGCTCCAGAAGATCATCCATACTCTGAGCCAGTGGAACCGGATGACGCATCTCTTGTCGTAGAAACTCATCCAGAAGTGGCATGGCATCTATAGCCGCATCAATTACCTGATCACTACCTTTCTCATAGGCACCAACGTTTATCAAGTCACGATTTTGTTGATACACCGAGTATAGCTGCTTAAATGCCCGCGCGGCGTCCTGATGTTCCGGGGATGTGATATCGTTCATGGCCCGGCTGATCGATGCCTCTATGTCAATGGCCGGATAGTGGCCACTATCCGCCAGCTTGCGTGATAATACTATGTGCCCGTCCAGAATCGCCCTTGCGGCATCAGCAATCGGATCATTCTGATCGTCACCCTCAGTAAGAACTGTATAGAATGCGGTGATTGAGCCACCACCGTGGTCACCGTTACCCGCCCTCTCAACCAGCTGTGGCAGCTTGGCAAATACCGATGGTGGATATCCCTTGGTGGCAGGGGGTTCATGAATAGCCAGGGCAATCTCGCGCTGGGCCTGGGCAAAACGGGTCAAAGAATCCATAAGCAGGAGTACCTTAAGACCCTTATCTCTGAAATATTCTGCGATACTGGTGGCCAACATCGCCCCATGCATTCTAAGCAGTGGCGGATGGTCGGCTGGAACCGCCACGACCACTGCCCGTGCCATACCCTCCTTACCCAGGATATTCTCCACGAACTCCTTCACCTCACGGCCACGTTCACCAATCAGCGCCACCACGGTTATATCTGCATCGGTATACTTTGTCATCATTCCTAGCAGCACACTCTTTCCCACACCGGAACCGGAAAACAGCCCCAACCGCTGTCCACGCCCCACACTCAGCAGGGCGTTGATGGCACGAACCCCGACATCCAGGGGCTCGCGAATAGCGCTGCGCGCCAAGGGATTAAAGGTCTTACCGGTTAGAGGAAGGATGGAATCTGTATGAATAGGGCCCTTGTTGTCCAGGGGATGGCCGGAACCGTCGATTACCCGGCCCAAAAGATATTCACCCACCGCCGCTTCGCATACACGTCCGGTTGGTACCACTCTGGCACCCTGTTCCAGTCCATGTATATCTCCGGTGGGCATTAGGTAGAGACTCTCGCCGGAAAAGCCCACGACCTCGGCCTCTATACTGCTGCCATCATTACTGATTACCGCACACTGTCCACCGATTGCGGCCCGGCAACCCACCGCCTCCAGGGTCAAACCTACCATACGGGTAAGTTTTCCCTCCAGTGACATACCCCGGCTATCTCCCAATCTTGCGTGTGATCTTGCCAGCCGTTCAGCCCAGATGCTGCTTCTGTCGGTCTGAGGTATGGAATATTTCATACGGTTTTCTCTGGGTCAGCATCATCTTTATTGCGATCACCGCCTAACAGAGTGGTTATCATGGCGACCAAACGTGACTCCAGGGTTGCATCTATCTGGGATGTATCGGTTGTTACCTTGCAGCCGCCCCGTTCCAGAACCGGATCCTCCAATATGGTCCAGACCAGATCCTTGTCTGATACCTCGAATATCTCTCGCACCAGCTTGGCATCTTCAGGATGCAGTACCAGACGCACATTGCGGGATGATACCGGCAACAATGCGAGCGCCTCGCGCACTACGCCGATGATCTGTTCCGGGTTTGACTTCACTTCACGCCGCACCAGCTGTCGCACCATAGAGATGGTCAGACTGATCAGCTCCCGCTCTACCTGCTCATCCAGCTCTTTAAATGGGGTATTCAAGGCAGACATGAGTTCATCCATCTTCTCAGCCTTTGCTCTAAGATCATCGCCGGACACGGCCAACGCCTCCTTGTGGCCATATTCAAACCCGTCCTTTCTCCCCTGCTCAAAACCCTCCCGATAGGCCTGATTTTGCATCTGTTCCATCTGTTCCGCCGTCAACAGAGAACCCCTGGCCTCAATTACAGATACATCCTTGGCACTACGCATCATCTCAGGCGGATGCCAGGTCCTTACCTCTTCTTGCTCCTCAGAGCTGATTATCTTAGATGAACTCTTCTCCACCTGAGCCTCCGAGGTTGATTTCACCTGCATCAGCAAGTCTGCGTGCTACTGAGAGGATCTCCTTCTGCGCGCCTTCAACATCGCTCAAACGTGCTGGCGGGGCCGCTTCCAGATCATCCCGTAGCATCTCAGACGCCCTCTGGGACATATTCTTGAATATCTTCTCCTTAAGGACCTCATCCGCACCGCGCAGTGCGAGTAACAGCTGGTCTGATGCGATCTCGCGCAACAGTGTCTGGAAGCCACGATCATCCACGTCTATCAGGTTCTCAAATACGAACATGTTATCCTGGATCTCCTGAGCCAGTTCCTGATCGGCACCTCCGACCTGCTCCATGATCTGGGCCTCGATGCTCCCTTCAACCAGGTTCAGGATATTTGCTGCGGCCTTGATTCCGCCCAAAGGCGTGGATTTAACATTGGATGCTCCGGAAAACTGCGCGTCCAGGATCTGATCAAGCTCCAATAGCGCCGCCGGTTGAATTCCGTCCAGGGTAGCAATACGCATGATGATATCGGTACGTACCCGGTCCTGGAATTCCGACAGTACCTCTGCGGCCTGATCCGGATCCAGGAAGGACATAACTATTGCTATTATCTGTGGGTGTTCATAGCGGATAATCTCCGCTACTGAGCGTGCATCCATCCACTTGAGCTGCTCCAGGCCCTTACTGTTCCTGCCCAGCAAGATGCGGTCGATAACACTACCGGCCTTCTCGGTACCCAGGGCCTGGGTCATTACGTTACGGATATACTCGTCCGAGTTCATACCCAAGGCGGTTTGTGTGCCCAGGGTCGACACGAACGAGTTCATCACACTCTCCATCTCGGCTGTGGATACGTTATGTAATCCGGCCATGGCGCTACCCAGATCCTGAACCTCTTTCGGCCCCATATGGGCAAGCACAGTGGCTGCATCCTTTTCACCGAGGGCAAGCATAAGTATCGCGGCGCGATCAACGCCCTTCATCGATTTTACCGCTACATCTTGCTTACTTTCCGGCATCGTCTGCTACCCAACTCTTAACAACCTGCGCCACACGTTTCGGGTCATCGTTGACCATCTGGCGCGCGGCCTTCAATGTATCCTCATACTTGGCCGGCCCAGGTAATTTTACCGTCTCTCCCTGCTCATCCATCTGCATTCCACCGGCCATACCCATCTGCGGATGTCCACCGCCTACTGCACCGGCCATCATCGGTCCTGATGCATAAACCGGCGTAGCGATCAGCTTCTTTATCGTCGGCACCAGCACTACAAATATTAGTACAAGAGCCATGATCAGACCGCCTACCTGTTTGGCTATATCCCAGACCCATGGCTCCTCCCAAATGGGTACCTCCGGCAGGCTCTCCGGTAGCTCCGGAATCTGGAATGCGGCATTCACCACCCGCACGCTGTCACCACGCTCAGCACTGTAGCCTATGGCCTCCTTCACCAGATCGCTGATACGGCTGAGCTCTTCGGGAGTGCGTTCGATACTCTTGCTGGTGCCGTCATCCGCCACCACCACATTGTTATCTACCACCACCGCTACCGAGAGCCGTTTCAGACTACCGGCAGAGAGCCGAGTGTGACTGATGGTCTTATCCAACTCATAGTTGCGCGTGGCCCGCTTGCTGCTGTTCAGCGGAGTACCTTCAGCTCCGGTCACGCCTGCCTGACCGCCTGCCACCTGTGGAGCCGTGCCGGCTGCCGGCGGCTGGTTGCTGATTGCACCTGGCACTCCCTGTACGGAAGACAATTTACTGCTCTCTTCGTTCACCTGTTCGCTTCGCAGGGCCGGGAGATCTGGATTGAAGCGCTCTGCGGTCTGTTCCACCGATGTAAAATCAACCTCAGCCGAGACCTGTGCCCGCACATTATCACCGCCAAGAAACGGTATCAGTATCCGTTCTACCTGCTTGCGATAGTGGTCCTCCAGGGTTCTGGTGTACTCAAACTGACTGGAGGTGAGCATCATTTCACGAGTATCCATATCACCGCTCAACAGGGTGCCTTTGCTATCCACCACAGTAACCCGGCTTGCATCCAAATCCGGCACACTGGCCGCCACCAGATGTACTATTGAAGCAACCTGGGACTTATCCAGGGTGCGGCCTGAGTAGAGTTTCAGTACCACGGAGGCACTGGGCGCCTTTTTATCACGGATAAATACCGACTGTTTTGGGGTGGCAAGATGGACCCTGGCACTCTGAATATTTGCCAGGGTGGAGATTGTGCGTGCCAGTTCGCCCTCCAGTGCCCGATGAAATCTGGCCGCCTCCACGGCGCGGCTGGTCCCCAGACCAGTCTCCTGCTGTAGCAGTTCAAACCCCATGGTGCCGCCGTGTGGCAGACCTTCACCGGCAAGTTTTAGCCGGGCCTGGTGCAGATCCTTACTAGGTACCATCACTGCACCGGTGGCATCATCCACCTTAAATTTTATGTTGGCCTGCTCCAGAGAACTTACCACATCGCCTGCATCCTTCTGCGACAGATTTCCATATAACAGGCTGTAGGTCGGAGTCTGACTCCATAGCACTACTGCAACACCCAGGGCCACGCTGGCAGCGATGCTCACCATGATCATCAATTGTCGCAGTATGGGGTTATTCGACAATTTGACACTCTGTGCCTGCATCATAGCCCCGCTTTGATTACCTGTTTTGTCTGCCATTGAATCTGGACCTCACGTTATATCAGCAATATTATTTACTTAAATAACAATTAGTTATATAGGCATATTCATGACATCTTTATATGCATCCACCAGCTTGTTGCGTACCTGCACCATGGTTTCAAATGAGAGGCTGGATTTTTGAATCGCAATCATCACCTCAGCCAAATCCACGTCTCCCTTCCCTGTTTCGAACGCCTGTTTCATCGCCGCCGCCTGTTGCTGGGTTTCGTTTACCGTGTCGATAGATTGCTTCAACATCTGGCTAAAATTGCCCCCGGAGGTCTGATCCAAGCGTGCCGGTTGACCGGAGGCCTGGGCTGCCATAACCCGCATCTGAGCCAATACCTGATTAATATCTGAAGTACTCATAAGCCACCACCAATTCAAAAATACCGATATCTACTGTACTTATGCAGTTTTCACACCAGTTTTCCTAACCGGGTATCTGCACCCCGGCGTCCCGCAGACGCGCTATCTTATAGCGCAGTGTCCTTTCACTGATTCCCAGCTTGTCCGCAACGTTTTTACGGCTACCGTTCTCATCTCGCAGGGCATCCAGTATCATCTGCTCCTCCACTGACCGCAGGTCTTCATTCAACCGTCCTCTGCCGGCATCCTGGTCTCTGTTGCTCCCACCCTGCTCCTCCTCACTAAAGGCCAGATCATCCGGTCCGATCTCGTTGTCATTACTCATGATCATTGCCCGCTGCAGAACATTGTCCAGCTCCCTGACGTTCCCTGGCCAGCTATGTGCAAGCAGAATCTTTTCTGCCGCCTTTGATAGTTTTTTTCCAGTTACACCCTGTTGGGCGCAGTACCTGTTTATGAATAGCCTGGAGAGTGGGAGTATGTCTTGGGTGCGGTTACGTAGTGGTTCCAGGTATAGTGGAAATACGTTGAGACGGAAGAACAGATCTTCCCGGAAGCGTCCGGCTGAGACCTCTTCCCGCAGTATTCTGTTGGAGGTAGCCAAGACTCTGACATCCAAAGGAATGACCTTACGTCCCCCCAGGCGCTCCACCTCTCTCTCTTGCAACACCCGCAGCAGTTTGGCCTGCAGATTCAGGCTCATCTCTGAGATCTCATCCAGTAGCAGTGTCCCCCCCTGGGCCTGCTCAAACTTGCCAGGAGCAGAGTTATGGGCGCCGGTATATGCCCCTTTTTCATAACCAAACAGTACCGCTTCCAACATATTGTCAGGGATTGCAGCGCAGTTGATAGCGATGAATGGGCCTTCAGCCCTTGGTGAATTGCGATGGATATACCTGGCAAACACCTCTTTACCAGTACCACTCTCACCGCCGATCATCACCGTTACATCACTGGCTGCCACCCGTTTGGCGAGCTGCAGTAGTTTGCGTGTCTTGCTGTCATCCGCCACCATGCCATCATCGGCCATCTCCTGTTCCGGATTCAGCACCGCCTTCTCAACCTTTTCCACCAAGATACTGGCCTCAAACGGTTTGGCCAGGTAATCCACAGCACCATCGCGCATAGCGGTAACCGCCTTCTCAATATTGCCGTAGGCCGTCATCAACAGCACCGGTATAGTTGGATAGATGGACTTTACCTGAGTCATAAGCTCGTGGCCGTCCATAGGCCGCATCTGTACATCACTCACCACCATACCAATCGGTTTATGCCGCATAATCTCGAGCGCTGAACTGCCATCACAGGCAGATTCCACCTGATAACCAGCCAATTCCAATGTTTCACAAAGCGCTTCTCGCAGGTTGGGATCGTCCTCAGCTACAAGTACTGTCGCACTGCTCATTCAGCAGCCCTCCGCAGAATAGGTAATGGTTGATTGCTGCAGGTCGATGCTGTTTCCTGCCGGCCATTTTCCGGTATGGCCAGCATCGGCAGCTCTAGATAAAAACTGGTCCCTTCACCCTCTTGTGAATGCATTGTTATCCTCCCGTTATGGTCCAGCACTACAGACTGGACCACTGCCAGACCAAGACCGGTGCCACTACTGCTGGTGGTAAAGAATGGATCGAATATCTTGTCTCTTATCTCCTCCGGTATTCCCGGACCGTTATCACTAATGCTCAGTCTGAGTGACCTGTCACTTGTCTGTTCCAGTTCAACCAACAGTTCGATGCCGTTACCTCCATGTTTGATGGAATTCGTCGCAATATTCATGAATGCACCCTGCAAAGCATCACGATTCCCCGGAACAATGCATCTGCCGGAAACCTGGTTGTTGAAACAAAATGTTGAGTTGGTTTTTCTTAGCGCCGGGTCGAGCATCTGAATGGCCTCTTCCAACAGCGGAATCAGATCAAACAATTCCGGTGTATGCTGGCCGCCACGGGTAAATGCCAGCATGTCATTTATCTGGCGTTCCATGAGTTGCAGGCTGACCTTGATCCTTTCAGAAAACCGTTGCCGCCGCTCCGGCTCCAGCTCATCACCAGCGAGGTGAGAGGCGTAGAGCAGCGCTGAGGAGAGTGGGGTTCTGATCTGGTGAGCGAGCTGTGCCGCCATCCTTCCCATGGTGCTCAATCTCTGACGGTGGTTGAGCCGTTCCCGCAGTTCATGGGTCTCAGTGATATCCAGAAACAGCAGGATACGTCCAGCTGTTGCTGCAAGTTTACGCTCAGTCTTACTGACTATGCGTCCACTGAACAGTGACAACTCATTGCCACGCTGGTCTGAACGGAAATTTGCAGAATAGATGTTGTCCCATGGATCGTTGGCCTGGATATCCTTGAACAGTTCACTCGCTGCAGGATTGAACTGCTCTACCCGATCGTGGCTATCCAGTACCACAACGGCTGCAGGAAGAGCGTCCAGAAGCTGACTGAGACGATTGGCCAGAAGCTCCTTCTCAGCCAGTTGCCGCATACGCTCTGTCCTGGCGGTTGCCAGCTCAGAACTAAGATGCTGAACCTGCTCCTGAAGTTGTTGGTACGAGTCAGCAAGTTGTTCCGATACCTGGTTAAAAACCTGGAAGGCATCCTCAAGCTGTCTTTGATTTAGCGGCGCTCCGCTGTTCATCTGCATATTCAACTACCAATCGGGCAAATCTCAGTTTGGATTCAGCCTGGTAATTGCAATATGTATGCCTAATTTAATATTCCTTTCAGATCAACAGGTTATGAATTATATAATCGGGCGCGTCAAATATGCGTCGTGAATTAAACGCGTTGAATGCCATATTTCCGTAGTTTTTCCACCAGGGTGGTGCGCCGCATCCTTAAGGATTTTGCCGCATGGGCAACCACCCCGCCAGACTCATCCAGGGCCTGTTTTATCAGAGACAGTTCCATATCACTCAGATGCGTCTTGAGATCAATCCCCTCTTTGGGCAGCCTTGGGGCCGACTGGATGGTCCCGGGTTCTTCTCCGGGAACTGTGACCATAGGGATGACACTACTGCTGTCGATATTGGGTAGCTCGACTCCCTCCCGAAACTTTTCCGGCAACTCCCTGACATCCACGACCCCGTAAGGATAGAGAATGGCCAGACGCTCAATCAGATTCGCTAATTCACGCACATTCCCCGGCCAGCTGTAGTGTGTGAGAGCAGCAACAGCAGCCGGTGTCAGACGTACCGACCCGCGCTTCTCCGTCTCTATCCTGGAGATGAGATCAGTAACAAGTACCGGGATATCGTCCACCCGCTCTCTAAGCGGCGCCACTTCAATCGGAAATACATTGAGTCGGTAGTAGAGGTCTTCGCGAAACCTGTTCTCTTTGATCAACTCTTCCAGATCGCGGTGAGTCGCGGCTATGATGCGGACTGAACACTTGATGGTCTTGTTGCTTCCTACCCGCTCAAACGACCGTTCCTGCAGAACCCGTAAAATCTTTACCTGCATCGGCAGGCTCATATCGCCTATCTCATCCAGGAACAGGGTTCCGCCTTCGGCCAATTCAAACCGCCCCTGTCTGGAATTTATGGCCCCGGTAAAGGCCCCCTTTTCATGTCCAAACAGCTCACTTTCCAGCAGATCTGCCGGTATTGCACCGCAATTCACCGGTACAAACGGCTTCCCACGCCTGCTGGAGTGAAAGTGGAGTTTACGTGCTACTACCTCCTTACCTGTGCCAGACTCTCCAAGAATCAATACAGTTGCATCTGAATCTGCCACCTTCTCTATCAGACGATTTATCTGTCTTGTCGCCCGGCTATTTCCAGAAAAGCTTCTAAACAATTCCAGCCTCCTTGCCGTCGCCTCACCCGCTGTCTGATTTTCCAGATATAGGTGCGCCCGTGACATGGCATTCATGATTGAAGAATAACTGCTCGGTAGTGTTATCTCTCCTAATACTCCGCTTAGATTTGGCTTTCTCTTCCAGGTTGATTTTCCATCGTTTACCACAAACAGCGCCGGAGCCTGATCCATCTCATCCAGCAGTTCCACAAGTTTTTGACATCCAGCCTCATCTACAGCTGGTGTCAGCATAATGGCAGTGCAGTCACTATTTGAGTTAAGAAACTCCTCAACGTCATCAACACTTGCACGGACCTTAAGAGAATAATCAATAAATTCCAGAATATGGCTCAGATATGTAATGCGCGACTCATCATAGTCCAATAATAGTACCTTTCCGCATATATGATCGTGATCAGGCTTTCTCAGGTGATCCATTAAATAATTCTCTTTGTAATCTAGTTAGTTATAGAATGTTCTTAACGTAGTAAAGCACTATATTCAGCATATGTCAAAATAATGTCATATCACAAAGATATGGCTAACAACCTTGAAACTGCTGTGTATTTGAGTTTGTTATGGAATGGCTAAATATTAGCCAGATTTGGATTGGGCAATCATGCGTCGATGATGACGGAATATCATCTTCTCCATCTGATCCTTCGCTGTACCCTCCATGGATTCAAACATGGCGGATACCACTCTCCCCCTTGCCTCTTCAGTTACCGCCAACACCTTGGCGTCAATCTTCATGGCCTCAGGGATTCTATTATCCAGATATATGTTTACCCAGATATTATCGCCAACGCCAGGGGCACTCTCCTGACATATCCACTCAATACCGGCGGCTGCCAGCTTCACCTCAGTCAGATGAGGGACCTGGCGAATTCTCTGGTCCAGATTTGAGATCAGATCCAGTAACAGATTTACCTTAGCCTCCAGGCGCTGCAAGAGCTGATCCGTTTCCGACTCATCCTCTATCTTATCCTTCAGCTGCTCACCCAATAGATTCACACAACGTAATACATGCTCATTGTGTTCGCTTATCCTGGTGTAATTACTCTCTGAAGACGTATCGTCTCTGGGGTCCCATGAGACGGGCAGAGTATCAACATAGGCCAAGCCACCCTCAAGTGGATTTGTATCTAAATTGTCCATTCGGTCTCCAATGGCTACTTGACAGAACTGTACCAGCGTCATAGAAAGAGTAATCACTAGCCATTATAGGTGTTTCCGAGTTGAACGATATCCCCCTAGGCGTACTATTTGGCATTCTGGTATTTCTGATTCTATTATCTGCCTTCTTCTCGGGGTCTGAAACGGCACTTATGACCATAAACCGCTATCGGTTGCGTCATATGAAGGAGACCGGTCATCTCGGGGCCACACGCGCTTATCACCTGCTAAAACGTCCCGACCGACTCATCGGTCTGATCCTGCTGGGAAACAACTTTGTAAATATCCTGGCCTCTTCCCTTGCCACCATCATCGCCATACGCATAGGCGGAGAGGGGGCAATCGCCATCGCCACAGGAGTGCTGACCTTCGCGATCCTTATCTTCGCTGAGGTGGCGCCTAAGACCCTGGCCGCAATTCATCCTGAGAGACTGGCCTTCCCTGCGGCATATATCTACACCCCACTGTTGCGTCTGCTCTACCCGCTCATCTGGGTGGTGAATGGTATTGCAAACGGCCTGCTGCACTGGTTTGGGGTAAACCCGGAACATACCCACAAACACACCTTGAGCCAGGATGAACTGCGTACCATTGTTGCGGAAGCCGGTGCCATGGTGCCAAAACGCCATCAGCAGATGTTGCTCAGCATCCTTGATCTGGGAAACGCCACGGTTGAAGATATTATGATCCCGCGTAACGAGCTGGATGGTATAGATCTGGAAGACAGCATTGAGGAGATAACCAATCAATTACAAAACGGCTTTTACACCAGAATGGTGGTATTCGATAACGGCATAGATAACCTGATTGGAGTTATCCATATTCGCAGCGCCATGATCGCCCTGCTGCAGGGAGATTTTACCAAAGATAAGATAAGGGAGATGGTTGAGGAGCCATATTTCATTCCGGAAGGAACTCCGCTCAGCCGGCAACTGTTAAACTTTCAACGCAAGAAGAAGGGGTTCGGGCTGGTTGTGGATGAGTATGGAGATCTGCTGGGATTGGTTACCCTGGCAGATGTGCTGGAAGAGATTGTAGGAGAGTTCACCACTGACCCGTCCGATAGCGTGCCAGATGTGCAACCGCAGGATGACGGTAGTTTTCTGGTGGCCGGCAATGCCAGCGTACGCGAGCTGGTCCGGGCCTTCCACTGGGATCTTCCGAAGGACGGACCCAGGACCATCAACGGCCTGATCATCGAGTACATGGAAGCAATACCGCAGCCAGGAACCTCCCTTCTGCTGCAAGGCTATCCGGTAGAGATCCTGCAAACCCAGGATAACGCCGTAAAGATGGTGAGAATATGGCCTGATCAGCGTAAGGATCTGCTGGAATAACATCCGCGTACCATTTTGATAAACACAAAGAAAAAGTTATACTTGGCGGCCAATTGAGTTTACAGCAAGAATAATATTCCCACTCAATCGATTTATCCACGGTGAATAGATTGAACGACGCAAAAACCGGCCAGAGATCTGAGCAGCACTCAGGGTTAACTGCATTTGATAGGATTACCCGTAGTTTTGACACCTTGCCTTCCGGGTCTCTTCAGGTGATCAGTGGTGAACGTATAGGTCGTATAGTCCTGCTCAACCGGGCCATGACCCGTTTGGGCTTTCCCGGCGACACATGCGCAATGGTGGTAAACCGCGGCCGTGAAGGCTACTTCCTTAGCCATCTTGAGGGAGAGATCAAGCCACGCGTTAATGGCACCGCGGTTGGGGATAGAGCGGTACAGCTGTCGGAAGGTGCGATAGTCGAGATTGGCGATATCAGAATGAAATTTCATCAAGGAAAAGCCCCGGCTGCCGATAACCTAGGCTAGACCAGTGGCATACTGGCTCTTTACCCACTGAGAGGATAGGACATCATGACCAGCGATAGCGGTGAAAACAGACGTAGATTCCAGCGCATACTCTTCGACGCTGACACCAGGATTGAAACTGCTACTGGCAGCTCCCAGGCCAAACTCATTGATATATCACTAAATGGTGTACTGATACAAAAGCTGGATCACTGCCCGTGTAGTGTTGGTGATGAGGTATCCATCTCCATCCAGCTGGATAATGATAAAGAGTCGATCATCCAAATGCAGACCAGGGTGGCTCATATTGAGCAGAACCACATTGGCATGCACTGTATACACATAGATATGGACAGCATCACCCACCTACGTCGGCTTCTGGAGCTAAACCTGGGAGATCCCAGTCTGCTGGAACGTGAGCTGGCGGCCCTGGGCTGAGGCAACCCCCTATTCGGCGACACCCTGCCACAGCATCTTATAGCCCATTTCATAGGTGTCAGAACAGTATTCCGAGAGTGCCGTAAACCTCTCTTTAAAGATTGAATCAGCGTGAGATCTCTCATGCTGCTCAAAGGATTTCCAGTAGGTCATTATCACCAGATGATCCTCCGACTTCTTGCTTGGATCAAACGAACCTTGCTCAGACACAAACCCTGAATACTCAAAGACCTGACCACCGACGAAGCCTCCATCCTCATCTCCGTAGGTATTTTTCACTACATTACACATCTCACCCAGCGCCAGCTCCACATCCTCAGGAGAAACCCCCTCTTTCAGCTTGAGGACGTTGAACAGCATCACAACACCAAAGGGGATAGTTATCGGTTCAAACATCTAAGATCCTCCAGAAAACCTAAATCAAAAAAACAGGCATTGATAGGGGCAACTATATATACACCTAGTAATATTAGCCCATACACCGTATATGGCATGGCCAATGAAAAAAATTGTTGCCTATCTGTTCTCGCATAGCTACCAGGTTGGGTGAAATAGACTCCGATGGAACAAAAAAAGGCCTACGCAACAGCGTAAGCCTTTGATTATATTGGCGTCACCAAGGTGGCAACCTTATTCCACAGTTACGCGAAATATCACGACAATTTTCTATAATTTCTCATTGGCTGGTGCTGCCGTCAGTTTATGAGAAAATTATACTTGCCACGACCACATTCACCTGTTTGGTAACTGAGTACAAACCACCATCTCAGAGCAGAAACAAATATTATCCGCATTGAAAAATGTTACTTCTCCGTAATTTATCCATCGCGAAGCTATCAGCATATACAAATAAGCCGCAGACCCAGCCAACTTCCTAGAGTGAACGTATTATATATCTTGTCTACATTCATACCGTCGTAGTAATCGCTAACTCGATCCCTGATCTATCTGT
>JBNKDM010000038.1:0-19209 GCA_050288245.1 Sedimenticolaceae bacterium
GGGTCGGTGGCAACCAAACCCAGCAAAAATGGCAGATACCTATCGGTGACAGTAACCATCAATGCAACCAGCAGGGAACAATTGGATGCCATCTATCAGGCCCTGACCGACCATGAGCTGGTTCTCATGAGTCTGTAATCCCTCTTCCAAGAATGGGCAGCAAACGGAATCTTCTCATCAGATATCTTGGCCGACAGGACTACAGCCAGGTGTGGGAGGAGATGCGGGACTTTACCGCAATCAGAAACGAAACAACCCTGGATGAGATCTGGATGCTGGAACATAACCCGGTCTTTACCCTGGGGCTTGCCGGCAAGATGGAACATCTGCTGCACCCTGGTACCATTCCCGTCATCCAGAGTGACCGCGGCGGCCAGGTCACCTATCATGGCCCCGGCCAGCTGATAGCCTATATCATGTTCGACCTGCGCCGGGCCAACACCGGTGTACGGCACATGGTTGCAGCGCTGCAGGACTCGGTTATAGAGCTGTTGCGCCGACATAAGGTGCCAGCCCACACCCTAACCGGGGCGCCGGGGGTATACGTGGATAACAGGAAGGTGGCCGCGCTGGGCCTACGGGTGCGCCGTGGTTGCAGCTTTCATGGCCTGAGTCTGAATGTGAATATGGACCTGGAGCCCTTCTCCCGCATCAATCCCTGCGGCTATCCTGGATTGCAGATAACTCAGCTCAAAGATCTGGGAATAGAACTTGATCTGCCCCAGACCTCAAAAGAGCTGGGAGAATGCCTGAAGATAAATCTAGCTAACCTCTGATAAAAAAACGGACCGGAGATCACTCCCCGATCCGTCATAGATGGTCCGGCAGCAGATCACCCCTTCAGCAGATCCTTTACCACCTCGCGCTCCTGTCGCAGCTCATTCAATGTGATGTCGAACTGCCCCTTGGCCCAATCTGACATCGGCAGACCCTCTACCACCTTCCAGTCGCCGTTTCCGCTTGAGGTCAGGGGGTAACCGAACATAAGTCCTGGATCCACGCCATATTCACCGTTGGAGCAGACCCCTGCCGAGAACCAATTCCCCGGTGCTGTCGGGGTAATCAGTGATTTCACATGATCCAGTGCGGCATTGGCTGCGGAAGCGGCACTGGAGGCACCGCGCGCCTTGATCACGGCAGCACCACGCTCCTGGATGGTCGGGATAAACACCTCCTTCAGCCAGGCCTCATCATCAATCACCTCGGGGGCCGACTGACCGTTGATCTTAGCGTTCTCAAAGTCAGGATACTGGTTATTCGAGTGGTTGCCCCATATGGTTGCATTGGTAACAGCAGCCACCGGGACACCGGCCTTGGCCGCCAGCTGGCTCTTGGCCCGGTTTTCATCCAGCCGCATCATGGAGGAGAAACGATCATTGGGCACATCGGAGTTGTTCATGGCGATCAGGCAATTGGTATTGGCGGGATTTCCAACAACCATACAGCGCACATCATCTGCCGCACGGTTCAGTGCATTACCCTGACCGACGAAGATCGGGCCGTTCACCTTGATCAGGTCAGCACGCTCCATACCTGGTCCGCGCGGCCTTGATCCCACCAGAAATGCCTGATTGATACCATCGAATGCCTCATCTGCATTATCAAACATCTTGATCTCGGCCAGGGTCGGAAAGGCACAATCGATCAACTCCATGGCCACACCTTCCAGCTTATCCATCACCTGAGGTATCTCAAGCAGATGAAGATGCACAGGACGATCTGCTCCAAAAATCTCGCCCGAAGCAATACGGAACAACAGGCTATAGGAAATCTGACCGGCAGCACCGGAAACTGCAACGCGAATTGGAACTGACATTATATTGAATCCTCCAGAATTTTTGCTGTTAGTGTCACGGCACTCATTGTCTCCCGCCGATTTTCAATCCCCTTTGTCAATCCAGGACAGATGCGCTGAGACCGTTTACCACGATGCGGATCGGTTAGCATAGCACCAGGCAACAGGAAAAAAAATCTCCGTAGAGCTACAATCTCGTGCATGCGCAACCCAAAAGACAACTCAGCCCCATCACGCTTGACCCCTGAAACCCATCAGCGCGGCGCGGAAAAGCTCTCACGTATCCCGGTAAAGGTGCAAACATCCACCAAGATAAAACGCAAACCACCCTGGATTCGCGCGACTGCGCCAGGAGGGGAGACTGTATCCAGGATAAAACGCATCCTGCGTGAGCATCATCTTAGCTCGGTGTGCGAAGAGGCCGCCTGCCCCAACCTGGGTGAGTGCTTTAATCACGGCACCGCGACCTTTATGATCATGGGGGATATCTGCACCCGACGCTGCCCATTCTGCGATGTGGCCCATGGCTCGCCCCAGCCTTTAGACCCGGATGAACCGGCCCAACTGGCGGATGCCGTAAGGATCATGCAGCTGCGTTATGTGGTAATCACATCGGTGGACCGGGATGATCTGCGCGACGGCGGCGCCGAGCACTATGTGCACTGCATACGCGAATTGCGCAGGGCAAACCCGGATCTCTGCATTGAGATACTGGTCCCGGATTTTCGCGGACGTGAAGCGGTCGCCCTGGAGGCATTCAGTCAGATCCAGCCGGACGTATTCAATCACAATATGGAGACCATACCCAGACTGTATAAGCAGTGTCGTCCCGGCGCAGACTATCGGGGCTCATTACAACTGTTACAACGGTTTGGCGAGATCCACCCGGAGGTGGCAACCAAATCCGGGCTGATGCTGGGTCTGGGTGAGAGCATGGAAGAGGTGGTGCAGGTCATGCGCGACCTTAGAGAGCACGGATGTAACATGCTCACATTGGGACAGTATCTGCAACCCAGTCGCGACCACCTACCGGTAGAGCGTTTTGTCGAACCAGCCGAATTTGACCGTCTCAAGTTGATCGGTGAGGAGATGGGGTTTTCCAACGTGGCCAGCGGACCCATGGTGCGCTCCTCCTACCACGCAGATCTGCAAGCAAGTCAAATACTTAACAATAAATAAAATAGCCGATAAGAGGTGTATATATGGACCAGGAAACTGTAATAATCCTCAAAAGCCTGATACTCCCACCGGGTGGACTGATCCTGTTTGGACTTATATCCCTGCTGTTCATAAGACGCATATTCGGCAAGATCCTTCTTGCCTTAACCTTAACGCTACTCTACCTGCTCAGCACTCCATTTGTAGCAGATAATATGATGGCAGGTCTGGAGCGGTATATCTTCTTAACCCCGGAGGAGGTCACCGCCAGTAAGGCCGAAGCCATAGTGGTCCTGTGTGGCGGCCGTTATCAGGGCGCCCCGGAATATGGCGGCGACACCATCAGGGGCCTCTCCCTGGAGAGGATGCGCTATGCCGCATGGCTGCAAAAACGCACCAAGCTGCCAATCATCGTCTCCGGGGGCAGCGTAGATAAAAAACGTATACCAGAGGCGATACTTGGCAGCCAGGTACTTAAGGATGAGTTTGGCAGCCAGGTCCTCGCAACCGAAGACAAGAGCGTGAACACCTGGGAAAACGCGCTCTTCACCAGCAGGCTACTAAGCTCTCTGGGGATAAAAAAGGTGGCACTGGTTACTCACGCATGGCATATGCCGCGCGCCATGAAGGTGTTCAGTTTGAATAAAGTAGACGCAATAGCGGCACCGACCATATTCAGCCAAGGCAGAATTACAGTTACCCAAAGCCAGGCCTCGGACTGGCTGCCGGATTCCAAAGCACTGCGTGACAGTTACTACGCCCTGCATGAATATCTGGGTTTGTACTGGTATCGGCTGAAGGATATGACCGGCATCTAATCCTTAAGCGGTCACTCATCGTCCCGATGATATTCACCCTCAATGATGCGCGGATGATCTCTTCCGGCACTACCGGGTGGTTGTTGCGGTGGCTGCATCAGCTGTGTCCGCTTCAAAAATACCAGTACCAGCCATCTGCGTATGGCTGGCACCAGAAGCAAAAAACCCAGTATGTCGGTAAAAAACCCCGGAAGCAGAAGAAAGAAACCGCTGGCGAGCAACACCACCCCCTCCAGCATCTCTATAGCCGGGATCTCCCCCATCGCCAGGGACTTCTGGACCCGTATGGCGGTTGCCAATCCCTGCATCCGCACCAGCAGACCGCCGAGTACTGCGGTAAATACGGTCAAAAAGATGGTAGGTATAGCACCGATATAGGAACCAACCTCAATCAGCCAGTAGAGTTCAAACAGGGGAATGCCTACAAACAGCAGCAAAAACAGTATCAGTGGATTCATGCAAAAGGAGCTTACGCCCTCAGCTCAGCAGGTTCAAGCCATCACTTTTTTGCGGCCTGAGGAGCAATACTGTATCTTTCGCCTATGGATGCCAAAACCCTAATAGTGCTCTGCTCCTGCCCCAATCAGGAGAGCGCTGAGCGCATAGCAAATCACCTGGTAGAGAACAGGTTGGCCGCCTGCGTCAACATCTCTTCACCGGTTAAATCTGTCTATCGCTGGCAAGGAGCGATTGAGACGGCTGATGAATATATGCTGTTCATAAAGACCACTGCATCCAGCTACGATGAGTTGGAACTGGCCATACTCTCGGTCCATCCCTATGAACTTCCAGAGATTGTGGCAGTCCCTGTGGAGACTGGTCTGCAGAATTACCTTGGCTGGATAGATCAATGTACAAAACAGTAACTCGGGGCTTTTTTTTATCTCTGCTTCTCGGTTCCGTCCTCTCTCTTCTAGCAATATCGGCAACCGCACAAACCCCTGGTGATACTGAAAGCTCCAGCCAGAATCTACAAGGCCTGCTTGAAGATAGTAACAGCAACGACCTACTCACGCCGGAGCAGGCATATAAATTCACTGCACAAGTCGAGAGCCCGAACCAGCTGCGACTGAAGTGGGTAATAGCGGACCGAACCTATCTCTACCAGGAGAGATTGCAGATAATAATCTCCCACTCCGATGGCGTTGCCCTGGGAGAGTACCAGCTGCCACCAGCGAAGATAAAAAAGGATGCGCTGCGTCCCGATGGATCAACCGGCGATCTGGCTGTCTACTACCATGGAATAGATCTGCTGCTGCCACTGATCAGAACCAACACCGCCGCAACCAGCATCACCCTCCAGGTCAGGTATCAGGGCTGTGCAGATCTGGGAGTATGCTATCCGCCCCAGATCAAGAGTGTGAAACTCGAACTCCCGTCCTCTGCCGCTACAGCGGCCGGGGGTGTTACAACAGCCAGCGGAAATACAGAGCCAGCCTCAGAGCTTGACGGCCTGGTTGCCACTCTAAATGGCGGCAACTATTGGCTGATAATCGGGATCTTTTTTTTGGCGGGACTGGGCCTGGCATTAACCCCGTGTATATTTCCCATGATCCCCATTCTCTCAGGAATCATCGTCGGCCAGGGCAAGGAGATAACCGCAGCCAGGGGGTTTAGCATCTCTTTGGCTTACGTCCTGGCCATGTCTGTTGTATACACCATGGTCGGTGTCCTGGCTGGAGTGTTCGGGGGTAATCTGCAGATCGCATTCCAAAATCCATGGATCCTGAGCATCTTCTCCGGGCTCTTTGTGCTGTTGGCCCTCTCAATGTTCGGTCTCTATGATCTGCAACTGCCGAGCGCCCTGCAGAGCAGACTCACCGAAATAAGCAACAGACAGCAGGGCGGCACCCTGATCGGAGCTGCCATCATGGGCGCACTCTCTGCGCTTATTGTCGGTCCCTGTGTTGCTCCGGCGCTGGCTGCAGCCATCCTGGTTATCGGCCAGAGCGGCGACCCGGTACTGGGAGGTACTGCACTATTCGCAGTAAGTATAGGGATGGGGGTACCTCTTATCATCTTTGGTGCATCGGCCGGCAAACTGCTACCTCGGGTTGGGGCCTGGATGGATATTGTGAAAAGCGTCTTCGGAGTAGGCATGCTCGCGGTGGCCATCATTCTTCTGGAACGTATACTCCCCGCCACCGTCTCCATGCTCCTGTGGGGAACCCTGCTGGTGGTATCAGCCATATACATGGGCGCCTTGCATGAACTGGCGATTGAGGCATCCGGCTGGCAGCGTCTATGGAAGGGATTGGGGGTAACCATTTTGATCTATGGCGCACTGATGCTGGCAGGTGCGGCGGCAGGCGGCAGAGATACAGTGCAGCCCCTGCGCGGCATTACCATGTTTGAAGAAACCGCTTCGCAGCAACGCCTCGCATTCAAGCCGATAAAAAGCGTAGCGGATCTGGAACGAGAGCTGACCGCAGCCGCAGCCCAACATAAACCGGTAATGCTGGACTTCTATGCCGACTGGTGTATCACCTGTAAAGAGTTGGAACGCTACACATTTTCTGACCCGAAGGTTATTAAGGCGCTTGCAGGCTTCGTGTTATTGCAAGCGGATGTAACAGCGAATGATGAAACCGATCAGGCCCTGCTGCACGGAAGATTCGGTATGCCGGGACCACCGAGTATTATGTTCTTTGACCGCAATGGAAATGAACGCAAAAAATATAGGGTTGCGGGATTTATGTCGGCAGACGAGTTCGTCCCTCATGTAATAAAAGCAGTAGAGTGAAAACAGCACAGTGAATAAGACAAAATTTGCAGTAAATCTCACCCTGATCGTCATTCTGGGCATAGGCATCTGGATTACCTTGGAGCACAAGACACCCACAGCCGATAACTCCATGCTGACCATGACCATTCCTGAAACGCTTCCGGGATTTACCCTGAAGGATACAGATGGGGTGGTCAGAAACAGTGCCGAATGGAGAGACAAGATACTGATTGTAAATTTTTGGGCAACCTGGTGTCCGCCATGCCTGGAGGAGATGCCTGCCCTAATAGATTTCCAAAACCGTTACTCTGCCAACGGCGTTCAAGTGATAGGGGTAGCGGTGGATAACCTGGATCAGGTAAAGAGTTTCATCGCCGCCCATGGCATCAATTTTCCGGTGATGATTGGGAGTGACGACGCCATAGCCGTGGCTCAGAAGATGGGGAATCGAATCTCCGTACTTCCGTACACTGCAATCTTCGACAGCAGAGGCAAAACCCTATATGCACAACCCGGAAAAATCACTAAGGAAGCCCTGGAAAAGGCAGTAAAACCTCTGCTATAAGTCAGATCAACTTAGAGTAATAGTCGGAAATTCAGGCTAAATCGACGCGATCTTACTCTATCTTGCAACAAAACTGGACAATCAAGCAGACGCCGTGCAGAATTCAATCCTCAATATTGAACAGAGTGGCGGCTGGTCATATCCGGACGAACCACTCAATCAATAAGGCAATCGGAAAAAGAATATTATGGCAAGCATTTTGGTGCTAAACGGCCCCAACCTGAACCTGCTGGGGACACGTGAACCCGATATATACGGCAGCGATACCCTGGAATCGATCCACATGAAGCTTGCCGACAGATGTAAGGCTGCAGGGCACGATCTCACTTTTTTGCAGAGTAATGCCGAACATGAGCTGATCGCTGAGCTACATAAGGCAAAGGATAACGGAACCGCCTTTCTTATCTTAAATCCAGCGGCCTTTACCCACACCAGCGTTGCCCTGCGCGATGCCATTCTCGCAATCAAAATCCCGTTTATTGAGGTGCACCTGTCTAACATCAGCACCCGCGAGGAATTTCGCCAACGCTCCTACTTTTCAGATATCGCCATAGGTGTTATCAGCGGACTTGGGGCTCAGGGCTACCTACTTGCCCTTGAAGCCGCCATATCCCATATCAACAATCAAGCGTAGGGCGATAACGCCCGGCATAATCAGACCCAGAGAAGAAAAGAAAATGGATATCCGCAAGGTAAAAAAACTTATTGAGCTGCTAGAAGAATCCAATATCGCTGAGATAGAGATACATGAAGGAGAGGAGTCGGTACGTATAAGCCGTGCAACCTCTCAGGTTACCATGGCAGCACCTATGCCCATTCCGTCCGCAACGGCACCGATGGCAGCGTCTGGAATTCCGGCGGCAGCTGCGGTTCCGGAACCGGTGGTTGAGGAGATTAGTGGCCACCAAATCAAATCTCCCATGGTAGGCACCTTCTATCGTGCGCCCACACCTGAATCCAAGGCGTTTGTGGAAGAGGGACAACAAGTGAATGTGGGCGACACCCTATGCATCATTGAGGCGATGAAGATCCTGAATCAGATTGAGTCTGATAAGGCTGGGACGGTGAAAAAGATTCTCGTCGAAAACGGTGAGCCGGTAGAATTCAACCAAGCCATGTTCATCATCGGCTAATAGGTCGCAAAACCCATGATTGATAAAGTTGTTATTGCCAACCGTGGTGAGATAGCACTGCGTATCCTCCGTGCTTGTCGCGAACTTGGAATCAAGACGGTTGCAATCCACTCGGATGCTGACCGCGACCTAATGCATGTTAAGCTTGCAGACGAGACTGTATGCATCGGTCCGGCCTCATCTACCGACAGCTACCTGCATGTCCCGGCCATCATAAGTGCCGCCGAGATAACAGATGCCACAGCCATCCACCCAGGTTACGGTTTTCTGGCGGAGAATGCCGATTTTGCCGAACGCGTGGAACAGAGCGGTTTTATCTTCATTGGCCCCAGCGCCGAAACCATTCGCATGATGGGTGACAAGATCACCGCTATTGAAAACATGAAACTGGCCGGGGTGCCTACCGTACCCGGCTCAGATGGACCGTTAGGGGAAGATAGCGAAGCGACCATTAAGATGGCCGCCAAGATCGGATATCCGGTCATAATCAAGGCTGCCGGCGGCGGCGGTGGACGCGGCATGCGCGTGGTACACACCGAGGCCACACTGCTTAACGCCATATCCCTCACCAAGGCAGAGGCCGGAGCCGCCTTTGGGAACGCCACCGTGTACATGGAGAAGTATCTGGAAAACCCACGTCATGTGGAGTTTCAGGTCCTATCTGATACCCACGGCAACGCCATCCATCTGGGAGAGCGTGACTGCTCCATGCAGCGGCGTCACCAGAAGGTGGTGGAAGAGGCCCCTGCTCCCGGAATAACCGAGGAGATGCGCTCCAAGATTGGCGAGCGCTGTGCCGCAGCCTGTCGCCAAATTGGCTATCGTGGTGCCGGCACTTTCGAATTTCTCTATCAGGATGGCGAGTTTTATTTCATTGAAATGAATACCAGGGTGCAGGTAGAACACCCGGTAACCGAGATGATCACCGGTGTAGACATCGTCAAGGAGCAGCTGCTGATTGCATCAGGTGAGAAGCTTTCATACCAACAGAAAGACATCAAGATCAATGGTCATGCCATTGAGTGCCGCATCAACGCGGAAGATTCCAAGACATTCATGCCGAGTCCTGGCCGCATCACCCAGCTTCACTTCGCTGGCGGAATTGGGGTGAGGGTGGACTCGCACGTCTATAACGGATACATGGTACCGCCCTATTACGACTCCATGATCGGCAAGCTGATCACCCATGGCAACACCCGCGATGAGGCCTTGCGGCGTATGCGCACCGCCCTGTCCGAGATGGTTATAGATGGCATCAAGACCAACATAGCCCTGCAACAGGAGATCATGGATGACTGTAATTTTGCCGCCGGTGGTGCCAACATCCACTACCTGGAAAAGAAATTGGGCCTCTAACCGGCAACGCTATTTCTGAACAGAAAAGCTGCCAGACCCCAATCTCAGAAACTTGCATCATGGCATGGATACAGATTCATCTGACAACAGACCGGAAGACCGCGCCTCTGGCTGAGCTGCTGCTGGAAGGGATGGACGCCCTCTCGGTGACCATGGAGGATGCGGCTGACGAACCCATGTTGGAACCGGCGCCGGGGGAGACCCCGATATGGTCTATAACCAGGGTGACCGGCCTATTCCCGGAGGAGAGCGACCCCGAAAGGCTTTGTAACAGGATCAAACAGGAGTTGGCAGCTACCTCCATCCTTAGACTGGAAGCTGAGCGTCTTGCCGACCAGGTGTGGGAACGGGTTTGGCTGGACAAATTCCACCCCATGCAGTTCGGCACCCGACTGTGGATTGCTCCTGACGGGCAGCTGCCGGAAGATCCCAAGGCCGTCACCGTACAACTCGACCCGGGCCTGGCATTCGGCACCGGCACCCATCCCACCACCGCACTCTGCCTGAACTGGCTGGATCAAGCGCAGATTTCGGGAAAGAGCATCATCGACTTTGGTTGCGGCTCGGGAATACTCTCCATTGCTGCCCTGCTGCTCGGGGCCGCCGACGTGGTTGCCGTCGACCATGACCATCAGGCCCTGGAGGCCACGGCAGACAATGCCAAGAAAAACCTGGTACAACAGCGCTTGACCATCCTCCACAGCGAACAACCACTGGAGGCCGTCGCCGATATCACCCTGGCAAACATCCTCGCCTCTACCCTGATCGAACTGGAACCTCTATTTGCCCGCCACACCAGAGTTGGCGGCCAGATCGTCTTATCCGGCATCCTGGAAGAGCAAACTGATGCGGTTATTTCCGCCTTTGCCGATGATTTCGAGATACAATCACCGCTGATTCAGGACGGATGGGTACTGCTACATGGTCTTCGCTGCTGAGGTATAAAGTGTGGCAAAATAGACCCCACCTGGAGAGGAAACCTTAAACATCTATACGGATTCAGCAACAAGTGCTAACTCAGTGTCCCGAATGTAAAACCAAATTTCGTGTCAACGACGACCAGTTGCGTGCGGCACAAGGACAGGTGCGCTGCTCCCGTTGCCACATTATCTTTAATGCCCACGAGTTCCTGCAAAACCTCTCAACTACAGAGGGATCGCAGACACAAAAAACACCTCCGGATTCGGTTTCTGATTTCATATCCGAGGCCGACCTGGAGGAGTTCTCTGATCTCAAGGCGCAGATATCAAACGACCTCTGCCCGTTTGAGGACAGCGATACTGAAACCATCCCGGAACAGCCGGACCGCATGATCGATGAGGATCTGTCGGAGGTAATAAAAAAGCTTGAGAGACACCAGGCCAAAGGTCAGGGGCAGGCCGCCAGTGCAGACAAATCCACAGGACCTGCGCAACCGGAAACAGACGAGCCAGAACAACCACTGCCGTTTGCGGTGCCGGAAAATCTTGAGAGCATAACTCCGGTACCCCAGGATCAGTTGGACGCAGACGGAATTTTCAGCCCCAAAAAATCCGGCAAAAAAGGCAGTGGATGGTGGACGCTCGGGATACTGACGCTGCTGTTGCTCGCCATCTCCCAACTTGCATGGTTTGGCCGCGACAAGCTGATGCGTTACCCAGAGGGACGGGTATTATTCCAGAGCATATGCGAATATGCAGGGTGTAAACTACCGTTAATACGTGCCCCCGAGCAGATTCAGGTACTGAGTCGTTCCATAACCACGCATCCAAAGATTGAATCCGCCCTGCTGATCCAGCTAACCATCGCAAATAATGCCAACTTCTCCCAGCCCTATCCCATGCTCCAGATCGGCCTCTACAGCAGTGATGAATTACTGGTAGTCCAGCGCCGCTTTCACCCCAGGGAGTATATTCCCGGCTACACCAAACACGCAGAGTTTGCCCCGGGTAAGGCACTGTATGTAGAACTGGCAATTGAAGATCCTGGCCAGGATGTCACCGGATTTCAGCTGGAGTTCTTTTAATACTCCAACGGATAGTTCCGGGGCATACCGGAACAGGATGGGGCCCTTGCGTCATCAATATTTCGGCGTACCATGTACCTCCCGTTGATCAGCCCGTTGATATATTTAGTTACCTGAAATGCGTATCGGACCCTATACCCTGAAGAACAACCTGCTGCTGGCGCCCATGGCAGGAGTGTCCGATCTCCCATTTCGCAAGCTCTGCCGGGAACTGGGTGCCGGACTCGCCGTATCCGAGATGATCAGCTCCAACTCCGCCCTATGGTCCTCACCCAAAAGCCTGCGCAGGATGGATCTATCCGGAGAACCCGGCCCGGTGTCGGTGCAGATCATGGGTTCAGACCCAGAGAGCATGGCAGAAGCGGCACGCATAAATGCCGGTCTCGGCGCTGACATCATCGATATCAACATGGGCTGTCCGGCGAAAAAGGTTTGCCGGGTGGCGGCCGGTGCCGCATTGCTGCAAGACGAAACCAAGGTAGGGCGTATTCTGCAGGCCGTGGTTGCCGCGGTGGATCTTCCGATAACATTGAAGATACGCACCGGCTGGGACCACAATAATCGCAACGGCGTCAGGATCGCACAGATTGCCGAACAGTCTGGCATCCAGGCCCTAACTGTACACGGCAGGACCCGCGCATGCGGATTTTCCGGAGAGGCGGAATTTGACACTACCCGCGCAATAAAACAGGCAGTCTCCATACCGGTAATCGCCAACGGCGATATTAATACCCCGGAAATTGCAAAAAAGGTCTTGGCAAGCACCGGCGTTGACGGCATTATGATAGGCCGCGCGGCTCGAGGGCGACCTTGGATCTTCCGGGAGATAGAACACTATCTCACCAACGGCTGTTTACTGCCAGATCCCTCATCAGAATGGATCCGTAGCGTGATACTGAAACACCTCGAACAGCTGTACATTTTTTATGGGGAACCTCAGGGAATACGCATCGCCCGCAAACATCTTACTTGGTATAGCAAGGGGTTTGCCGGAGCATCCGAGTTTCGTGCGGAGATAAATAACACGGGGACAACCGAAGAACAGCAAATATTAGTTAAAGGGTTTAGCTATAAGCTAACAGCCAATAAGGAGCTGGCAGCATGACTATGGACGCCACCATGGCTCAAGACAAAATAATTGAAAGAACGCGATTTTCAACCAGATCTCAACAAAAGACAGAACTACTACGCGACGCTGTATCAGCGGCAATGGAGGGGTATTTTGTCCAGATGGATGGGCATGATGTATCCGACCTTTACAAAATGGTCCTGTCTGAGGTTGAGCCGCCTTTATTCGAAACAGTATTGAGACAGACCAACGGCAATCAAAGCCGTGCAGCCGAGATGTTAGGTATCAGCCGCAGTACCCTGCGCAAAAAACTGGCCTTATATAACCTGGATTGAGCGTTAGGAGAGTTTTCCTGACATACTGCCGACCCAGGTTGGCATAGATACAATCAGCCAAACCTTATAGGCCAGCTCGCTGGCCAGATGCAGTTACACATAATCGTACAACCCTCACAAAGAGATTCAACTATGTCATCCATCACCAGAGCCCTGATCAGCGTTTCCGACAAGACCGGCATCATAGAGTTTGCCCGCGCACTTAGCAGCCGCAAGGTGGAGATCCTCTCAACCGGAGGTACCGCCAAGCTACTGACCGACAACGAAATCCCTGTGATAGAGGTCTCCGAACACACCGGCTTCCCGGAGATGATGGATGGACGGGTCAAGACCCTGCACCCAACCATTCATGGCGGCATCCTGGGACGCAGAGGTATCGATGACAAGGTAATGCATGAAAATGAGATCGCCCCCATAGATATGGTTGTAGTCAACCTATATCCATTCGAGCAGACCGTGGCCAACCCGGAGTGCGACCTGCCAACCGCGATTGAGAATATTGACATCGGCGGACCTACCATGCTGCGCGCCGCCGCCAAGAACCACAAGGATGTCACCGTGATCGTAGACGCCGCCGACTACCAGCGGGTGCTGGATGAGATGGAGACCAATAACGGAGCCGTCAGTGATGCCACCCGGTTCGACCTGGCGGTGAAGACCTTCGAGCACACCTCCAATTATGATGGCGCCATAGCCAACTATCTGGGCGCTCGCCTGGGTCAGGATACAGCGGAGTTCCCACGCACTATCAACCTGCAGTTCCGCCAGGTACAGACCATGCGCTATGGCGAGAACCCGCATCAGAAGGCAGCCTTCTTTGTAGAACGGGACCAGCCGGAGGCCTGCATCTCCACCGCGAAACAGCTTCAGGGCAAGGAGCTGTCATACAACAACATCGGCGATACCGATGCGGCACTGGAGTGCGTAAAGCAGTACGAAGAGGGGCCGGCCTGCGTCATCGTCAAACATGCCAACCCCTGCGGTGTGGCCATCGGCGCCAACCTGCTGGAGGCCTACGACCGCGCCTACAGTACCGATCCGGAATCGGCCTTTGGCGGTATCATCGCCTTCAACCAGGAGCTGGATGCGGAGACCGCCCAGGCCATCGTGGAGCGTCAGTTTGTGGAGGTGATTATCGCCCCCAAGGTCTCAGCCGGGGCCATTGAGGTGGTCAGCTCCAAGAAAAACGTACGCCTGCTGGAGTGTGGAGAGTGGTCAGCCGAGGCGCTGCACCGCCTCGACTTCAAGCGGGTTAACGGCGGCCTGCTGGTACAGGACGCAGACCTGCAACTCAGCAACGAAATCAAGGTGGTGACCAAACGCGCCCCCAGCGAGCAGGAGATGAAGGACCTGCTGTTCACCTGGCGCGTGGCCAAGTTCGTCAAATCCAATGCCATTGTCTATGGCAGAAATAATATGACCATAGGTGTAGGCGCCGGCCAGATGAGCCGGGTCAACTCAGCGCGTATCGCCGCCATCAAGGCCGAGCATGCCGGCCTGGAGGTGCAGGGTGCGGTAATGGCATCTGATGCATTCTTTCCGTTCCGCGACGGCCTGGACAACGCGGCCGCTGTCGGCATCCGTGCGGTAATCCAACCGGGTGGCTCCATGCGGGACGAAGAGGTGATCGCCGCCGCGGATGAACACGACATCGCCATGGTGTTCACCGGCATGCGCCATTTCAGACACTGATTTAGGGCCTAGGAATCAGGGCCGAGGGCCATATCTTTACCTACTCCAAATAAATCAAATAGAGTTTTAACAATGAATATTCTTGTCATAGGCAGCGGCGGACGCGAACACGCACTGGCCTGGAAGGCGGCACAATCACCCCTGGCGGACACGATTTATGTGGCGCCGGGGAATGCCGGTACCGCACTGGAACCCAGACTGAACAATGTCGCTATAGCGGCTGACAACATCGAAGGGTTGATCGCCTTTGCCAAAGATAAAGAGATAGGACTGACCATAGTCGGACCTGAGGCCCCCCTGGTCATGGGGATAGTGGATGCCTTCCAGGCCCAAGGCCTACCCTGCTTCGGACCATCCAAGGACGCGGCCCAACTGGAAGGATCAAAATCCTTCACCAAGGATTTCCTGGCACGCCACAACATCCCCTCCGGCAGCTACCAGACCTTTACCGATCAGAATGAGGCGCTGGCCTATGTGCGTGCGCAGGGCGCACCTATCGTGGTCAAGGCAGATGGCCTGGCCGCAGGCAAGGGGGTGATCGTCGCCACCTCCCTGGAGCAGGCGGAGGAGGCTATAGGTGACATGCTATCCGGTAACGTATTTGGTGAAGCGGGTCATCGGGTGGTAATCGAAGAGTTCCTGGAGGGTGAAGAGGCAAGCTTCATCGTAATGGCCGACGGCGAACATATTCTGCCCATGGCCACCAGTCAGGATCACAAGCGGGTGGGCGATGGTGACACCGGACTCAACACCGGCGGCATGGGGGCATACTCCCCGGCACTGGTAGTGACCGATGAGGTCTACAGACGCATCATGGATGAGGTCATAATACCTACGGTTCACGGCATGGCCGCAGAGGGAATGCCCTATACAGGTTTTCTTTATGCCGGCCTTATGATCACACCGGACGGCACCCCCAAGGTGATCGAATACAACTGCCGCTTTGGCGACCCTGAGACCCAGCCCATCATGCTGCGCATGCGCTCCGACCTAGTGGCGCACTGTCTGGCAGCCCTGGAAGGCATGCTGGATTCTGAGCAGACCGAGTGGGACCCCAGGGCCTCGCTCGGAGTGGTGCTGGCCGCCGGCGGTTACCCCTCCAGCTATCGCAAGGGGGATGTGATCAGCGGACTGCCACAGAAGGAAACTGCAGGTGAAAAGATCTTTCATGCCGGGACGGCACTGCAGGAGGATAGAGTGGTCACGGCCGGTGGCCGCGTACTCTGTGTTACGGCCTTGGGTGACAGTGTTGCCATGGCCCAGCACAGGGCCTATGAACTGGCACGCCAGATAAGCTGGGATGACTCCTTCTGTCGTAGCGATATCGGCTACCGGGCGATCGCCAGAGAGCAGTCTTGATTCCCACATCCACAATCAGGCTCTCCCGGATGCTGCTGTTTCTGGCCTTATGCATAACCATGGTGGTTGCCACCAGTAAGTCGGATCCCACCTCTGCCACCGGCATCAATGACAAGGTTGCGCACATCCTTACCTTCCTGTTGTTAGGCCTGCTGGTGCGTCCGGCCTTTCCCCTGTTGATGAACCGATTGCAGCCCTACCTGTGGCTACTCTCCTATGGACTGGGGATTGAGGTGATCCAGTACTTCATACCATCGCGCAGTTTCTCTCTGCTTGATCTGGCCGCAGACGCAGCAGGTCTGCTGCTGTCCGTTGTTCTCGCTCTGACTATAAGACAGGCAACAGGCGCCCACTGATAAGCTCTGCCAACGACTGCAACTCCGGATACTCAGGCACCAACTCTACAATATAACCAAGGGTCCTGGGGATATCCTTTAGATAGCCCGGCTTACCATCACGTATATTCAGACGGGCAAAGATGCCGGACGCCTTGAGATGACGCTGCACCCCCATCAGATCAAACCAGCGCAGAAAAGAGTCTTCATGCTCTTTGCGCAGGACCCCAGATTGCAATGCCAGTTCATAGTAGCCAAAGACCCACTCCCGCACCTGCTCCCTGGGCCAACTAACATAGCAGTCCTTGAGGAGTGAGACCAGATCATAGGTCACCGGCCCGGACACCGCATCCTGAAAATCGAGAATGCCGGGGGTTGGCGCAGTGGTGGCCAGCAGATTTCTGGAGTGGTAGTCACGGTGCACGAACACCTGCGGCTGCTCCAAAGCATTGACAACAAGCTGTTCAAACACAACATCCAGCATCTGCTGCTCATCTTCATCCAGGGTCAGTTGCAGTTGCCGTCCCAACAACCACTCCCGAAACAGCTCCATCTCCTGCGATAGCAGTTCGCGGGAATATGCTGGTAACCAATCACATTTACCACAGGCCTGCATCACCAGCAGCGCACTCAGTGCATCGGCATATAACCGTCCGGTCTGCCCTTGCTTGAGCAGATCCAGATAGTGTTCGCTACCAAGATCGCTCAGTAACAGAAACCCCTGATCAAGATCAGCCCTGTATACTACAGGCACATTCAGTCCAAGACCTCCCAGATGTTCGGCCACAGCAATAAAAGGCCTGCAATCCTCCCGCTCCGGAGGCGCATCCATGGCTACTCTGGTGCTACCGTCCTTCAGGGTAAGGCGGAAATAACGCCGAAAACTGGCATCGCCAGAGGCCAGCTCCATGCTGAACCCATCCAGACCGGCATCAGCTACCAGCCAGCTCCGTAATAATCTCTCTCTGAGGGGCATATCTTTCCCGAAATATTAAGAATTGGATAAAAAATGATTATTATGACTAATGTGGGTAAAATAATCTGGCTGAAGCATTGAAGAAATACTGATTCTATGCGATTTTATCCTCCTTTTGCTATAGTAGGCGGCGACTCACTTGTGTGCGTACTTTTGCGCCTGGTGGATAACCAATAACCAGACCAGAGATAGAGAACAAACGTGTCAAAAAAAACAACAATTATACTCGTAGCTGTCGGCACCATTCTCTCGGTAACTGCGGCCTGGGGAGCCGGGCCTACATGGGATTGTAAAACGGGTCCCAACAACACCTGGGAGTGCACCAAGGATGGCGTACCTGACACATCCCAACCTGTAGCCACAACACCAGCACCAACCAATCAGGAAGCTGCCGGACCGGACAGTCAGGTCGAAATCACTCCGGCTGTCGCTGATACGGTGGAGCCGGTAGAACAAAAACCGGCAACCCAGGAAACGTCTGAACCGGATAGCCAGGTTGAAACCACCCCTGCCGTTGCAGATACGCCTGCGCCGGATGAGCAGGAGCAGACAGACCAGAGCAGAGTCGAGTCTGACCGCCAGGCTGAAACCACTCCCGCTGTCGCTGATACAGTGGAGCCAGCAGAACAAGAACAGGCAACAGATGGTACAGTCGAACCAGACAGTCAGGTTGAAACCGCTCCGGTAACAGACACTACGCCGGTTGCCGCGAAGCAGTACACCCCCGTTAGGAGAGCACGATATACAGGCACCGGTCCGCGCATTGACCGGGATCTGAACTGGAACCAATGCGGACCGTTGGCCGATCCGGCAACTCAGGTCAGCGGGCCTGGCAATGAGACCCAGATTACCTCTGATGCCGCCGAGGTGTCACGGGAAAACAAGGAGGCCAGATTTTCCGGCAATGTAGTTGTAACCAAAGGGGAGCAACTGCTCGAGGCCGACCGCATCACCTATAACAACCGTGATGAAACCATAGATGCTGACGGATCCGTATATTATCAGGCCCCGGGGCTGCTGATGAGCGGTGACTCGGTTCGTATGGACATGAACAAAAACACCGGCAACATGCAGAATGTCGAGTATCGTCTGCCGAAACGGCGTGGCCGTGGCAGCGCCACCCTGGCAGAGATCCTGGGACCGGACCAGTCACACTATGAAAATATCAGCTATAGCACCTGTCGCCCAGGACAGGATGACTGGATCATGGAGGCGTCAGAGCTGGATATTAACACCGCTGAGGGCGTAGGTACCGCACACAATGCCGTTTTCAAGTTCAAGGGCATCCCATTCTTCTATCTACCCTACGCCAGCTTCCCGATTGACGACCGGCGCAAAAGCGGATTTCTCGTACCATCGATCGGCACTTCTGATAATACCGGGGCCGACGTATCCATACCCTACTACATAAACATAGCCCCGGAGATGGACGCCACCATCACCCCGCGCATTATGAGTAAACGTGGACTCATGCTGGGTGGCGAATTCCGTTACATGACGCCGGACTACTATGCCGAAACCAGGCTTGAGATACTGCCTGATGATAAGGAGAGGAAGGGCAATCAGAACAGCACCAGGGGAGCATTCTCCTATAATGGCCATGGCACCCTGTCCCCCAGACTTATTGCTGATGCAAACATCAACTATGTATCTGATAATGACTATCTGGAAGACTTGGGCGACAGCCTCGCTGTATCCAGCAGCAGATACCTGGAACGGCGCGGAGACCTTACCTACTATGGCGATTACTGGCACCTGATTGGACGGGCACAGTATTATCAGACCGTGGATGAGACCATCGCGGGCATAGACCGTCCCTATGCGCGTCTGCCGCAGGTATTGTTTAGATATGAAAGACCCGACCAATTCGGCGGGCTTACCCTGCATA
>JBNKDM010000039.1:0-19205 GCA_050288245.1 Sedimenticolaceae bacterium
AGCATCGACAGCAGCGGCTACACCCACCTGCGCTCCAGCGTGGATTTTGTCCGCCTCGGCGATATCCTGGCCGTCGCCCGCGTACTCTCAATACCCACGGAAAAGATCGAACAGGCCATTAGCGGCATACAACCTGAGGCAGATCTGGCAGACCTGCAGCTAAGTTACCGCAACAGCGAGGGCGATCCAGTCTGGTCCGGACGCGGACGGCTGAAACATGCATCGTCTAAACCCTGGAAGGATATCCCGGGGGTAGACAACTTAAATGCCAACTTCTGGCTGGACCAGAATCATGGAACCCTCGAGCTGCAGGGACGTGCAGTCACCGCAAACATCCCGCAACTGTTTCGGGACAAGATAGAACTGGATGAACTGGACGGCATGCTACAGTGGAGAAAAATCCCAGAGCATGGATGGCTGGTAGCAGCAAAAAAACTCACCGCCAATAACAGAGATATAAAAACCGACACTCGTCTGCGCCTGGAGATCCCTGAAGATTCAACACAACCACAGCTATTGGATCTGCAAACCGATTTTCGCAACGGGAATGCCAGCGCCACACCCCATTATCTGCCGGCCACCATCATGCCCAAGGATGTGGTCACCTGGCTGGATAAGAGCCTGATCAGTGGCGAGGTACCGGAGGGAAGCGCCCTATTTCGCGGACCCCTAAGCGACTTCCCGTTTGACCAGAGCACCGGATACTTCGAGGTGCTATTCAAGGTCAGAGACATGGTCCTGGACTACCAACCAGGCTGGCCGCGCTTAGAGCATCTTAACGCGGAGTTACGCTTTCACAACAACAGTCTGGATATCCGGGACGGCGAAGGAGACATGTTTAACAGCCGACTGCATAACCTGCATGCACAGATTGATGACCTGGCAAATAGCTCACCTCTGCAGATAGCCGGAGAAGCAACCGGCCCCCTGAGTGATCATCTCAAGCTGCTGGGGGAGACCCCTCTGGCGGATGATTTTGGGGTAATCGCAAAGACACTGGAGGCCAAGGGTAAAGCAGACCTAACCCTTAAGCTCTCTCTACCCCTGGAGAAAGGCAAATTTCACACAGATGGCAAACTATCATTCAATGACTCAACCTTGATTCTGCGCAAGTCGCAAATAGCCATAAACCAGATCAATGGCGCACTTGCATTTGATGACAACGGCATCAGCGCCAAAGGCATCAAGGCCAGCATCCTGGATGAAAAGGTCCGGGTTGACATCGCACCTAAAGATAGTAGCAACGCAACGCTGATCACTGCGTCCGGCGCCATATCTGGCGAACAACTGGATAAACGCTTTCCCAACCTGGGATTCAACCAACTAAATGGGCGCAGCAACTGGTCGTTAGAATTTGAGGTCCCATCCCTGCTGCAGAACAAAGGCAAGCTATCCGCGCGGGTTACCGCATCTTCAGATCTGGTCGGCACCAGCATCAACCAGCCGCCGCCTTTAGGCAAGAACAAGAAGCAGGCAAGGTCCCTGCACCTGGCCACCTCCCTCTCCGATGAACCTATCCGGCATGTAAAGATCGGATACGATGGTGTATTTAACAGTGAGTTGTTTTTCTCCACGGACAAACAGGGCGCGCTATCCCTCGAGCGTGGCGCAGTAATCCTGGGTAACGGCAAGGCACAAGCACCCAAAGATAAGGTACTACTCCTGGCCGGAGGACTGGTGCAGCTCGACCTATCGCCCTGGTTAAAGGATGCCCAGACTGAGAAACTATCTCTCCCCCCTATCCGTGGCAATAACTTACAGTTTGGAAGACTGACGCTCGGCGACACCACATTAAACAATATCAACCTCAGTTTTACTGAAAACAGTAAAGCGATAAACCTGCAAGTCAAAAGCGATCTCCTGGATGGAAACATTCAGATACCATTACCCTATCTGAGCAAACCGATTAATGCCGATCTCGACCGTCTGTCTTTGGAGCTGAACCCGGATCAGCTATCCAACAATACGCAGAAAAAATCACCTGATAGCGACAAGAGCGATCCAAGATCACTTCCGGGAATTAACCTTTCCAGCAAGAAGACACAGATCAACGGCCATAACCTCGGTCCACTTACCGTCTCCGCCGCGCGCATACCTGAAGGGTTAAGTATTGATAAACTTAACATTTCATCCAAACTGGTAGACATGACGGCTCGTGGACGCTGGGTAGTAAAAGACAAGAAAGCCCAGTCGAGCATTCGATTCAAGATTGAAACCGACTCACTGGGAAAGCTGCTTACAATACTCGGCTTCGCGCCAAACCTGAAGCAGGCGCCTGCGGAGATAGAGGCAGATCTTATATGGAGCGGCAATCCGCGTCAGTTTAACGATACGGATGTCAGCGGAACGATGGAAATGCACATAGGTAAGGGGAGATTTCTTGAGGTCGACCCGGGATTGGGAAGGGTATTCGGGCTACTCAACATCAGCGCTTTGCAACGCCGGCTGACTATGGATTTTTCCGACACATTCAAAAAGGGCTTCAGCTTTGACAAGGCTGAAGGCACATTTGAACTAGATCGCGGCGACGCCTATACCAATGACCTACGGCTGGAGAGCCCGTCTGCACTGATTGAGATAACCGGACGCACCGGACTGGTCAGCCAGGATTTTGACCAGCTTGCCACCGTCACCCCCAGCATCTCGACCACCATACCTCTGGCGGGAGCACTCGCCGGTGGACCTGCAGTCGGCGCAGCCTTGCTTATTATTCAAAAGATCGTGGGCAAACAGGTAGATAAGGTATCAACCACTAAATACATCATTACCGGATCCTGGGATAACCCCAACATTGAGGAGTTGAATCAGGACGCTACAGGCAACGGCCCCGCTGATACAAAACAGTCCGGAGAAAAATCCGGCATTCAGGCCATAGAAGGAAAGCAGTAACTGCGTTTAACTACCATTTCACATACAAAGTGATAGATTCAGATTAATCCCAAATTTCATCCAATCGGTGTTGCAACATCGTTAACAATGCTATCCTGAAGGCATGCATTATTCATTACCGGACCATACGAGTTAGCAGATAGTGACAGCGAAACATAAAGTAGCGGCCATTCAGATGGCATCAGGACCAAACATAAGCGCCAACCTGCTTGAGGCTAAGAGAATAGTCGATGATGCAGTAAACGCTGGCGCAGAGATGGTGGTACTACCAGAAAACTTTACCTTCATGGGAAAATCGGATGGAGAGATCCTGAAACATAAGGAAGAGCCGGGCAATGGACCGCTGCAGACATTTCTCAGTCAGCTGGCTGAACGCCATGGCATCTGGGTGGTTGGCGGAACCATACCACTGCTTGCCAGTAACCCAGACAAGATCAGGTCGGCCTGTCTGGTGTTTAACGATCATGGAGACCAGGTAGCGCGCTATGACAAGATTCATCTGTTCGATGTACATCTACTGGAAACCGATGAGAGATACAGCGAGTCCAAAACCATAGAACCTGGCACCGACACCGTGGTACTGGACTCACCATTTGGGCGCATCGGACTGGCCATCTGTTATGACCTGCGGTTCCCAGAGCAATTTCGTAATCTGGTGGATGACGGGATGGAGATCGCCGTACTTCCAGCCGCCTTCACTGCACTAACCGGCAAGGCCCACTGGCAGCCTCTGCTGCAGACCAGGGCCATAGAAAATCTGAGTTACATGATTGCCGCAGCCCAGGGAGGATATCATGTCAACGGCCGCGAAACCTATGGTCACAGCATGATTGTGGATCCATGGGGCACCATCCAGAATCAGCTCCCCCGTGGGAACGGGTTTGCCATGGGTGAGATAGATCTTACCCTCCTGAACAAGACACGCCGCGCCTTTCCGGCCCTCGAGCATAGACAGATAACCTGTAGATTCAATGCCTGACCTTATTGAGATAGCACGCAATACCATACTGGAACCATCCGAGCTTACCGAGTCTGACCTAGGCCGGTTACTCGGAGAGCTTCATGGTGGAAAGATAGATGCCGCCGACGCCTTCTTTCAGGCCAGTCGCCTGGAATCCTGGGTTCTGGAAGACGGCATCATCAAAGAGGGCAACTTCAATATCGAACAGGGGGTTGGGGTACGCGCCATCTCCGGGGAGAAGACCGGATTTGCCTACACCGATGAGATCCAACTATCCACTCTGCTGGAGGCAGGACGTACCGCCCATGCCATTGCCAGCGGTAGTGGTAACAAGCTGGTCAAAATAAACGCTGCTCCAGCCAGACATCGCCTCTACCAACCGATCAACCCCCTCGACAGCATCAGCGATCAGGCCAAGATTGAGCTGCTACACCGGCTCGACGCCGAAGCGCGCCAGCAGGACCCCAGGGTGAAACGGGTTATTGTCAGCCTGGTTGCCGCCCATGATGTGGTGCTTGTGGTCTCCAGTGACGGCAGCATGAGCGGGGATGTCCGCCCCTTGGTACGCTGTAACGTCCATGTGATCGCCGAACAGGATGGCCGCCTGGAACAGGGGACAGGAGGTGGCGGCGCCAGAGATGGTTTCCAGTTCCTGCTAGAGCAGGACAAGGCCTTGGGCTACGCCAGAGAGGCGGTTCGTCAGGCCATGTTGAATCTGGAGGCAGAGGATGCACCGGCTGGAGCCATGCCAGTGGTGCTGGGACCCGGCTGGCCCGGAGTCCTGCTGCATGAGGCGGTAGGGCACGGCCTTGAGGGCGACTTCAACCGCAAGGGCACATCTGCATTCAGCGGTCGCATCGGCGAACAGGTCGCAGCAAAGGGCTGCACCGTAGTGGATGACGGCACCCTGCCGGGCCGCCGTGGCTCTCTCAACATCGATGATGAAGGCACCCCATCCCAATACAATGTCCTGATTGAGGACGGTATCCTCAAAGGCTATATGCAGGACAAGCTCAACGCCCGCCTGATGGGGGTTGCCTCCACCGGCAATGGTCGGCGCGAATCCTACGCCCACCTCCCAATGCCGCGCATGACCAATACCTACATGCTGCCAGGGCAGCATCAACCTGAAGAGATCATAGCCTCGGTGCAAAAAGGTCTCTACGCGGCAAACTTCGGCGGCGGCCAGGTAGATATCACCTCTGGTAAATTTGTATTCTCAGCCAGCGAGGCCTACCTGATCGAAAACGGTAAAGTAACCAGGCCGGTGAAGGGTGCGACCCTGATCGGCAGCGGCCCGGAGGCCATGACCAGGATAAGTATGATCGGCAACGATCTGGAGTTGGATGCCGGTGTCGGCACCTGCGGCAAGGAGGGACAAAGCGTTCCAGTAGGGGTCGGGCAGCCAACCCTGCGAATCGACAACCTTACCGTTGGCGGCACCAGTACATAGGACAGAGGCTCCGGCCCTGATACCCAGGCCCTGACAACTCCTGACTCAACGATGACATAAACCAATGCAACAGACTAACAATATCAAACAGCGCCAGGACAGACTGCAGCAACTGGTCGATGACCTGCTTGCTGAGGCAAAGAAACAGGGAGCAACCTCTGCCGAGGCTGCGGTAAGCAGTGATGCCGGTCTCTCGGTAACGGTACGCATGGGCGATATGGAGACGATTGAACACACCCGGGACAATGGTCTGGGGATAAGCGTCTATTTTGGACAGCGCAAAGGCTCAGCCAGCACCTCAGACCTGAGCCCCCAGGCAGTCATCGATACCGTAAAGGCCGCCTGCAGCATCGCCCGCTACACCTCAGAGGATGACTGCACCGGCCTGGCCGATCCCGAGCTGATGGCCAAGGAGATCCCGGATCTGGACCTGTACCACCCCTGGCCTATCGAGGTGAATGCCGCTATTGAACTGGGCAAACGGTGCGAGGCTGCCGCTATGAGCTATGCCGCGCAGATCAACAACTCAGAGGGAGCCACCCTGCACACCAACAGCGGACTGCATGTGTATGGAAACAGTCACGGCTTCATCGGTGGCTATCCCAGCAGCCGCCACAGTCTCAGCTGCTCCGTAATCGCACAGGATGACAAAGGCATGCAGCGTGATTACTGGTACACCTCAGGGCGCGCAGCTGATGAGCTGGAAGCGGCGGAAGCGGTAGGACTGATGGCCGGGAAACGCGCCCTGGCCCGCCTGGGTTCACGCAAGATCGGAACCGGGGAGGCGCCTGTCCTGTTTCAGGCAGACATGGCGGTAGGACTGATGCGAAGTCTGGTGGGGGCGATCAGCGGTTCCGCCCTCTATCGTCAATCATCCTTCCTGCTGGACCACCTCGGCAAACAGATATTCCCAGAGTTTGTTCGCATCCACGAGGACCCGTTACTGCGACGCGGGTTGGCCAGCGCCCCCTTTGACTCAGAGGGAGTTGCAACTCAGGCACGCCAGATCGTGGATCAGGGGATACTCCAAAGCTATGTACTCAGCAGCTACTCTGCCCGGAAATTGGGGATGCAGACTACCGGCAACGCCGGCGGGGTACGCAACCTGGCCATCCAACCAGGTGAACTGGATCTACCCGGCATGCTACAACAGATGGGAACCGGATTGCTGGTAACCGAACTCATGGGCCATGGCACCAACATGGTAACCGGCGACTACTCACGCGGGGCTGCAGGCTTCTGGGTAGAGAACGGCGAGATCCAGTATCCAGTGGAAGAGATAACCATCGCCGGAAATCTTAAACAGATGTTCCGGCAGCTGGTGGCCGTAGGCAACGATATCGACCATCGTTACAGTGTGCGCACCGGATCATGGCTGATCGAGTCCATGACCATAGCCGGCGAGTAAAGGAAGACAGATTATGGAAAAATATGTCAAAGGCATAGCGGTACATGAATACGGAGATCGGAACAAGGTCCCAATCATCTTTATTCACGGATTCCCATATAACTCCACCATGTGGGCGCAGCAGATAAAGATGCTTAAAGAGCACTACTATTGTGTTGCCTACGATATCCGTGGCATGGGTGAGACCCCTCCCGGTGATGGCCAGTTTACCATTGAGATGTTTGTTGATGATCTATTTGCCGTAATCGATGGCCTGGACCTTGAGCGGCCAGTCGTAATCGGATTCTCCATGGGCGGTTACATCGCCTTACGGGCCATGGAGAGGGAGCCTGACAGATTTCGCGCCCTTATCCTATCCGACACCAAGGCGGAGGCGGATGATGATGCGGGGAGATTGAAACGCGCCAACGCCATCAACATTATCAACAAAGACGGGGTGGAGCAGTTTGTATCTGAATTTGTTCCCCTGGCCTTTAGCGAAGCAGCTCAGCAAAACATCCCGGAAACCTACAACCTGTTTCTGGAGCGGGCTCAGGCAGAATCGCCTATTGGAGTAAAGGGGTGCCTGCTGGCAATGTCCGCCAGAACGGATACAACTAACTCTCTTGCCGATATCCGCATACCAACCCTGTTACTGGTGGGCGAACATGACACCCTTACTCCACCAGGAGTAATGCAGCAGATGCAGGATAGGATTGGCGGCTCGGTAATCGTCCATGTCCCGAAGGCAGGACACATGGCTCCGATTGAAAACCCCGAGTTTGTCACCCAGGCTATTGAGGAGTTTCTGGAGAAATCGATATAGCCAGGGAATATGGTTTTGGCATATCTGACCTGATCCAGTATCCCTATCAACAACGTCGCATACGATTTGGAGTCTAATTCCAATACTTCAGATACAGTCACCCAGCGGCTTTACCGCATGCTCCATTACCCTTCTCCTTTGAGGGGCGCAAGGTTAGAGTGGATAGGAGCCCAGCCCCCTAGGCGATCCGGTTACACGTCGTTCCCGCGCAGGCGGGAACCCAGTAATGGAAACAGGGCGCCACCGCCCACAGGAGCAGGCTTATACAGGTGCAGACAAGTTACGGGATCACGATTGAGATACTCGGGCTGATGCAGTAAGTGTAGGAGCCTGGACTCCTACAGGCATGGTTAAGACGCCGTTCCAGGCGATTCCATACACAAATAATAAAACTAATACTTGACACCATCCAATTGTTACACTAATTTCTGTATTAACTGAAATATACGGAACATGACGCAATGAAACTAACACCGGTTATGGAAAAGTACATCCTGCATTGGGGCGAAATGGGCACCCGCTGGGGGGTCAATCGCACGGTTGCCCAGATCCATGCCCTGCTTTATCTCTCATCGGACCCAATGAATGCTGAAGAGATTACCGAAACTCTAGGTGTAGCACGTTCCAATGTCAGCACCAGCATCAAAGAGCTTCAGGCCTGGAAGCTGGTCAAGGTAGTGCACATGCTAGGTGATCGCAGGGATCACTTTGAGACGATGAGAGACCCATGGGAGCTCTTCTACACCATCATGGAAGGACGCAAACAACGTGAGCTTGATCCCACCATTTCGGTACTACGGGAGTGTGTCCTTGAGAGTGATGAGGACAAACAGACGCCCGCCGAAGTGAAAAAGCGGATCAAAGATGTTCTTAAATTCATGGAGACCCTGGATACCTGGCACGAACAGATCAAGATTCTGCCTAAATCCACTCTACAGAAGTTGATAAAACTTGGCGCAAAGGTGCAGGGGTTTCTGGGGAGCAGGTAGACCCTTTTTTACCTGCACATTTCAGTAATTACAGAAAATAATGAAGCATAGAATTGAGGGAGGTACTAGTCATGAACGCTCTGTTACTCTTTATCTTTGAGATAACCCTCTGCCTCGGCATCAGCCTCGCATTGATATCTCTGCTCAAACCATTTCTGCGCGACGTACTCACCGACACCTGCGGCACAGCAGGACGCGCCGATTTCTGGGTGATGTTTACCCAATTGATGCTGATCATCTCTCCCCTGCTGGTGGTGGCCTGCTTCGCCCCAACGCTAGCAACCAATCCGCTCAATATCGTGCATGAATTACAAAAGACACTGTTCAGAACTCTACTCGGTGACTTCATCGCCCTGAGCGCCATTGGGCGTGTGGTCTGGAAATCCATAAGCACCTCCTTTCACCCGGCAGCACCCCGGATCGAAGATGGGATAAAATGAGATGCGTATCCTGATCACCGGCGCAAGCGGATTCATTGGCAGTCATCTGGTTCAGGCGATGCTGGATGCGGGACACGATATTCTCGCCTGTGTTCGCCGACCCGTATCTCTACACCAACTCCGTCCGAACATCACCACCATACTGGCGGATTTCTCCAGAGACCAGACAGCGGACGACTGGATCCCCCGGTTATGTGGTGTTGATGTTGTCATCAATGCCGTCGGCATCATCCGCGAGAGCAGGGGCCAGACATTCGATGCGCTGCATACCAGGACGCCCATTGCCCTGTTCCAGGCCTGCGAGGAGGCGGGAGTGAAGCGGGTCATTCAAATCTCCGCGCTCGGCGCAGACGACAGCGCCTGCAGTCACTACCACACCAGCAAACGTGCGGCGGACAGATACCTGAGAGAACGAAATCTTGATTGGGCGGTAGTTATGCCATCCATCGTATATGGACCAGGAGCCAAGAGCATGGCCCTGTTCAAGGCTATGGCCGCCCTACCTGTTATTCCTCTTATCGCTGCGGGTGAGCAACAGACTCAGCCCATACATATCAGCGATATGATGCAGGCGATGGTGGAGCTGGTGCACTCAGCTTCAGCGCTCCGTACAGACATTGAGATGGTCGGGCCAGAACCAGTTACGATGAAGGCACTGTTCCAGAAATTACGCCACTGGCTTGGACTGGGCCCGGCCAGATTCATCTCTCTGCCCTACCGGCTGGCCCTGCAAGCTGCGCGCTGGGCCGGGTTGTTGGGAGAGACCCCGATAACAGAAGAGGCCGTGCAGATGCTACGCAACGGCAATACCGCTAACGTCGAACCGTTTGTTGCCAGATTTGGATTTAAACCGCGCAGAATAGAAAGTGTATTGACTGCCACACCGGCACAGCAATCCGACCGCTGGCATGCAGAACTCTATCTTCTTGCCCCCGCATTGCGCCTATCTATCGCCTTTGTGTGGCTGTTCACCGGCATCGTCTCTGCCTGGGTATTCCCTGTTGAGCAGAGCTACGCCATGTTGGCCAAAGTGGGGATTGCTGGCGTCTGGCAACCAATCATGCTCTATGGCGCCGCCGCCACCGACATGCTGCTGGGTATCGCGGCCATATGTTCCTGGCGCATACGTCTGGTGGCCCTAATACAGATCGGCATTATCCTGCTCTACAGCGTCATTATCACCATATGGCTGCCGGAATATTGGGCACACCCGTTCGGCTCAATCAGCAAGAACCTGCCTCTGGTTATCGCCACCCTTATCATGATCGTATTGGAGAGGAGATGATGATGGAATACGCACTGGTTAAGGTGATCCATATCCTAAGCTCCACCCTGCTGTTCGGCACCGGTCTCGGCAGCGCCTTTTATAAGTGGATGGCGGATCGTAGCGGCAATCTTCCCTCCATGGCCAAAACAAACAGCACCGTGGTGATCGCCGATTGGCTATTCACCACCCCCACGGTAATCATCCAGCCGCTCACCGGTCTTTGGCTGGTGCATATTTTAGGGTTTCCTTTCAGCGAACCATGGATAATCATCACGCTTGTGCTCTATATCATAGCGGGTGGATGCTGGCTCCCGGTGGTCTGGCTGCAGATACGCATGCGGGATCTTGCCGCCGATGCCCTGGCCCGCAATGACAGATTGGATGGACGCTACCACCGTTATGCCCGGTTATGGTTCTGGCTCGGCATCCCTGCATTCATCTCAATGGTCATCATATATTTTCTGATGGTCTTCAAACCTGCCATCGCCATATAGGAGAGTGTCATGCATTCAGAACAACCGGCATCCATCATGCAGCAGGCCCTGGGCGAACAGTGGGAGCGGCTTGACGATATCGTTAAACGACACTATGCGATGGCCCCGGGTATAGCTGCACAGATGACCATCCACGGATCCATGGACCGGGTCTTCCACTCCAATATAGCCAAGCTCTTTCTATTGCCGGGACGCATCTTTGGGGCACTGGTACCATTTCAGGGCAGAAACATTCCGACCGAGGTCAGGAATTGGACCAGGGATGACAACCATAAAGCGATGTTCTGGTACCGCACCCTGCAATTCCCCGGCAAACCCCTGACAAAGTTCAAATCCAGAATGGAATATGCGGGTGGTGATGAGATCATCGAGTATGTGAAATATGGCTTGGGTATCCGTATGCGGATGTCGGTCGATGAGGGCGCCCTGGTATTCACCAGCGCAGGTTACATATGGGACACCGGAGTTGCCCGTATACCTATACCGACCTGGGCGATACTGGGTGATGCACAAATTGTTGAGCGGGCAATCTCAGAAAAAGAGTTTTATCTAGACTTCACTATGCTGCATCCGTTGTTCGGAAAAACCTTTGGCTACTCTGGTACCTTTTTTATTCAAGAGATGTCGGGGGCCTAGGAAAATCGATGGTATTGCATCTTGGTTCAAAGCATCAATGGAGTCAGACCCACTGCTGTCCCATTTAAAATAGTAAAATGTTTATTTATCGTCTTCATTTCTGCTTTTACAAGACGCCGAATTGTATAGAGACATGAAATTAGAAAAACAGAGCGCCGTCATGCCCGCGCAGGCGGGCATCCAGTAAGCGGTTGATTTGTATACAGGACATTACAACTGGGTTCCCGCCTTCGCGGGAACGACGCGTAAGTGGGACAGCAATGAGTCCGACATTATTGATGTTAAGGAGATGCATATAGTATTCGAATCGGGAAACCAGAATGAGTTATGCTCATTAAGGAAGTAAAGTATTTAACACCGCAAAAATGTAGTCAAATCTGATTTATCTCATAAATATAGCCTATTTGGGTAATGCGCTAATCCAGTTGCGCTCCTACATTTATCCAAAGTCTGACAAGAATTCTGTATATCAGGCACTTTTATCGGGTTAGATCTAATGGTTAAAAAATCACTCAAAGGTCAATTAGTGCTCGCAGCACTAATGCTGGTTTCAGCAACGACATTACAGGCTGCCATGCTGGATCTGTCTACTACAAGCACCTCCTCTGGCGCTATCAATGGAGCACTGTTTTTTAACAAGTCCGTTGTCGGTTTTGGCAGTGGTACGGCGGTTGATTTTCTGACCTTTGATGATAGTGGATACAACACAGAAGGAATCACAGAGTTTGGAACAGGAAATAGGCATGACGCTATCCATAGATCGACGCTACCACAAGTGAATATCGGTGGAACTCTCTATCGTGAATTTGCCTTTGATATGAATGAGCCAGGGAATGGAAACTCTTTATTATCCCTGGATACAGTCGAGATATACATTTCGAATGTGGACAATCTGACCGGATATAATTTTGCCGGAGCAGCAGATCTGATATACGACATGGATGCAGGCGAAAACTCATGGATAAAACTTGATGCCGCGCTGCTGGGCGGACCTGGAAGTGGCTCCTCTGACCTCCTTATGTACATCCCTGATAGTCTGTTTGCAGGCTCCAAATATGGAGATGATCCATTCATCTACCTTTACTCAGAGACTGGTGGCCAGGGCGACGCCCTGGCTAATCAAGCGGGTGACGAGGCCTGGGTCTACCTCTCCTCATCGGCCAATGCTACTTCTGTGCCGGTACCGGCGGCAGTCTGGTTATTCATAAGCAGCTGTGTCGGCCTGATCGGTTTTTCCAGAAGAACCGCGTAAACCCAACCTAGTTATTAGTTAGATACCCCGACTTGCGGGGTAGGTCGCCGCCTGTCCCGCAGGCATAAATCAAACATGACATTCGCTCGCATTGGCTGCTTACCTTGCTGCACCCATGGCATCACATTAACCACCACTCCCCAACAACCCATCCACCAACTCCACCATCCTCTGATAATGCGCCCCCTGCCAATAGACCTGACCGCAATCCCCACAACGCCAAAATACCTGATAATACTTGCGCGTCAGCGGCGGCAATAGATCTTCAATTGCACTCTTCTCTGCCGGTTGTAACAGACCATTACAGCGGATACAGCGCAGGAAAGGTCTGGCAAGGTTAATCAGATCCAGGCGCAATATCACCTCTTCGATCTGCCGTAGTGGTTCGGTGTTATGGATAAAACAGCCGTGGGTGATGGCAGCGTGCTTGAGCAGGTTTCTGTCCCGGGTCAACACAATACGGTGCTGCTCCATGGAGATCTCCACCAGATCCCGATCGCTGTAGTCGTTGCGGTAGAGGCTATCGAATCCCAGCAGACGCAGATACCGCGCCAGCCGCCCCAGGTTCACATCCACCACGAACCGGGGATCACGCAGAGGTTGTGGACGCAGATGAGTAACCTCGCCGATATCCAATAGCTCGAACACCGGATAGACACTTACCCGATCTTCATCGGAGAGGATATAGGAGAAATCCACCGAGATACCATTGACCAATATCAGGTCAACCTCAGTATGAGGTACCCCCATGGATTCGATGCAGTCTTTTATCGATGCCTTGCGATCAAATCGATAGATGAAGTCGAGCCTGCGCCGCTCCTCCACCAGAAAATTGTTCAGCTCTGCATAGAAACGAAAAGTGGCAGTTAACATGGTGCGGTCATCCAGACCAATTCGTCCCGCCAATTTCTCTTAGGCTAGATACTGCCGTTTGATGATAGCGATCAACTCCCGCAGCGACACCAAAAGCGCAAAACCTTTGGCGTCGCTGCGCAGGCATATGGTAGTTGTCAAACCACTATTTAGATTTCGCCTTCTTGGCTATAGTCTTTTTCTTGGCTGGAGCCTTCTTGGCTGGAGCCTTCTTGGCTGGAGCCTTCTTGGCTGGAGCCTTCTTCTTTGCCGGAGCCTTCTTTGCCGGAGCCTTCTTTGCCGGAGCCTTCTTTGCCGGAGCCTTCTTTGCCGGAGCCTTCTTTGCCGGGGCCTTCTTTGCCGGGGCCTTCTTTGCCGGGGCCTTCTTTGCCGGGGCCTTTTTCTTTGCCGGAGCCTTCTTCTTTGCCGGAGCCTTCTTGGCTGGAGCCTTTTTCTTTGCCGGGGCCTTCTTGGCTGGGGCCTTTTTCTTTGCCGGGGCCTTCTTGGCTGGAGCCTTTTTCTTTGCCGGAGCCTTCTTGGCTGGGGCCTTCTTGGCTACACTCTTTTTCTTGGCCGTGGCTTTCTTGGCTGGCGCCTGTGCAACTGGAGCTTTCTTCTTTGTCATCTCTGTTTCCTTTTCATGGGATTTCGACTCAATTTTGGCCGAGGGAACCTCAGGTTCTGGAGTTGCCAACTCGACCGCCGCCTCAACTTTCTCCATCAACGCCTTCGTGTCTTCATCAATCTCTCCCGACAACCAAGCGTCAATGGCTTTGTACAACAAACCGGTTACCTCGTTTGCACTTCCATTACTGGGGATCTCTCTCAGCTTTTCTTGCATGAGATAGTAGGAAGCGAGGGAGTGTATCTGTTGATCATAGGCGCGCAGGCGGTTACTGATAACCACTTCATTGCTATCGGCACCACGGCCTACTCTTCCGCCACAATCGTCACAAACCCCATGCACCATTGGTGGATTACTAAAGATGTTGTATTTTGCTCCACAGGAGATACAGGTGCGCCTACCTTCGAGTCGCTCCAGGAGAACCTCGTCGTCTACATCCAGATGTAATGCGAGATCAAGTGACACCCCTCTCTCTTCCAGCATCTCATCCAGACATGCAGCCTGTGCGGTGGAACGGGGAAAACCAACCAGAAGAAACCCGTCCTTTAAATCCGACCGGCTGAGGCGCTCACGTATTATCTCAAACAGAATCTCGTCAGGAACATATTGCCCGTGCTCAAAATAGAACCGCGCCTGAACACCGGCTTCCAGCCGCCTGGCAACCGCGTCAGATAAAATTCCCGATACTGACAGCAGAACCACCTGGTATTTTTTTGCCAGTTTAATGGCATAGTCGCCTTTGTCAGATCCAGGCGGTCCAAGAAGCACCATTCTCATTACATTTCCCAACCTATTTTCTGTTAATGTTATTTCCCCGTCTCGTTTGTGCAGCCAATCACATCGCCCTAAGATTACAACCGCCTAGGGTTGACTCCATTCCGAGCTTCATGGATACGACAAAATTCTCCCGGCGCCCACAAATCCATATAACAATCTGTTTTTAAAAGACAATAATCAAAACTCATGGGGACATCCAAGTTTTACATTTGTCCCGACCTCAAACCTCGGATACAGTTATCCGATAATGCTCATATTGTCAACGCAGTTGTGTACTCAAACCACTATTTTATGATGACCTCTGCCTGACTAATTTCATATAACCACAAGCCACAGAAGAACCAAATTTATTATGCCAGCAGTTGCAGATATCACCGAAAATGAAATGTGGGTTGTAAAAAGCACCCTGCAGGAGCGCTACGATTTTGCAGTGGAATTGCAGATAGCGGATAGCGAAATACGCCTGCGCCCATCCGATCGAACTCTTACTGAGTGTCCAATATTCTACTGGGAGGTGGATGATTGCCACTTTGTGATCTTTAAGGCGGGCGACCGCAAGTATCGCAGCCTGTTTTACTACCGCCTCTACCAACAGATGGGAACCGGCGTACCTGAATATGACAATCTGGCGGAGTGCGTAACATCTCTACTGCAGGTTCAGGCAGATTATGCGGCAAAGGAGAGGGGCGATCTTTGATCATACGTACTACAATCCCTGCTGGCCGCACCATATTCACAACGAGTATTGATTCGATGGAGTGCAAATGAGCATTAAGAACGCCTTCTACGCCCAATCCGGAGGGGTGACCGCTGTAATCAACGCCTCAGCCTGTGGTGTAATCGAGACCGCGCGCAAACACAGCGACCGCATCGGAAAGGTGTTTGCCGGCAACAACGGAATAATCGGCGCCCTGACCGAGGACCTTATCGATACCTCCCTGGAGAGCGATGCCGCAATCGCCGCCCTGCGCTATACCCCATCCGGAGCCTTTGGATCTTGTCGTTACAAACTCAAGGGCCTGGAACAGAATAGGCGTGAGTATGAACGTCTGATTGAGGTGTTCAAGGCGCATGACATCGGCTACTTCTTTTATAACGGCGGCGGGGACTCAGCCGACACCTGTCATAAGGTATCCCAGCTGTCAGAGACCTTAGGTTACCCAATCCAGGCCATTCACATTCCCAAGACCGTAGACAACGATCTGCCTATCACCGACAACTGCCCGGGTTTCGGATCTGTAGCCAAATACATCGCTGTCTCCACCCGCGAAGCCAGTTTTGATGTACGCTCCATGGCCCGCACCTCCACCAAGATATTTGTACTGGAGGTAATGGGACGCCATGCTGGCTGGATCGCCGCTGCCGGCGGTCTGGCAGCAGATGAGGATAACGACATACCGATTGTCATCCTGTTCCCAGAGGTAGAGTTCAATCAGGAGGCCTTTCTTACCAACTGCCAACAGAAGGTGGAGGAGTACGGCTATGTAATAGTAGTTGTGTCCGAGGGCGCACACTGGCCGGATGGACGCTTTCTGGCAGAACAGGGGACCAGAGACGCATTCGGCCATGCCCAGCTTGGCGGCGCCGCACCGGTAGTAGCGAACATGATAAAAGACAACCTGGGTTACAAATTCCACTGGGGCGTGGCCGACTACCTGCAGCGTGCCGCCCGTCATCTGGCCTCCAAGACCGATGTGGAACAGGCCTATGCAGTAGGAAAGGCTGCGGTTGAGATGGCCCTGGATGGCAAAAACGCTGTCATGCCGGCCATCACCCGCACCTCCAATACTCCTTATAGATGGGAGATACATGAAGCGCCCCTGTCAGAGGTCGCGAATGTGGAGAAGATGATGCCGGCTGAATACATCTCAGCAGACGGTTTTGGCATAACCCAGGAGTGCAGGGATTACCTGCTCCCACTGATTCAGGGAGAGGACTATCCTCCATATAAACAGGGGCTGCCACAGTATGTAACATTAAAAAATGTTGTTATAACAAGGAAATTAGCAGATAATTTTGAGCCGTAGTAATCATGGGTTATAAAAATATGGGGGTAAAAACCCCCATTTCTTTGTCGCTTAATGCCAATACATCAGACCCTTACCAGTGGGATGGTCAGATACCGGACCAGCCCGCGTCAAGCATGGGCCTTATGTTTGTATCGCCGGAATTCCGGGAAGGTATTCCGTAATTTTTAAAAAAACTATACCGCTGGAAATAACTATATTTAATCAATTTAAATCAACCTTAAAATACTAGAACGTAGGAGAGCATGCGATGTCCCCTGAACTGATATTTGCCCTGGCTTGCGCAATCGCAGCCGTGGTATACGGGATCGTTTCCGTAAAATGGATCCTGGCCCAACCGGAAGGTAACGACCGGATGAAAGAGATTGCCGGTGCTATACAGGAAGGCGCCAAGGCCTATCTGAACCGCCAGTACTCCGCCATCGGCCTGGTAGGTATTATCCTACTGGTAGTAATCTGGATTGCCCTCGGCGCTGGCACCGCTATCGGGTTTGCCATTGGCGCGATTCTTTCAGGTGGTGCCGGTTACATCGGCATGAACATCTCTGTGCGCTCCAACCTGCGTACTGCAGAGGCTGCCAATAACGGCATCAACGCCGCCCTGCAAGTCGCGTTTCGCGGCGGCGCCATCACCGGCATGCTGGTAGTAGGCCTGGGACTTCTGGGCGTAGCCGGTTACTACACCGCACTTAGTCTGGCCGGTGTAACCGATCAAGACGCGCTGCACTCTCTTGTCGGATTGGCCTTCGGTGGCTCTCTGATCTCCATCTTCGCCCGACTGGGCGGCGGTATCTTCACCAAGGGCGCCGACGTAGGTGCCGACATCGTGGGCAAGGTTGAGGCCGGAATCCCGGAGGATGATCCTCGCAACCCAGCCGTTATCGCCGATAATGTAGGTGACAACGTTGGTGACTGCGCCGGTATGGCCGCAGACCTGTTTGAGACCTACGCCGTAACCGTGGTTGCAACCATGCTGCTTGGTGGCCTGCTGCTCTCCAGTGCTGGCAAAACAGCCGTCACCTACCCTCTGGTTCTGGGTGGTGTATCCATCATCGCATCCATCATCGGCACCTTCTTCGTAAAGACCCATGATGGCGCTACCAATGTCATGCCTGCCCTGTACAAGGGCCTGGCTGTAGCAGGTGCGATATCCGCCGTAGCCTACTATTTCGTCACCAACATGATGATGAGCTCAGTGGTGCTTGAGGGCATTGCCAATCCTGCATCAGCCCTGTTCTTCTGCGCCCTTATCGGCCTGGGTCTGACCGCTGCCATGGTGGTGATCACTGAATACTACACCTCCACCAAGTTCAAACCGGTACGCCACATAGCTGAGGCCTCCACCACCGGTGACGGCACCAACGTTATCGCCGGCCTGGGCATCTCCATGAAGTCCACCGCCGCACCGGTAATTGTTATCTGTGCCGCTATCTGGGGAACCTACGAACTGGCTGGTCTGTATGGCATCGCCATTGCGGCCACCTCCATGCTCTCTATGTCCGGCATCATCGTCGCCCTGGACGCCTACGGTCCAATCACCGATAACGCCGGTGGTATCGCCGAGATGGCCGAACTGGACGAGAAGATCCGCAACATAACCGATCCGCTGGATGCAGTGGGCAATACCACCAAGGCAGTAACCAAGGGTTATGCCATCGGTTCCGCAGGTCTGGCCGCCCTGGTGCTGTTTGCTGACTACACCCACACCCTGAATACCCATCTGGGCATAGAAGTTTCCTTTGATCTTTCCAACCACATGGTTCTGATCGGTCTGCTGATCGGCGGCCTGGTACCATTCCTGTTCGGCGCTATGGCGATGGAGGCCGTAGGTAAGGCAGCCGGCGGCATCGTAAATGAGGTGCGCCGCCAGTTTAAGGAGATGCCAGGCATCATGGATCACACCCAGAAGCCTGACTACTCCAAGGCTGTAGACATGCTGACCAAGGCTGCGATCAAAGAGATGATCGTGCCATCCCTGCTCCCTATCGCCGTACCCATCCTGGTAGGGCTTATCCTTGGGGCTCAGGCCCTGGGCGGGCTGTTGATCGGCACCATCGTTACCGGTCTGTTTGTAGCCATTTCCATGACTGCCGGTGGTGGTGCCTGGGATAACGCCAAGAAGTACATCGAGAAGGGTGCCCACGGCGGAAAGAAACTGCCGGACGGCTCCAAAAACCCCGTTCACGGTGCCGCCGTGGTCGGTGATACCGTCGGTGACCCGTTCAAAGACACCTCCGGTCCCAGCTTGAACATTCTGATCAAACTGATGACAATGGTTAGCGTGGTCTTCAGCGGTGTGGTTGTCAAGTTTGCACCGATGATTGCCGATT
>JBNKDM010000040.1:0-19029 GCA_050288245.1 Sedimenticolaceae bacterium
TAGATTACGCACCACATGGGTAGGAAATCTTTGTGTACAAACCAGGTGCCATCCCCTGATACTCAGATAAACAGACACTATCAGGATACTGACGATATTCCTGAAGAAAAGGATCTGGAAGGTGGTAAGCTCGCCGGAAAGCTCCCTTCCGGCAACAGCCATGGTGGCTAAGGATACCAGAGTACCTATCATCCATATGGTTGCCAGAATTGCCGGTTTCTTGCTCGCCTCCAAGGTATATGAATCCTAGTATGTGTACAGAAAGTTAACAGATCCTATAAATGAGTAGGATTGAACAGACGACAAAAGTTATCTTTAGTGATGGTTGCAATTTGATCGAACGAAATATGGTGTATATCAGCAATGCACTCTGCCACATAGCGCACATAAGCTGGGTAATTCGGCTTGCCACGATTAGGCACCGGGGCGAGATAGGGCGCATCAGTCTCGATAAGCAGTCGATCCAGAGGGACTTTTTTTACCACTTCACGCAGCTCTTTGGCGCTGTTGAAGGTGATGATACCGGAGAAAGAAATATAGAACCCCATATCCAGGGCCTGACGTGCCATATTCCAATCCTCGGTAAAACAGTGCATCACCCCACCTACTTCCGTTGCTCCCTCCTCCTGCATTACCTTGATGGTGTCCTCACGCGCGGCCCGAGTGTGGATGATCAAAGGCTTGTTACATAGGCGTGCGGCACGGATATGCTGGCGAAAACGTGCTCTCTGCCACTCCAGATCACCTGCGCTGCGAAAATAGTCAAGACCGGTCTCGCCAATGGCCAGGTTCTTGGGGTGATCCGCCATGGCGGTTAACTCTTCCGGCGTAGGTTCATGCCGCTCTTTGTCATTTGGGTGTACCCCGATAGATATAGATATGCTGGAGTATGATTCGACCAGAGAGAGCATAGATGGGTAGCTTTCGGTATCTATACAGACGCAGAGCATATGCTCTACTCCAGAGTTTAGTGTCTCCCGGATAAGATTTTCAAAGCTGTTATTGAAAGGATCAAGATCCAACCGATCCAGATGGCAATGTGAATCTATTAACCCACTCATAGTGGAACTACATGGTATGCGTCGGCCGCTCGGTCGAGAGTGCGCCTGCCAGATAGGTTTCGATCTTATTTCTAGCTATGCCTCCGTCCTGGTCACTGAACTGCACGCCGATTCCAGCTGCCCGGTTACCTTCCGATCCCATAGGGGTAATCCAAACCACTTTGCCGGCAACCGGGATGCGCTCGGTCTCTTCCATAAGGGTGAGCAGCATAAAGACCTCATCACCAAGCTTGTAATGTTTGTTGGTTGGAATAAACAGTCCACCATTCTTTACATATTGCATATATGCGGCATATAGGGCGTTCTTGTCCTTGATGGTAAGTGACAATATGCCCTGACGTGCCCCTGGGAGATTAGGGTTTTTCATCTCTTATCCTATCTTGCTCTTCCGGCTTTTAACCAACGCCAGCAGTAGGCGCTCCAGTGTCATTTGGTTATTCAATGTGGCAGCAACATCACTCTTCGCATCATAGAGATAACTGAGTGCCTGAAACAGACGTTTAGTGTCCAATTCTCCAGCCGTCTTCTGCAGTAGCTGTCTCTGATCCGTATTAAATAGAACGACCGCTTGTGCTGCCATCTGTAATCGAAGCATATCAATCACCCAGCTACACATCCAGTGTAGTATCTCTTTGAGATCTTGTTTGACCCATCTCGCTGCAATGGTCACTGGGTCGAGCTGTAACCTGAGCACACCCAGAAACTCATCCAACATTTTCTGCCTCAGTTCTATTGCGTCCTTGCCGGACATCTTGACCGCAGTGAGCGGAGATCCGGCAGCCGCTTGCAACAGCATTTCAGGATCACTATCTGGCAGTATGGAACCTAGCCACTCAGAAGCTACCCGCATGGGTGGGACGGAGAATGATACCTGACGACAACGGCTGCGTATGGTGGCGGGAAGTTTGGAAGGATTTGCAGTTATCAGCATCATTATGCTGCCACTTACCGGTTCTTCCAGGGTCTTGAGCAGACTATTGGCGGCTGCCTGATTCATCGAATCCGCCGGACTTATCAGTACCGGCTTATAACCGGCGGCATGGGAGGTTATACCCTCACTTTCGATAAACTCGCGGATCCTGTCTATTTTTATCTGTTTGCCCTCCTCCTCCGGTTCTATCACCGTAAGGTCAGGGTGGTTGCCTGCAGCAACCAGGTTACATCCGCTGCACAGTCCGCATGGTTTGCCGCTCTCAGATGGAGATTTGCACAGTAGTGACCAGGCAAATGCCTGCGCTAATTGATACTTACCAACTCCTTCAGCCCCGGAAAACAGCATGGCATGTGGTAGTTGCCCTGACCGGTTTAGCGCCTGTAGTCTGTCCCAGGTCTCCTGTAACCATGGATAGGGCGGAAAGGTTAGGATGCTTTGCATTATGTGGTTTCCGGCTCAGGAGCGGTTGTCAGGCGCTGACGTCGATAAAATCCTGCATTATCTCTGCTATCCGTGCCTGCACTTCATATAATGGGGATGAAGCATCTACGACCTTGACCCTATCGGCCTGATCCCAGGCTATCTGCAGATAGGCTTGGCGTACTGCCTCAAAGAAACGTTCCTCCTCTTTTTCAAATCTGTCAGGCTCAGACCTTTTTCCAGCCCTCTCCAGGCCAACAGCCACCGGAAGATCCAATAGCAGGGTCAAATCTGGTTTAATGTCTTTATGGGTCCACTCTTCCAGTGCATGTATACGCTTGGTGTCGATCCCGCGCCCTCCTCCCTGATATGCGTAGGAGGCATCGGTGAAACGGTCGCACAAAACCCAGATGCCAGCGTCAAGCGCAGGTCTGATCTTCTGTTCCAGGTTTTCTGCACGCGCAGCAAACATCAGCAGCAGTTCTGTATCATCCGACATGCCGGCATGACGATGTCCTAACAGCAGGTTTCTAATCTCCTCACCCAGAGGTGTTCCACCAGGCTCCCTGGTGAACAGCACCTCTTTGCCTGAGCTCTCCAGTACATGCTTGATGAACTCAATATTACTGGTTTTCCCCGCCCCTTCGACGCCCTCTACCGTAATGAATTTCCCTCTATTTATTGTCATTCTCACCTATTCTCTTATTGGTTGCCTGGCGCCACTATATACCCTGTGACTTAATCAGATGTCATTCAGCGTTTCAATTGATATTTGCGTACCGCTTCGTTGTGTTCCTTCAGGGTTGCAGAAAAATGGTGGCTGCCATCCCCCTGGTTTTTTGCCACAAAATATAGAGTGTTTCCATCGGCCGGATGCATTACTGCTCTGATTGCGTCTCGACCCGGCATACATATAGGGGTTGGTGGCAGGCCGCCGTGCATATATGTATTGTACGGGGTATCTGTTTGCAGATCCTTGCGTCTGATATTCCCTTGGTAGGCGTCTCCCATGCCGTAGATTACGGTTGGGTCCGTTTGCAGGCGCATGTTTTTCTGTAATCGCCGCACGAATACCCCGGCTATTTCACGGCGTTCCTCTGGCAAGGCAGTCTCTTTTTCCACTATCGATGCCAGGATCAGGGCCTGGTATGGATCCGTAAACGGGAGCGATGGATCGCGCTGCTGCCACTCCTTATTTAGCAGGGTCTCCATGGCAGTATAGGTTCGCTGTAACAGCGCCAGATCGGTTGTGCCCAAGGGGAAGTTGTAGGTGTCTGCCAGGAAACGTCCTTCAGGGTGCATCCCGGCGTGTCCCAAACGTGACATGATCTCAGCATTGGGCAGTCCTTTCAGGGTATGAGCAAGCGTCTGGTTGCTATTGATGGAAGCCAGCATTTGGCTAAAGTTCCAGCCCTCTACCAGGGTGATGTTATGGGTGCTTACCTGGCCAGAAACCAATTGTTCAAGTAGTTGGGTTGGGTTAGTGCCGGGTTGGATATGGTATTCACCGGCCTTTATCGCTTTGCCTTGACCGGTCCAGCGCGCGATTATTCTTAGGTATACAGAATTACTGATATAGCCCTTTTGTTCCATATCCTTTGCCAGGTTACCCAGAGTGGTACCAGGCTTGACGATATAATCTATGCCGCTTTCAGGAATATTGAGCGGGGTAGCAACATATTGCTGAATATCCAGCATGAGCCAAGCCAGCGCAAAACTCACACTAATTATGACAATACCAAGAAGCTTGCTAAACATAGGCCCTATTGGTTACTTCCGAAATTAAATTTTGGTCAATGTAATCAGTAGTGAAACTCTTACCATCTATTTCACATATTGGCCAGATTCCTATCAGAGAGTTGGTCAGAAACAGTGAATCGGCCTGTAACAGCTCGGGCAGAGGTATCTGCCGGATCTTAACCTCTATGCCAAGTTCTCGTGCCACATCCAACACCAGACCTCGCATTACCCCAGCTACTCCGCACGCTGAAAGATCAGGGGTGTGTACTATGCCGTCTTTAAACATAAAAAGGTTGGTCATAGTACCTTCTATCACATGCCTATCAGCGTCAAGCATCAGACCTTCGCTGATCCTTTTATCATCCCACTCTCTGCGCGCGATCACCTGCTCCAGCCTGTTCAGATGCTTTATCCCTGCGAGATTTTGATTATATCCAAGTTGCGTGCTGCATATGCGTACCGAAACCCCGGATATCCATGCAGTGTCTGGGTAATTTGGCCAAGGCGAAAATTGCACGATTCTGGTCGTAGCAGCGTTCGGATCTATTTTGTAACCCCTGTTTCCCTCGCCACGGGTTACGATGACCTTTATAACGCCTTTGTTATTAGAGCCTACCTCATGCTGGATTTCCTTGAACAGGGTCGCAGGCTCGGGTATGGGAATTCCCAGGCGCTCCCCACCGTTTTGCAGGCGTTGATAATGGCGTTGCCAGAGACATGGATGCATCTGCACGACAGCGATGGTCTCGAACAGACCATCACCATACTGCAGGCCGCGGTCAAATGCGGAGATGGATGTGCCTGAATCCCCGTTAATTAACAAGGAGAGGCCTATTTAGGATTAGCCCTGAAAGCGGGAGAAGGCCAAAGATCCGTTGGTGCCGCCAAAGCCGAACGAGTTTGAGAGTGCCAAATCAATCTTCATCTCACGCGCCACGTTTGGCACATAATCCAGATCGCATTCCGGATCTTGATTCTCAAGATTTATCGTCGGAGGTGCTATCTGATCTCTTATCGCCAGAATGGTAAAAACGGCTTCGACACTGCCCGCAGCACCCAGCATATGCCCGGTCATGGACTTGGTGGAGCTTACGGCAAGTTTGTAGGCATGGTCGCCAAATGCTCCCTTGATACCACAGGTTTCCGCCAGATCCCCCGCTGGTGTTGAGGTGCCATGGGCATTGATGTAATCAACCTGGTCAGTATTCACTCCGGCATCCTTCAAAGCCAGTAACATACAGTCCCTGCCACCCTCGCCACCAGGTGATGGGGCAGTCATGTGATATGCATCCGAATTCATACCTACACCAACCAGTTCAGCATAGATCTTGGCGCCGCGGGCCTTCGCTATTTCGTACTCTTCCAGTACGACAATACCGGCTCCGTCACTCAGAACAAAGCCATCACGATCTCTGTCCCATGGGCGACTTGCACCCTCCGGATCATCGTTGCGGCTAGAGAGTGCTCGCGCAGCGGCAAAACCTCCAAGGCCAACCGGCGAGGTTGCCATCTCAGAACCGCCAGCGACCATGGCGTCTACATAGCCATGACGGATCAGTCTCGCAGCCTCTCCGATATTGTGGCTACCGGTACTGCAGGCAGACACGATTGAGTAGTTAGGTCCCTTTAACCCGTATTTTATCGAGATGTTTCCAGCTACCATGTTGACAATGTTCGCCGGAACAAAGAACGGGGAGATCTTACGAGGACCACTGTCACGATAGGAAGCATAACTATTTTCGATACCCGTGATCCCGCCAATACCTGCGCCTACAGCGACGCCAATACGGGCGGCGTTTTCCTCAGTAATCTCAAGACCGGAATCCTCAATCGCCTGACAGCCGGCGGCAAGGCCGAAATGGATGAATTGATCCATCTTTCTGGCCTCTTTAGCGCTGGTATATTCCGTTATGTCGAAGTCGATTATGCTGCCACCGAAACGGGTGGAGAAGCGTTCTATATCGCTAATATTAGTTATAGGCCGAATTCCACTCTTGCCTGCCAGAATATTATTCCAGGCTGATTCGACACTGTTTCCAACAGGCGCAACGACTCCGAGTCCGGTAACAACAACCCTTCTTCTAACCATATCTATGATCTTACTCTTGTTCGGAAACTGTGAATAATACGGGGCATCTGATGGTTGCCCCATACCAGTAAAAAAGTGAGTCTACCCTTAGGTGTGAGAATTGACGTAATCGATAGCTAACTGAACTGTAGTAATCTTCTCAGCTTCCTCATCGGGAATTTCGGTCTCAAACTCCTCCTCAAGAGCCATTACCAATTCGACGGTGTCAAGAGAATCAGCTCCCAAGTCATCGACAAAAGAGGCTTCTGCAACGACTTCTTCCTCTTTTACACCCAACTGTTCCATGACAATCTTTTTAACCCTTTCTTCAATAGAGCTCATGTTATTAGATTCCTCTGTATAAATTTGAAGATCACTTACTAGCGATCGACCGCTATTGTATTCACAATCAACTAAAGATAAAAGTCTAAATTAACTAAACCAGGACAAACACAAATACAGTATTATTATTTATATATCATCATGTTATATATGATATTTAATGTATTTTATAATAATAATGCAGAAGCTGTTACCCCATATACATACCGCCGTTAACATGTAATGTCTCACCGGTGATGTAACTTGCATCATCAGAAGCGAGGAATAAAACCGCTTTCGCGATCTCTTCCGAACTGCCAAGACGCCCCAGGGGAATATTTCCCAGCAAGGCATTACGTTGCTCCTCCGGCAACTCCCTGGTCATATCAGTGTCAATAAATCCAGGCGCAACAGTATTAACTGTAATGTTACGTGACCCTACCTCACGGGCCAGGGACTTGGTGAAACCGATAATCCCGGATTTTGCTGCTGAGTAGTTGGCCTGACCAGGGTTACCGGTAGAGCCGACGACTGAGCCAACATTTATTATTCTCCCCTTGTGTGCCTTCATCATACCACGTAGACAGGCCTTGGATACCCTAAAAATTGCGGTTAGGTTGGTCTCAATGACGTCAGCCCACTCTTCATCTTTCATGCGTAACATCAGGTTATCACGGGTTATGCCTGCATTGTTTATCAGGATAGTAGGTGCCGAGAACTCAGTAGATATCTCTTTGATAACATTGGTTATTGAGTCCTGGTCAGTAACATTCATGACCTTGCCTACGCCTTTAATTCCCGCTTTCTTGAATCTTTCGGTGATGGCTGCAGCACCTGCCTCAGAGGTAGCGGTACCGATAACGGTAGCTCCACTTAAGCCAATGCTATCGGCTATGGCCTTGCCGATCCCCCTGCTTGCTCCTGTCACCAAAGCAATTTCATTCTCTAGCATTGATAGCCCCATTTAATAAGTTAGCAGGACAGAGCCCCAGGTAAATCCGCCGCCAAATGCCTCCATCAGGATGGTCTCTCCCCGTTTAATCCGTCCGTCACGCACGGCAACATCCAGGGCGAGCGGTACAGAGGCAGCTGAGGTATTACCGTGTTCTCCCACGGTTACCACCACCTGATCCATCGACATCTTCAATTTTCTGGCGGTAGCATTGATTATACGGATATTGGCCTGATGTGGAATCAACCAGTCCACATCAGTTTGCTTCATTTGATTTGCTTCCAGGGTCTCATCCACGATACGTCCCAGAGTGGTTACGGCTATCTTAAACACCTCGTTGCCGCTCATTTGAGCATAGGCACTGCCATCCTGCAGCCTGTCGTATCCCTTTGATATACCAGCCGGTACCTGGAGCAGATCCTTGTATTCGCCATCTGCATGCAGATGGGTTGCGATAATACCTGGTTCATCGGAGGCCTGAAGTACTACTGCCCCTGCCCCATCTCCGAACAATACACAGGTATCACGATCACTCCAGTCAATGATACGGGAGAATGTTTCTGCACCAACTACCAATGCATTGCGTATGCCGCCGGCCCTGATGAATTTGTCAGCCACTCCCATGGCATAGATAAATCCTGTACACACCGCCTGTATATCGAAGGCAGGGCATCCATGGATATCTAAACGATTCTGCAGCAGACAGGCTGTACTGGGAAATACCTGGTCGGCAGTAGTGGTGGCAACGATAATCAGGTCAATCTCAGACGCATTGATCCCGGCAGCCTCAATTGCACGCAGGGAGGCCTGTTCCGCCAGGTCGCAGGTGGTTTCACCATCTGCAGCGATGTGACGCTCCTTGATCCCGGTGCGCTCCTGTATCCACTTATCAGATGTATCTACCATCTCCTCAAGATCATGATTTGTCAGGATCTTTTCTGGCAGATAACTGCCAGTTCCTATTATCCGAGCATATTTCACTCTTCACCCCTGTTGGCAAACTGCTTCTCCACACCCTGAGCTATATGTTCAGATAAGTTTGTCATAACTTCCTTCTTGGCCATCCATATGGCATTTTCAAAGGCCTTGATATCTGCACCACCATGGCTTTTTACTACTATTCCACGCAGTCCCAGCAGGCTGGCACCGTTATAGGTACGAGGATCAATGGATTTTTTTAGATTATTCAAAACCGGGATACACATCAAGCCTACCAGTTTAGTAAAAATATTCCGGGTGAACGCCTTGGTTAAATAGTGTTTGAACAGTTTGGCTACGCCTTCACTGCTTTTTAGCGAGACATTTCCGACAAAGCCGTCACAAACGATAAGATCTACACCCCCTGTATAGATATTGTCACCTTCGGTGTAACCGACATAGTTGATGGAGCTGTTGGAAAGTAGTTCATGGGCACGTTTTACCTGCTCATTTCCCTTAATATCTTCTTGGCCAACATTAAGTAACCCCACGCGTGGTGACATATTCCCGTCAACAGCTGACACCAGTTCACTTCCCATTAGAGCAAACTGGAACAGATGTTCTGCGGTACAATCTACATTAGCACCCAAATCCAACATCCAGGTATGTCCTTCGATACAAGGGAGAGCAGAAATAATTGCCGGCCGGTCTATCTGAGGTAGAGTCTTCAGGACAAACCGCGCAGTTGCCATCAGGGCACCGGTATTACCTGAGCTGACACATGCATCAGCCATACCCTCTTGCACCAGATTGATGGCCACCCGCATGGATGAATCCTTTTTGTTGCGCAATGCCTTGGACGGAGGCTCATCCATTTCTACCTCTTCGGATGCATGGTGAATAGTCAAACGACTGCTGTCGTAGCTACTCAGATGTGGCTTTATCTGATCCTTTTTGCCTACAAGAATCAAGTCCACATCCTGGTCCTTCTTTAGAAAATCCAGGGCTGCAGGTACAACTACACCTACACCGTGGTCCCCACCCATTGCATCCAATGCGATGGTGATTCGGTTAGATCTCCCCATCGGATTCATACGCCCCAGAGATTATAAAAGGTAAGTATTGTGATCATATCTAAAGCCGGCAAGCCGTTAGGCTTACCGGCCAGAGATTTATATTATTATTTGGGTTACTCGCCTTTGTCGGCGATAACCTTACGTCCACGGTAAAAACCATCTGCGGTAACATTGTGGCGCAGATGCAGTTCACCTGATGTTGAATCGGTTGAAATGGCCTTAGCGGTCAGGGCGTCGTGTGAACGACGCATACCGCGTTTGGAAGGGGTTTTTCTACTCTTTTGGACCGCCATGGATCAAACTCCTAAAAATCAATAAATAACTCAAGTCTGTTTACTTTTTCAGATCTGCCAACACGGCGAATGGATTAGGTTTTGTTTGACCATTATCCTCGTCCACCGCTTCTGGAGACCACCCAATATTCCGAGAGGCTGCCTGACACACGCCTTCTGGGTGCATTGCTACGAACGGTAAGGCCAGTAGCAACTCATCCTCTACTACATCATATAATCTGATTAGTCTCTCATCTGCCATCAAGGGCTCATACTCGTCTGGGAGCCGCTTAGCTTCCTCAACACCCTCAACCACCACAGCATCTATTTCAGTTGCAATCTGAATACATACCGGTTCCAAACATCTCTGGCACTCTAAACTCAAAGATGCACAAACATACCCTGTGATATGAATACGCTGCTTCTCACCCTTGCGGAACCTGAACACGAATTCCGCCTTGCCTTCATTATTTACCAATACCGCTGCAAGACGCGGGAGTTTAGAGATCTCGACATAGCCGGATAGCTCCTTCCCTATCTCTCCGAAGTGCCATGGATCAATATATTCAGGTAAGCGAGACGACATAGCCGCGCGATTTTATTACGCATGACGTTGCCTGTCAAAAAATACCAACTACAACACTAAGTTATTTTCCTTGGTAATGCCCCTATCACCATGGCGTTTTCTTGTTATCCGTTGATACTATTGACCTCCAACTACTGCCAGCAATACACCTGCGGCAACCGCAGAACCGATAACTCCGGCCACATTCGGTCCCATGGCATGCATCAGCAGGAAGTTGTGATGATTGCTTTCCAGACCAACCTTATTGACCACCCGCGCAGCCATAGGTACCGCCGAAACGCCTGCCGCACCGATAAGAGGGTTAATCTTGCCACCGCTGATTTTATTCATCACCTTACCCATCAACACCCCGGCAGCAGTTCCTATACAGAAGGCCATAGCCCCCAGTGCCAGGATTCCCAGGGTCTCGAGACTCAGGAACTTTTCAGCAGAGAGCTTGGATCCTACCGCCAATCCCAGGAATATAGTTACTATATTGATGATCTCATTTTGTGCCGCCCTGCTCAGGCGTTCTACCACACCACTCTCACGCAATAGGTTTCCTAACATCAGCATTCCGATAAGCGGGGCAGCTGATGGCAGGAACAGGATACACAGTAGCAGTACAGTGAAGGGAAACAGGATCTTTTCCAGCTTGTTTACATGCCGCAACTGCTGCATCTCAATCTTGCGTTCCTTTTCATTGGTCAGGGCGCGCATGATTGGTGGCTGGATGATCGGTACCAAGGCCATGTACGAGTAGGCTGCCACTGCGATCGCCCCCAGTAGATCAGGGGCGAGACGTGAGGCCAGGAATATGGCCGTAGGCCCGTCGGCACCGCCAATAATTGCTATGGCAGAGGCATCTGCCAGGGTGAAATTAAACCCTGGTACCATATTCAGAGCCAGGGCACCCAACAGGGTGGCAAAGATTCCGAACTGAGCTGCTGCTCCAAGTAGCAGGGTGCTGGGCATGGCGATCAATGCACCAAAATCGGTGAGTGCTCCAACACCCATAAAGATAAGCAGAGGAAATACCCCGGTCTCAACACCCACATGATAGATCATACCCAAGAGTCCGTCAGGCCCGGATATTCCGGCCACCGGGATGTTACTCAGGATGGCACCATAACCGATTGGTAACAGAAGCAGTGGTTCAAATTTTTTGTTGATTGCAAGATAGATGAGAAGGCAGCCGACCGACATCATCAGGGCCTGGCCCCACTCCATATTGGCAATACCCATGGATTGCCATAGCGCTTCAGCTCCGTTCATGCCCTACCCCAGAGTAATCAGGGTGTCACCGACATGCACGGAATCACCCTCTTTGATGGCGATTGATGCAACGGTACCACTAGCAGTCGCGCGTACCTCGGTCTCCATCTTCATGGCCTCGAGGATCATGATCACATCACCATCGGAGACGTTCTGGCCAACGGCGACGTTGATCTTGTAGATGTTTCCGGTTAATGGGGCCTTGATAACAGCACCACCGGCGGCAACTGAAACAGCCGCAGGAGCGGCAGCTGGAGCAGAAGCGAGACCTGTTACCATACCGCCTGCCGTTACTGTTACCGCGTAGGCTTTACCGTTTACCTCTACTGTATAGGCCTCGGCCCCACCTGCAGCTGCAGGAGATGCATCTGGTGCAGCGATTGGTTCAGCCTCGGTTCCCGGCACAGGCTCAAAGGCATCCGGGTTATTGCGATTCTCCAGAAATTTCAGGCCAACCTGAGGGAACAGTGCATAGGTGAGGACATCGTCGATGATGTCCTTTGCCAGTTCGAATTTCTTCTCCTGGGCAATGGTTTCAAGCTCTTCAGTAAGCCTTTCCACCTCAGGTGCAATCAGATCTGCCGGACGACAGGTAATTGCCTCACCGCCATCTTCCAGTACCCTGGCCTGAAGCTCTTTGTTAACCGGGGCAGGCGATAGGCCATACTCTCCCTTCAAGACGCCGGCTGTCTCCTTGGCGATAGATTTGTAACGCTCACCGGTCAGCACATTTAGCACCGCCTGAGTACCGACGATCTGGGAGGTTGGAGTTACCAGCGGGATATAGCCAAGATCTTTGCGTACCTCAGGTATCTCAGCCAGAACTGCATCCAGTTTGTCTGATGCCCCCTGCTCGCGCAGTTGATTCTCCATGTTGGTGAGCATACCACCAGGTACCTGCGCTACCAGGATGCGTGAATCCACACCTTTTAGTGCGCCTTCGAATTTTGCATATTTTTTACGTACTTCACGGAAATATGCTGCTATCTCTTCCAAAAGTTGCAGATCCAGACCAGTATCGCGTTCGGTCTGATCCATTACGGCAACAACAGATTCAGTTGCAGAGTGGCCGTAGGTCATGGCCATGGAGGAGATGGATGAATCTACCATATCGACGCCAGCCTCAGAGGCCTTGGCAATGGTGGTTGTGCTCATGCCGGTGGTGGCATGTGAGTGTAGAGCCAGTGGTACTGAGATATTCTCTTTCAGGCGGCTCACCAGCTCAAATGCCACATAGGGCTTAAGCAGTCCAGCCATATCCTTAATACAGATAGAGTTACAACCCATATCCTCAAGCCGGCGGGCCATATCCACCCAGTAATCTATGTTATGAACCGGGCTAACGGTGTAGGACATAGCCCCCTGGGCATGTTTGTCTACAGCCAATGTCGCCTTTACTGCGGTCTGGAAGTTGCGTACATCATTCATGGCATCGAAGATACGGAATACATCCATACCATTTACCGCTGCACGTTCTACGAATGCCTTTACCACATCATCGGCATAGTGGCGGTAACCAAGGATGTTCTGGGCACGAAACAGCATCTGCATCTTTGTGTTCGGCATAGCAGCCTTAAGGCGGCGTAGACGCTCCCATGGATCCTCGCCTAGAAAACGTATACAGGAATCAAAGGTTGCCCCGCCCCAGGTCTCCAGAGACCAGTAGCCAACTCTGTCCAGTTTCTCTGCTATCGGCAGCATATCGTCAATACGCATGCGTGTTGCAAACAGTGATTGGTGTGCATCACGCAGGACCAGTTCTGTTATTCCTAAAGGTTTTTTATCACTCATGGGCTCTATTTCTTTGTGTATGTTGTTTATGTGTAGGTGCTGACTCAATCAGCCTAAAATATATCATTTCCTTGATCTGTAACGGTTGATAGCGGCGGATATGACGGCAATCAGCTCAGAATCTCCAATCGCTGTATTGTTTGGCGTGGCGGAGGGTGCAGGCATCTCAGGTTGATACAGCGCGGATGCCAGCTTTGACATGCCGTTCAGGGCAACTACCAGTATGGCCAAAAATGAAAAGACTATCCCCATTCCCAGAAACATCAGGTTGATGCCCTGTAAAACCAGATCAGAAACGGCCATGCATTTTTCCCCTGAATTTGTCGGCTAAACCGGAAACTATTTGTCACTGAATTACACAATATGCAAATAGTGGATGAAGCATGCCTTTCTATGGGAATCTTCCCAGGATGTCAAGAAATCAGATTGAACACAGCATCCTAACCATCTGTTTTAATGGGGAATAGACTATTGATTGATAGCATATATAATGGCATTTAACTTTTTGAATGCCAACATAAATTAAATCTAAGCATGATGGTTTTTCGAAATATTTAGGGATGATCAGACGCCTGATGGTGAAATTTTTATGCAAATTGTCTCAATCAAAACGGTCCAGGGTCTGTTGAACCGAGATAAGAATGTTGAGATGGCGGCGGCATAGCGCTGAGTCATGGGCTTTTGGGTAAATAGCTGTAAAATAACCGTCCTTGTTACATATATCACAGCAGAGCAATTGGCTTAATAGTATGAATTTGATCCTCGGCTCCACATCTCCTTTTCGCAGGGAACTGTTGAACAAGCTTGGCCTCGACTTTGGTGTTGATTCCCCTGACATTGATGAATCAATGCATCCAGGGGAGAAACCTGAGGAGTTTGTTAAGCGTCTTTCACTGGAAAAGGCCAAGGCAGTGGCATCCAGGCACAATAACGCACTGATAATAGGATCTGACCAGGTCGCATGTATCGGCCCAAATATCCTTGGGAAACCCGGCAATAGAGAACGGGCGCTGGCCCAACTTACCGAGGCATCAGGCCAGCGGATAAGTTTCTATACCGGGCTTTGCCTGCTAAATAGCGACAGCGGCTGCTCCCAGGTAATCTGTGAGCCGTTTCATGTACACTTCCGGGATCTAAGCCAGGGGCAGATAGAGCGTTATCTTGATGCAGAGCAGCCATACAACTGCGCTGGCAGCTTTAAATCTGAGGGTCTTGGCATAGCCCTGTTCGAACGTCTGGAGGGCGATGACCCCAATTCACTTATAGGCCTACCCCTGATCAGGCTGGTTGCTATGTTGCAGCAGGAAGGCATATCTATCCCCTAATTGCAGTGGAATAATTGAGTGTTCTATCACTCGTTAGTACCTATACTCCTTGGCTAAGCCAGTTTCAGGATGATAACAACAAGGTTGACTGAATCGCCATGAGCAAATTACCGGATCTTTCCCATACCAGAAATATCGGTATAGCAGCCCATGTGGATGCGGGTAAGACCACTCTTACAGAACGCATCCTGTTCTACACCGGTGCCTCTTACAAGATAGGAGAGGTCCATGATGGCGCCGCCCACATGGACTACATAGTCGAAGAGCAGGTGCACGGGATAACCATCAACTCCGCCGTCACCCGGGCTACCTGGCAAGAGCATCTGATTCAGATCATCGACACACCTGGACATGTGGATTTCACCATAGAAGTGGAGCGTGCCATGCGCATCCTGGATGGGTGCATCCTGGTGCTGGACGGGGTGCGTGGGGTTGAACCACAAACCGAAACCGTATGGAGACAGCGCAACAAGTTTGCCCTCCCCGCCCTGTTTTTTATAAATAAGATGGACCGACCAGGTGCGGATTTCGCGCATGCCCTGGAGAGTGTTCGCAAGAGATTAAAAGGGGAACCTGTTCCGGTAACCATACCTCTACCCGAACAGGATGCAGTAGTACACCTCATAGATAAGACAATGAATTTCTTTGACGGGGAACACGGCGAAATAGTCAGACAGCAACCATGTGATGATGCCGTCTGGAACAGTATGTCCGAATATCGGGAAGCGCTTCTTCTGTCAGCTGCAGAGTTTGATGAAACCCTGGAGGATCTTGTTCTGGCGGATGAAGAGCCGGATGCAGAGGCTATCTGGGCTGCGCTGCGCGTCGGAACGCTATCAGGCAAGATCCATCCATGCTTTGCCGGCAGTGCTTTGCGCAATCAAGGGGTGCAGCAGATACTCGATGGAGTAATCAGGCTCCTCCCCTCCCCAACTGATCGTCCGCCGGCCATGGCGCGAACACCGGAAGGCAGTGACGAGATGATCAGCCTGGATGAAGATGGTCCGTTGACTGCGCTGGCATTCAAGGTTCAGCTCTGGGATGGCCGCCGCCATGTCTATGCCAGGCTGTATCGAGGTCAACTCAAACCTGGAGACAAGATCACAGTGTTGCAGCCAGGTGGAAAGCAGATTCAAGAAACAGTGGCGCGCATGTTCGAGGTAGATGCCGGACACAAGACCCGTCTGGATATTGCCCACGCCGGTCAGATAGTACTACTGGCCGGCCTGCGCCATGTGACCACGGGCGATACTATCTGTGATCCGGACCATATTGTCACTATGGAACGGATAGATACCCGTGAGCCGGTGCTAAGTCTGGCAGTTGAGCCGCAGTCCAGCGAGGATGAGGATAAGTTTCTCGAGGTGCTGGACAAGGTACAGCAGGAGGATCCAACCCTGCTGCTGGAAGATGATCCGGATACGGGACAGCGACTGCTGCGTGGGATGGGTGAATTACATTTGCAGATAGTTCTGGAGCGTCTGCAAAGAGAGTTCAATCTGAAGATCAGATCGGGCAAACCGGCTGTAGCGCTACGTGAAACTATTACCCAAGCCGCTACGGCGGAGTGTCTGTTTCAACCGCAGTTTGATCCCAAGGTTAGTGAGCATGAACTCAAGGCGCGGATAGTCCTGAGTGTAACCCCGCTTCAGCGAGGTGCAGGCACTAAAATTATTATTGATCCTGAGATTAAACCGGACGGGATAAAGTTAACCCAACTGCAACTGGATGCCATTGAGACTACGTTGATTATTACCTTGGCAAACGGACCGATCGAATCGGCGCCGCTTGAGGATCTGGAACTTCAGGTTAAACATGTTGAATTGTTTGGCAAGGCATCCACTCCGGATGCACTGCAGGCGGCGGCAGCCAAGGCATGCATCAAGGCATTACAGCAGGCTGAACCCTGCCTGCTGCATCCCATAATGGCTGCAGAGGTTGTGGTACCGGAAGAGAACCTGGGACAGGTTCTGGGTGACCTGCAGGCGCGTCTGGGCGTGATTCAGGACACAACAAAATGGAAAGACAGTGTCACTATAACCTGTGAAGTGGCACTGGATAAGCTGCTGGGATACACCACAGACCTGCGCAGCATGACCCAGGGGCGCGGCCAATTCAGTACTATCTTCAGGCGGTTTGATCTGGTTTAGAGCACAAAAGTACTGATATATTTTGTGAGCTGTTGGCGCACATATATTCTGTACTCCCACTGACATCAGCCTTAGCCAGTATGGCCTGAATTACCTCCAATCCAGATAAAGGAATCTAAGGCATAAATCTGTGTTTTTTTTCTTGAAAGCTGCAGCAAAATATAGGATTCTTGCATCACAATTTAATGATAATAAGAAGAGTTGCTGAGACAGCGATTTCGGGCATCTGAGTTTTTGTCAGACAGATCACGGATGGTCTCTATCACTTGCTGAACTTTGATCCCCTATCACTTTTTCCATAAAGAGTATGTCTCGGCCATCATCTTTCATGGGGAATAATAATGAAAAAACTTCATGGCATATTTGCTGTTGCAGCGCTGGCAGTATCCTTTTCCTTACCTGCTTTATCCGCCAGCTATACGGCCAGTATCAACGTAGATAATTTTTATCTCTTCTATACCGGAACAGCAAATAGCGCTACCTATGTAGGGCAAGATGTGTCTGCCAATGGATATCAAACAGCTGAGCACTACAATATTAATGTTAATGCCGGTGATTACGTTTATATCTATGCATGGGATACCGGCTACCGGGATGGCTTTGCCGGTGCCTTTACTACGACATCTACCGGATTCTCAAATTTCTATACCGATTTCAATAATGGCTGGGAATATACTCTGGCCCCATTGCAGATTACCGGGATTGGAAATACAACTGTACCTGATCAGACGGCTATAAATGCCATATTTTTAAGTGGATATAGTGATACGTGGCACCCTGTAGACGGGGGTTGGACAAATTATTTCGTTGATCCAAATCCCAAATATGATATAGCCGGAGCTGAATGGATTTGGGGGGGTACCAGAGTGTATTCAGCTAGTTCACCCAGCTATATATTCCGTTATCAGATCAATGCCACATCTGTGCCTATCCCTGCCGCAGTATTTTTGTTCGTGCCGGCAGTATTGGGTGGGTTCATCGGCCTACGCCGGAGGTCATCTATCTAACTCATTATCTCCTGGTTCGGCGTACAATAAACCTGGCAAGCAACCAAACCACCAGGAACCAGAAAACAAGTAAAAGCAACCAACCGAAAGGGGTCGGACTACACCAGCCCCAGCCACAAGAGCCACTGTATTCGAGCAGTCCTGGTACCCCCACGCGGTGGAACAGATATACGAATAGTAGTGGGATAACTGCTATGAATCCGATTGTGGTATTAAGATATGTTGGCAGGAATAACAGAGGCAGCCACAGTAATGCATAGCTGGCTATGATTACCGCCATAATTTTAGCTGTTCTATTGCCTGACATAAATGCAGCTTAGCTCTTATTGCAGCTATCCAGCAAATAGTCCGGTAATCAGTTTGGTTTTCAGATACCGCCCCAACGGATCCCCTGCTCTATCTAATAACGCCATCTTCAAGGCACAGTAGCGTTTCAGTTTATGGGCATCGTCTGTCCATCTCGGATCATCGTAGCAGGCAAAACCAAAAATTCCATCTAATATCAATAATATGCATATTTCAGGATAAATACGAAGTCATTGCATAATGTCATTGAAGGGCCGGATTAAACGGAATATAAGGGGCTATTGGCACTGTGTGTCTGGTTTATGCTGATACGCTTCAGCGACTACTTTAGAGGGATGTAGCAATGGGAAATTCACTCTGGTTCATTACAATACTGCAGCAAAAGCCCTGGTTGGGATTTCTGATCGGACTCTGTTTTATAACCGTAATGTTTCTGGCAAAAAATCTGGTTGTTTATCTATATTCAAAAAATCAGGAAAAAAAGGCTGCGTTGGAGGAAACAGAGTAGTTTTTTCCCGCCAATACCTGGAAGGGTTTTCTAGGCCTGAAACTAGTATCAGGCCTAGTGCCAAACCGTTTGTAAATCCAAATAGCTGGTTGGGCAGCCTATATTGAATTAGCCCAGTATAATACCCCAATATCTTTCAATCAGATCAGCAGTGTTACCACAGGATAATGACACCTGGCATAAATGCAGCCAAACAGGCCAAGATTCCCTACAGCATTCATGAATACGAACATGATCCTGCTTGCGGCTCATATGGTATTGAGGCCGCAAACAGGCTTGGGGTGCCGGAAGAGCGGGTATTCAAGACACTGGTGGTGGAGTATGGAGACAAGGAACTTGC
>JBNKDM010000041.1:0-18786 GCA_050288245.1 Sedimenticolaceae bacterium
AGTCGCTTGTTAGCCATTTTTTTCAATATTTGATGTATATGCATCATAAGCAATTTTCACATCGTCTTGTTTAATAGTGATTTTTGGTGTTTTTATTACTTCAAGACCTGATTTATTTAACCATTTTTTGCCTTTATTTGCGGACTCAAATAGACCGCCCTTTGATTTATAGGCTTTTTCTATTTCACTTAAATAGTCACTACTGATCTTATAATTATTGCAATTTACCTTCAGCACCCCAGCATTTATCAGTTTTGTAAAAGCTTGAGAAAGCTCGTTAGGTGTAGGTATTGCATGATTTGTTGCGTCGGCAGCAGCAACAACCTCGGCTAGTGTGGGTTCTTCTTTTGACTGCACCAGAAATACTGACATTAGTATCCAGCCATCGTTCAAGGTCCATTGTTCAGTTTCTTCTTTCATATGGCTAACGATTAGATATGCGGTGCTGGCGCGATAGCGACAGCATCCGAGCGAACGATAGTGAGCGGCATGATTTGCTTGTTATGGCTGTTGTCATTTTTTCTTTAAAGAATCAAACTGAACCCACTGGTTTGGTTGCGTATTAGTTAAACGAGCCCATTCACCAAGGACATGATAAACCAGCACTTTATCTCCTTTTTTATAACCACCAGTTACCTCTTGTGAATTTGGCGAGATATAGGCATCTACGTGGTCTACTATGACAATATATACCTTTGGTATTCGTTGACTATATTGCGTAGAGGATGAACTATTTGAGTATGATGAGCTAGTTTCTATAGAAGAGCCATATGATGAGCCCCTACTAGATGAATATGAGCTTGTGCCTATGTGACATTTTTTACTCCACGAAATACAACTATTTCCGCAAGGCTGACCTTTTTTGCAATTCTTCGCTAATAGATCTACCGGCAATACAAACAAAGAAGTAATGATCAAAATGTAGGTAATATTTCGTATGTCCATGATGCCTCTTTCCTATTGGCCATAACGGCCCCAATAAGCGGCGCGAGGAACGAGCGTCCGGCGACCGCAGGGAGCGCACTTGATTGGTTGGTTAAGCTTGGATTTCACTATGACATACAGCTTCCACACGATTACCAAAAGGATCATATAAAAAAGCGCCATAATAATTTGAATGATATTCTTTTCGTAATCCTGGTGGTCCATTGCAACGTCCACCATTACTAATTCCATTTTCATAAAACAGATCGACAGCCTTTCGTGATTTTGCTTTAAAGCACCAATGTCTAGCATCATCTACGTTGGCCGAAGATGATTCATAAACAGCTATGCAACTATGGTCTTCTTCACCGGCGCAGCAACGAATACCATAGCCAAGTGATGTATCAGTTTCATAAACCTTCTCACAATCCAAAGCATTCATTATGGCGTCATAGAATTTTATGCAGTTAGAAAGCTTAGTCACAGAAATTGATGCATGATCTAGAAGTTGCATGACTATCCTTTATAAAGCTTAACGCCAGCGGTAAGGGGCTGAGCGAAAGCGAAGTCCCGCGCCGTAGGCGCAAACTTAACCGCCTGGTTATCAGGCGCATGGAGTTTAAAAAATGAACGAACTACAACGAATGTTTATTGAAAGAACAGACAATGATATGGCCGACTCTTTAATGGTGATGGCAGTAACGGACGCTATGGGCGAGAAGCTAGAAAAGAAACGTGATGAAGGGCGCGGCGGCTGGTTTGGCCCTCAATGCTCAAATGGCAAGCTTAAAGAGATGCTAAAAGAACACATTCAAAAAGGCGACATGATAGACGTAATGAACCTAGCCGGAATGATTTGGATGCGTGAGCAACTATACGGCGATAGCGCCTGATAACGTTTCGGGTGAGGGGTTGGAAAACCGCAGGTTTTAAATCCCACTCTACCCGATTGTTAGCGGTTTTATATTAATAATATCATCTAATTACATATGTAGAGAGCTGCGGGATAAATGCTAAAGCAAGGAACATGAGAACAACCATCATGAGAACAACCATTAATACAATCCCCTTGACCTTCCCAAAGTTTGAAAACCATTTAAACGCTTTTTTCCCAACAAAAACAGCAACGCCAAATCCAAGTAAGATTGATAAGGCAATTATTATATAAATACCTGTAGTAGAGGTTATTTTTACCCCGATTTTATCAATAACGATTGAGGCATAAATTATCGAGTAAAAAGATGTATATATGAGGAGCAACGAGCCTAAAAGTAATGTGGAAGTAGTAGCGATCCATTTGGGATTTTGAGGCTTTATTGTTTGTTGTTCATTCATAGCAATTTATACCGCTAACAGTTGATTATGTTGCCGGCACAAATATTGTGATATGCCGCCGGCACCAATATTGGAATATACAGCTACCGGAATAATTCTCATTAAGATCAGGGAGGGATGAACGCTAAATGACGGCATCCAGCTGTTGAAGTATATTCCCTTCAAAACGTCAGGATATCAGACAGCTTCGGACTATGGAAAACATTTGGCATATGGTGTTGATGCTCCAGCGCCAGTTATTACTGTTTACATGTAACGGTTGAGGCGGGGAGAGCGGTGTTCTGCTGTGTCGCTTTTGTGCCAAAGTTAACCGTTTTTACCTGATATTGACCTGTTTTGTGCCACAATTATTAGATGGAAAGCGCGCTAAGTTACAGATTATTAAAGTGTTAGTAATTGAAATTCCTGCTGAAAATCCCCGTGTCGGCAGTTCGATTATGTCCCTGGGCACCATTCTCTCCCCTGGCCTGTTTGTTCCGGCCGTATTAGTGCAATTATCCGGTTATCGCTGAATCGAACCGCTGGCTGTCAGATTGCTCGGAAGATGGTGAATCTATTTCGTTTTTTGAAGATACTTACTTTACCTGTGGCCACTGAATCAGATAGAATTCAGTGCAATAATTGTTGAATAATAAACTTTGAAAGGAAGCGGGGAAGTATGAATACCTTATCAACTTGCACGTCTGCGTCTGCTCCAATACACCACAAGCCTCTGGTTGGCTTGAAGTCGATCCTCCTGGCCTCTTCTCTGGCATTGGGGTTTATGGCTCAACCTGCCCAGGCAGTGCTGACGTTTGATTTTAACTATGTTAGCCCTGGAGAAGGTTTCGATGAAATCGGTTTTAGTGCAGACAGAAAGGCGGCATTGGACAGTGCTGCTAATATGTTGGGTTCCTATTTCACTAACTACACTGCAACCCTGACATACAATGTTACCTCATATACTGACTCTACCGGCGAGAACAAGGACGTCTTGGCTTCTGCTGGCAGTACCATATATGGAGATGCAGGACCATTCGGGAAGACAGTGGTACAGGCGAAAATCTTAAGTAATGGTGCTGTAGACTATAATAATGGTGCCGCAGATGGCGTAATTAATTGGAATTTTGCTTTTAATTGGGGACTGGATGATACAGTTGCAGATGATGAGATGGATTTTAAATCAACTGCGATGCACGAACTGATGCATTCATTCGGTTTTCTCTCCGATATCTATCCGGACGGCACAGGTGCCTATGACGCTCCACCGGGTGAAGCTAATCTCTATTCTTCCTATGACTATTTTCTTACTAATGCGGCTGGTGAATATCTGATCGACGCTGATGGTGTCTTCGATCCATCCAAGGTTGGGGCACTTACTGCCGGTACTTACAATGCCGCAGGTGTGCTATTCGACGGCGAAAACGCCAGGGCCGCAAATGATGGGAATGCCGTGCCGATCTATTCACCAAATCCATGGGAAGAGGGAAGTAGTCTTTCTCATCCTGATGACAATAGTGATGTTACCGATAACCTGATCATGAATGCCGTTGCACATGGCTACGGGCTGGATGTGCGTACCTTGAGTGATATTGAAATAGGCATGCTAAAGGATTTAGGTTATACCGAAATCACAGCGGTTCCGGTCCCTGCCGCAATCTGGTTGCTGGGCAGCGGATTTATGGCCATGTTTGGTTTCGCGCGTAAACAGAAACTGGCCTGATAGTTTTTACATATATCAATACCGCGTGGGGTTCCTGTGGGAACCCCATTGCGTTTGTGGGACCTGAGGCTAAAGCAGATGCGTATATTTACCATTACCTGTTTTTTTGCGATCGGTCTTATATTGATGGCGAATAATACAATGGCAGCCTCAGGTCAGAAAGGGCCGCCGCTGCAGTATCAGCTTTCCCAGGTGACAATCACTATTCGGCATCAAACCAGTCGCAATATACCAGGTGGATACGAGCTATCAGTCAGTGGTGATGGAGCCGGATCCTATCTGCAGAATAAGTCCGGTAGGCCGGAAACGATCAACCTGCAGATCTCCAAAGAGCAGTTACTGGAGTTGATCAATACCTTCTATCAAATCCATTTCTTTGAGTTGGCAGACACATATTCTGTACGAAAACAGGTGGCGCTTAGAGATGGCTCCACGGTGGTAACCGGTTTCATGAAGATTGTCGATATGGGAGGCACCAAGGTCTGTATCCGCATCGCGGATTATAACAAGTGTATAACTGTGGTGGACAATCAGCCCAGCGCAGTGGCGCAGCTGGTTAAGACAATTAAGGATATGTTTATAAAATAAGGGTCAATCGGTAGGGTCCTGGCTGTTGGATCTGCTGTGAGAATCCGGCTTATTTCTCACGTTTGTTGCAGGACGTGGGTTAATTCGCAATCTATCCTCAGTATTTTTCTGGCATAATCACCCGACTAAGCAGAAGATCCGTATTGGAAATGAATCGTGTATCAACCACTTATCCTGGCGTTTATTGTAGGTTTCTTTAGCACTGCCCACTGTCTGAGTATGTGCGGCGGTATTATGGGCGCCCTGACCTTGAGTCTGCCTGCGGAGGTGCGTGGTGGTGCCGGCCGGTTTTTGCTGTTCGTCATGCTGTATAACGCGGGAAGGATCATCACCTATATTGTACTGGGCGCGGCAGTTGGGTTTTCCGGGCAGCTTCTGGGCAGTGGTCTGGATGATCCGGTCTGGAGGCAGGTTGCCAGCATAGTGGCGGCGCTAACCATCATTCTGATCGGTCTCTATCTGACCGGCTGGGTTCCGGTTTTGCGCAACATGGATCGCCTGGGCGGTGCTGTATGGAAGCGCATTGAGCCGGTCGGCCGCAGACTATTACCGGTACGGACCCCGCCGGCGGCGTTCCTGGCCGGCCTGGTTTGGGGTTGGCTGCCTTGCGGGTTGGTCTATTATGCCCTGATTCTGGCTCTGCCGTTGGGTGACCCGGTGATGAGCGCGACGTTTATGTTGTGTTTTGGGCTGGGCACCTTGCCGGTGATGATAGCAACCGGGGTGTTTGCCGGTTGGATGGCGCGTTTGGGGCGCAGCGTCAGACTAAGGCAGGTGGCGGGAACCATGGTTGTACTGGTAGGTGTCGCCGGTTTGGTTTTCGGCGCGGATATTTTTTTGGTACCATTGAGGCAATAACTTTAATAGACAGTCATAGCAGATTGCAGGTGTCGATATGATATTAGGTAAGAGTCCATCTCTGTTGGAAACGACCAATGCCGCCAGGATTGTGGCTGCGACCGGTGTGAACAGCTTACTGTATGGGGAGAGCGGTACCGGCAGGGAGCTGCTGGCCAGGTTTATTCATGTCCACAGTTCCAGATCACAGCAGCCGTTTGTTTCGGTGAACTGCGCCTCCATCCCCAAGGATTTGGCGGAGTCACTGCTGTTTGGACGTGCTGACGGTCCCGCTGCCAAAGCGACGCAAGATAGTTGTGGCTATCTTGTCTCTGCCGCCAACGGTACCCTGTTTTTGAATGAGGTGGGAGAGTTGCCGCTCGATGTGCAGTCCAGGCTGTTGCGGTTCTTTGAGTGCGGTGAGGTACTGCCTCTGGGTTCCTCCAGGCCGGTAAAGGTGGACGTCAGGGTTATTGCCGCCAGCCAGGAAGATCTTGGGGTCAAGGTCGAGCAAGGAGATTTTCGCCAGGACCTCTATTACCGGCTAAACGTTGTACCCCTGAAGCTTCCGCCTCTACGTGAACGTCAGGGCGATATCCCTCTGCTGCTGTCACATTTTATCAGCGACTTCTCCAAGCGGCATGCCCTCAAGCCGCCCCGTTTTACCAAGGCCGCCCTGGAGCGTGTCAGGCAGTATCGTTGGCCCGGAAATATCCTGGAACTGAGAAATCTGTGCGAGCGCCTAATGATCCTGTTACCTGGTCAAGAGGTGGGGGTGCAGAATCTTCCACAGGAGTTTCACGTTGGCTCGGCATCTGAGCATGTTGCAAATTCCATGGTACGGTTACCACCTGAGGGTATTGTATTGGCAAATGTGGAGGAGAATCTGATCAGGCAGGCCCTGGAACGTACCAGAGGTAATCGGAGCAAGGCTGCCAGATTGCTTGGAATCAGCCGGGATACACTGCTGTACCGGCTGAAAAAGTTTGCCATATCATAAGTTGAACAGCTCAGACCCTTTCAACATATTGTTACTGCATCGCCACCCATACCATGCAGGCTAAAAGCGGCATTCATACCTATCTGCGACTTCTGTCGTATGTTAGGCCTTATGCGATGCCATTTTTGGTCAGCGTGCTGGGTTTTGCGCTCTTCGCCTGGACCATGCCTGCCTTTGCCAAGCTGATTGAGCTGTTTGTAGAGGGGCTGCAGGGTGAGCCGGGCAAGAATCTCTATTATGTACCGATATTGGCTATCGCCATTGCGGTATTTCGTGGCATTGGCTTTTATTTGGGTAACTATTTTCTGGCCAAGGTCTCTCTCGGGGTGGTGCATGATCTGCGGGTGAAGCTGTTCAATAAACTGCTGGAATTGCCCAACGAATATTTCGACAGAAACAACTCCGGACATCTGATATCCAGGATTACCTACAATGTATCGCTGGTGACCACTGCGGCCACGGACTCAGTCAAGACGGTAATCAGAGAAGGCTTAACCATTCTGGCAGTGCTTGGATATCTGATATGGTCAAATTGGAAGCTGACCATGGTGTTTCTGTTGGTGATGGCGGTGATGGCGGTGATTGTGTCCAATGTGGGCAAACGTCTGCGTATGCTGAGTCATAAGATTCAGGATGCCATGGGCCATGTTACCCATGTAGCCTCTGAGACCATCCATGGCTATCAGGTGGTGCGTAGCTATGGCGGCGAAGAGTATGAGAAGGAGCGCTTTTATAACGCTAGCCAGAATAACCGGCGGCAAAGCATGAAGATGGTGCGGGTGGGCGCCGTGAATACGCCGGTGCTGCAGTTCCTGGTGGTCATGTCGGTTGCCATTATCATGTTCCTGGTACTGCAGATGCGCACTACGGGTACTGTCGCTGAACTGGTGGCATTTGTCATGGCGGCCTCGATGATGCCCAAGCCGATACGCCAGCTAAGCGAGGTGTATGGCAACATCCAGAAGGGTATAGCCGCATGTGAGAACATCTTTGAGCAGCTCGATGAAGAGCTGGAGGATGATCACGGGACCATAGAGAGGGAGCGGGTGGTTGGCAGGATCGCCCTGAAGGGTCTCGAATTCAGCTACAGGGGATCAGATAGAAAGGTTCTCAAGGGTATAGACCTTGAGATTGAACCGGGTGAAACGGTTGCATTTGTCGGTCGTTCCGGTAGCGGCAAGACCACAATCACCAGTCTGTTACTGCGATTTTATAATCCAACTGCTGGTGAGATCCTGGTCGATGGCATCCCGGTGCAGGATTATAAGCTGGCAAATCTGCGCGAACAGATAGCCCTGGTAGGTCAGAACACCACGCTGTTCAATGACACTGTGGCTAGGAATATCGCCTACGGCTCCCTGGGCAAGAACAGTGAAGCCGAGATTGTGCATGCGGCCCGGGCGGCCCATGCCATGGAATTCATTCAGGCTATGGATGAGGGGATCAATACCCTTATCGGGGAGGATGGCGTGTTGTTGTCCGGTGGTCAGCGTCAGCGTCTGGCCATTGCCAGGGCGTTTCTGAAGGATGCGCCTATATTGATATTGGATGAGGCCACCTCTTCTCTTGATACGGAATCAGAAAGGAATATCCAGGAGGCGTTGAAGGAGCTTACTCAGGGGCGTACCACCCTGGTGGTGGCGCATAGGCTCTCTACCATTGAAGGCGCAGACAGGATCGTGGTGCTTAAGGATGGCTGCATAGTAGAGAGCGGTAAACACGAAGAGCTGCTGGCGCTGGGTGGTGAGTATGCCTCCCTCTACCGTACCCAGCTCGAGTCACAGGGCGAACCAGCCTCCGATTGAACGCGTGTTGTCGCCAGACCGGGCTATTCTAGATAGCTGGACCAATCATGGTCCAGATCTCCAAATACAAAGAAGTCAGGGTTCAGCAGAGAATCCTTGCTGTTGTACTGCAATGGCTGCATGTTGGTGTCGGTGATCCGGCCTCCCGCAGCCTCGATAACTGCTTGCGCAGCCCCGGTATCCCATTCAGAGGTAGGCCCGAGACGCGGATAGATGTCCGCCTTGCCTTCAGCAACCAGACAGGATTTGAGAGAGCTGCCCATATGGATGATTTCGTGCTCTCCCAGATTTTTCAGGTAGCGCTTCAGGCTATCCCCGGCGTGGGAGCGGCTGCCGGCCACCCGGACAGGGCGGCTGTGTTTAGGGCATACCCTGATCTGTTCCGCATCCTCACCCGGTAGCTGTTTGAATGCCCCTTCAGGGGTAGAGCCGTAGTAGGTCTCCTGTGTTACCGGAACGTAGATGACCCCGAGGATTGGACGCATGTGATCTATCAGGGCGATGTTGACGGTAAACTCTCCATTGCGTTTTATGAACTCCTTGGTTCCATCCAGTGGGTCAATCAGCCAGTAACGATCCCAGGTGCTGCGCAGGGAATATGGGATGTGGGCCGACTCCTCAGACAGGATCGGGATCTCCGGGGTTAATTCCAGCAGGCTGTTCGCTATGATCTTGTGTGCCGCCAGGTCCGCCTCGGTCAGGGGGGATTGATCGGATTTCTCATATACGGAAAAGTCGGTGTTATAGACCGTTAGGATGGCATCTCCGGCGCGTCTGGCGATATCAATGATCTGTTCTATGGGTATAGGTCTGCTATTCATGAAGTAAAGAGTCTTTAGTTTATGGAATTTAGGGTGGCTACTTTGTCTTTTCGGTGCTTAATCGGGTGTGGCTGCCAGCATATCTCTTACCATATAGAGTGCTGCTATGGAGCGGGCCTCGGTAAAGTCGCTGCAGCATAACAGCCGCTCCATATCCGCGATCTTCCATGGTACCACCTCGATCTCTTCCGGCTCGTCACCAGCTATCCGATGCGGATAAAGCTCACTGGCAAGCACTATGTGGGTGGTGTGGGCCAGATAACCCGGTGCTATGGTGAAGGAGTGTATATGCTCCACTTTATTGGCGGCATAGCCAATCTCCTCCTGGAGCTCTCTGTTTGCCGCGCTCAGCATGTCCTCGTCATCCTCAATATGTCCCTTGGGAAACGCCAGTTCATAACGGTCGGTGCCTGCGGCATACTCCCGGATCAGCAGCACCGTCTCCCGGTCCAGCAGTGGAACGGCCAGTACCGCACCCTGATCAGAGCCGACAATCCGCTGATATTTGCGCTGCTCCCCATTGCTGAACTCCAGCTCCACCTCCTCTATATTGAAAACGCCGGTATGAATTATAGGGTTGCGTGAATTGATGGTGGGCTTTTTGCTCATAATGCTTCCGAAACATATTTAGTTATGGAGCCTCTGATTAGGTCTATGGTGGCAGGGACGCTGCCTTTGCGTCTTGAGATGCAAGATGCCTTGCGATCATCGCCATTTGGTTACAAACTCGGCTCAGTAGCGACTTAATCAGAGTTTCCTTAGGTGTATTGTACCTGCAAATAGACCTTTAGACTTAGAAGATCTGCCTATGATTGACTGGAAAGAGATAGACAGGGTGTTCCTGGATATGGATGGAACCCTGTTGGATCTGCATTTTGATAACCATTTCTGGCTGGAGCATGTACCGCGGCGCTATGCCGAGGCCAGGGGAATTCCCCTGGAGCAGTCGCGGTGCGAGCTGTCTTCCCGCTACAAGAGTATAGAGGGCACGCTGGAGTGGTACTGTGTCGACCACTGGAGCAAGGAGTTGGGGCTGGATATCGCCTTGCTGAAACAGGAGGTGGACCATCTGATCGCGGTACATCCGCATGTGGTGGATTTTCTGGACGCCATGCGTGCCCTAAACAAAAGAACCGTGCTGGTGACCAACGCCCATCAGAAGTCTTTGGCGCTGAAGCTGGACCGGACCCAGCTTGGCGGGCAGCTGGACAGCGTGATCTGCTCCCACGACCTGGGATATCCCAAGGAGTCGGAGCAGTTTTGGATACAACTACAGCGGGTTGAGCCGTTTGACCGGGAGAGAACACTGTTTGTGGATGACAGTGCCTCCGTCCTCCAGTCCGCTGAGCGCTATGGGATTAGGTGGTTGCTGATGATACTGCGGCCGGATACCCAAGGTCCGCTTAAGACCAGCGAGCGGTTCGCGGCGATCCATGACTTTTCGGAGATCATGCCGGGTTAGCCTCGGACTATTTGTCCCAGCGTTTGAAGCGCTTCCTGCAATATTTCAGAAGTTCAGCGTGATTCTTGAAATGGAGTTCGAAGCCATCCTCGGGCGGGGCGTCATATTCACACCAGTCGTTATTGTAGTTACGGCAGATCTGTGGTCTGGTCTCATATATTCCGCACCTGCCATCGTCCTCGATATGTTCACACTCCCCGCGGAACATCAGGTACCAGTCACCCTCGTCCCGGTACAGCTCCACCCCTTGGTGGGATACCTGCCATAGCAGGTGGTCAAAGTCCGCCTTGGAGCGTGGGGTTGTGCCCAGGGCTTCGGTGGCATAGACGCAGCATTTTGTTCCGATGCAGCGGAAACACTTGTTGTCGCTGTCCGGGCTTTTCTTGCGTTTCGACATAAGGCTCTACTAAGGCAACAGGGCCTTATCTGCTCTCCCTTCTCCTTCTTTGACCACCCCGGCTGTTTCTGCTTCTAGGTTTACCCTGCTGTGGTCTATCTTTTCTCTGTCCCCCGCGATCGCTGCGATCCGGGTATTTTCTGCTCTTGGGGTCGATCTCAGCCAGCAGTTCCTTGGAAACCGGCTGCATCTCAATGCGATGTCCGATGTACTCTTCGATCTCAGGTAGGGAGAAGGAGTAGGTCTCGCAGGCAAAACTGATGGCATCACCATGAGCGCCGGCCCGCGCGGTCCGGCCGATACGGTGCACATAATCCTCCGCATCTTCCGGTAGGTCGTAGTTGATAACATGGCTGACGTCAGGGATGTGCAGACCACGTGCAGCGACATCAGTCGCCACTAGCACCGGCAGGCTGCCGGACTGAAACTCGCTCAGCAGTTTCATGCGTTTTTTCTGTGGTACATCACCGGAGAGTACAGCGGTCTTGAAGCCGTTGCCCTCGAGAAACCCCCAGACGATATCGGCGGTGCGTTTGGTATTTACGAATACAATGGTGCGGGTGGGGTCCATGTGGCGCAGCAGGCCGATAAGCAGGGAGGTTTTTTCATCGTTGGCGGTCATGTAGCAGGTCTGTATTACCTTGTCCGCCGTTATCTTGTCCGCCTCTATCTTGATCTCTTCCGGATGGTCCATGTGTTCATATGCGAGTTCTGTAACCCGATATGACAGAGTGGCGGAAAACAGCATCCCCAGACGCTGCTCTGGTTTGGGCATACGGCGCATCAGATAACGTATGTCCTTGATGAAACCGAGATCAAACATGCGATCGGCTTCATCCAGCACCATAACCTGAATCGCATGCAGGTCGAATATATTCTGTTTGAAGTAATCTATAAGCCGGCCCGGGGTGCCGATCAGGATATCCACGCCCTGTTCCAGCTGCTTGCGCTGGCTGTCATATCCGGTGCCGCCGAATACCAGGCCAAGCTTGAATCCGGTATGTTTCCCCAGCAGCTCAGCATCCTTATGGATCTGGATGGCCAGCTCTCTGGTTGGTGCCAGCATGATGGCCCTGGGTTGTGTGATCTTTCTTGTTGCATCGGCCGGGTTATCCAGCAGATATTGGAAACAGGCCAGAAGAAATGCGGCGGTTTTTCCGGTGCCGGTCTGGGCCTGTCCGGCCACATCCTGGCCCCTGATGGCTATTGGTATAGTCTTGGCCTGTATCGGGGTGCAGAAGGAAAAACCTGCATCTTCAATGCCTTGCATGATATTGTCAGCCAGCCCAAAGCTGCAGAATTGTACGTCTGTCAAATGTTTATTCGTCATGGGGGGCTAGCATACAGTAATTTACGTGAGGTTGGGACTTGCAATGCGTAATAGATTCATAGTAAATAAGAACTTAGGCGCTTGGGGGAGAGCGCGGTTCTCTATAGATTTATCGTCGATGCCCCTTAAATTATAGTTTTGTTTATTGCGGAAGCGCTGGAGCGTACTCGCTCATTCCGGCGAAACTACCTAACTGATTTGGAGAAATAACTAGTGAGTGAGCAGATTGTTCATGTAACGGACGACTCGTTTGAAGCTGAAGTGCTGCAGTCCGGGGAACCGGTTCTGGTTGATTATTGGGCAGAGTGGTGTGGCCCATGCAAGATGATCGCACCGGTGCTGGAAGAGATTGCCGGTAAGTACTCTGGGCGGGTCAAGATTGCAAAGCTCAATATCGATGACAACCCTAATACACCGCCGCGTTATGGTATCCGCGGCATACCTACATTGATGTTGTTTAAGGATGGTGAGGTTGAGGCTACCAAGGTGGGTGCCGTGTCTTTATCACAATTGACAGCATTTATTGATAGTAATATTTGAGTTTTGCGCTAAACAAGCTAAACTAGCGTTAGGTCGCACTCCGGGAGAGTGCTAGAATCATAAATAATTCGAAACACTCCTGTGAGTGCTGTTCACTGAAACAGTAACCACCCCAAACCAGACGTTTTTCCCTGAACCTGACTACGTACTCCAGCTGAGGCGTGCCTGTCCATTCCATTTTTCTGTATTAATCTAACTATCGAATAAACCATGAATCTCACTGAACTCAAGAAAATGCCGGTTTCGGAACTGGCCGAACTCTCACGTAGTATGAATATTGAGGGACTTGGACGTTCCCGCAAGCAGGATCTTATCTTCGCCATTCTCAAGGCCCACGCCAAGAAGGGTGAGGATATCCATGGCGATGGAGTGTTGGAAATACTCCAGGATGGTTTCGGTTTTTTACGTTCCGCTGACAGCTCATACCTGGCCGGGCCGGATGATATCTATGTATCACCCAGCCAGATAAGACGCTTCAGCCTGCGTACCGGTGATACCATAGATGGAAAGATACGCCCCCCCAAGGATGGTGAACGCTATTTTGCCTTGCTTAAGGTAAGCGAGATCAATTTTGACAAACCGGAAGATGCCAAAAACAAGATCCTGTTTGAGAATTTCACCCCGCTGTTTGCCAATGAGAAATTCACCCTGGAAGTGGGTAATGGCAGCACTGAGGATATCACCGCCCGCACCATCGAGTTATGTGCACCCATCGGCAAGGGGCAGCGCGGACTGATCGTATCGCCACCCAAGGCGGGCAAGACCATGCTGATGCAGAATATCGCCCAGTCCATAGCCCACAACCATCCAGAGAGCCATCTGATTGTGCTGCTTATCGATGAGCGCCCGGAAGAGGTTACCGAGATGGCACGTTCGGTACGGGGCGAGGTGATTTCATCCACCTTCGACGAGCCGGCGGCACGTCATGTCCAGGTCGCCGAGATGGTGATCGAGAAGGCCAAGCGTCTGGTGGAACACAAGAAAGACGTGGTGATCCTGCTGGACTCCATCACCCGTCTGGCCCGCGCCTATAACACAGTTATCCCATCCTCCGGTAAGGTGTTGACCGGTGGTGTGGATGCCAACGCCCTGCACCGTCCCAAGCGCTTCTTTGGCGCCGCCAGGAATGTGGAGGAGGGCGGCAGTCTTACCATCATTGCCACGGCCCTGGTCGAGACCGGCTCCCGCATGGACGACGTTATCTATGAGGAGTTCAAGGGTACCGGCAACATGGAGGTGCATCTGGACCGGCGTATCGCCGAGAAGCGCATCTTCCCCGCGATCAATATCAACCGCTCCGGCACCCGGCGTGAGGATCTGCTGATGAAGCCGGATGATCTGCAGAAGATGTGGATCCTGCGCAAGATCCTGCATCCGATGGACGAGCTTGCTGCGATGGAGTTTTTGTATGACAAGCTGAAGGTGACCAAGACCAATAACGAGTTCTTTGACGCCATGAAGCGTTGATGCAGAAAGTAGTATTTAGCAGAAAAGGCCATCCTGAGGGGTGGCCTTTTTTGTTGGGTCTCCTGGCATTCTGGATCAGGTGGAAATAATCGCCCAGAGGACTGGGCTCTTTACAGGCGATGAGTCATACCCACAATCTAAAACCCCTTCTCCTGTGTAATTTACCTCCCGCTATAAATCCCCTCTCCCCCTTTGGGGGAGAGGGTTAGGGTGAGGGGGTATTCTTAGCTGTATCGGTAATTAGTTTCACAGACTAACTATCCCAGCATTTTTTTCTCGCAGCCTTGCGCTGTAAGTAAGGTAGATTCTCTTAGGCTAAAAGGCCATGAAACTATTTACCGAAACTAACTAAAAACTCCTGAATGCCGCGATCAAGTCGCGGCATGACGGTGGTGGTTGGTTGCAACGTTCCCACGCTCCAGCGTGGGAATGAGAAATTCCCACCAGAAACATCACCAAGATGTTATGGCAACCGATCTGGTTTAATATCTATAACCTACCATACAGGATAAGGAGTAAACATGGGCAGCTACGAAAGACCAGCGCAGGCGATGATCCTGGCAGCCGGCCGTGGTGAGCGCATGCGTCCCCTTACCGATACCACGCCCAAGTCGTTGCTGAAGGTGGGTGGCAAGCCTCTGATTCAGTACCATGTCGAGGCACTGGTACGCGCAGGTTTTAACCGTGTGGTGATCAATCACGCCCATCTGGGCGAACAGATATGTGCCTATCTGGGTGATGGCGGCAGATTCGGTATCACGATAACCTACTCTCCGGAAACCGGGGCCGCACTGGAGACGGGGGGCGGTATCTTCAACGCGCTTCCGCTGTTGGGGGAGAGCCCCTTTCTGGTGGTGAACGCCGATGTGTGGAGTGACTATGATTACTCGAGCATCAGGATAGGAGCGGATCGTCTGGCCCATCTGGTCCTGGTGGAAAACCCGCCGCACAACGGCGCCGGGGATTTTGCCTTGCACGGAGATCTGGTTGCCGACGATTCCGATGAGAGATATACCTTCAGCGGCATCGGCGTCTACCGCCCGGAGCTGTTTGCCGGCTGTATGCCCGAGCCATTCCGGTTATCGCCCCTACTCTATTCCAATGCAGCAAAAGGCCTTATCGGCGGGGAGCTGTACCAAGGACTATGGGTGGATGTGGGAACGCCGGCCAGACTTAATGCGCTGGATGCCGCCCTTCAGGGCGGCCTGCTTGATAGGTCGCAGTCTGTTCCAAAAATCTGATGGAACAAATGCACCTGCAGCAATATGCGCGCTATCTTATTAGTTATATGCTTAAACAAACCTTTTCAGTTTGCCGGGTCCGCCTGGTGAAATATGCGGGCTGAACGCATGGGCCAAGAGATAACCGACAGCCATTTTGATCCGCAGGACTTCGCTGACTTTGAAGAGAGGTTGGGAAGAGAGACTCTTTTGTTATGCCGCTGGTTGGAGGAGGGGCGCTTCAAGAGTGGCCCCAACATGGGTGGCTTTGAGTTAGAGACCTGGCTGGTGGATGCGGACGCTCGACCTATGGGTGTGGTAGAGGATTTTCTGGAGCGCCTGGACAATCCTCTGGCCACCCCGGAGCTGGCCACGTTTAATCTGGAACTCAATAGCAGCCCCCGTGAGTTGCGTGGCAGTGCTCTAAGCGATATGTATAAGGAGTTAAGCGACACCTGGAGCCATTGCAGTGATGTCGCCGCAGAGTTGCAGGCCAGACTGGTTATGGTAGGTATTCTTCCCACCGCCAAGGCCACTGATTTTGTCATGGCAAACATGTCGCCCCTGCATCGCTATCATGCACTGAATGAGCAGGTGTTACTCCAGCGTGGAGGAGAGCCCCTGCGCCTGGATGTTGAAGGCAGCGACGAACTGCTATTGGAACATGATGATGTGATGTTGGAGTCGGCCGCCACCTCATTTCAGATCCACCTCAAGATCGACGTGGAAGAGGGGGTAAGGTTCTATAACGCCGCCAAGATCATCTCTGCCCCCATGGTGGCCCTGTGTGCCAACTCCCCCTATCTGCTGGGGGCCGATCTCTGGGACGAGACCCGCATCCCGCTGTTTGAGCAGGCGGTGGCGGTGGGAAATTCCAGATTGAATCAGCGGGTGACGTTTGGTGTCCGCTATATGGAGAGTTCTATCGCCGAGTGCTTTCAGGCCAACTGGCGACGCTATCCGATTCTGTTGCCCCGCCTCATGGATGAGCCGGAAGAGAACCTGGCGCATCTGCGATTGCAAAACGGGACCATCTGGCGCTGGAACCGTCCTCTGATCGGGTTTGATGCCGAGCATAGGCCGCATTTGCGGATTGAACATAGAGTAGTTCCGGCAGGGCCATCGGTGCTGGATTCCATAGCAAACGCCGCATTCTTTTATGGCGCGGTCTCCGCCCTGGCCAGACGGCAGGTTGCGCCGGAGACGCAGCTCTCCTTTCAGGATGCGAGAAAAAACTTTTATCTGGCGGCAAAGAGTGGATTAGAGGCAGAGATCCAATGGTTGGATGCCAAAAGGGTCATATTGCCGCAGCTGATTCAAGAAATCCTGCTGCCCCTGGCCAGAGATGGGCTGCTCTCTCTGGGTATTGATGGCGAAGAGGCGGATTACTGGCTGGGCATAATACGCGCCAGGGTTGATTCGAGACGTAATGGCGCGGCCTGGCAGCGGGCCTGGGTGGAGAGGCATGGGTTCGATATGCATGGGCTGATGCAGACCTATATCGAGCACCAGACCGGCGGCAGGCCGGTACATGAGTGGCAGATATGATGCAGATGAAGGAGGGAGTTAACATGCTGTCGCTGCTGGATCGATTGCCGGATGGGCTGCTGGATCTGGACGCCACTCAACTGCAGGGGGTGCTTGGTGGGCCTACTCTGATCCATCTTCCCGGCCGCAAACAGCCTGCCCTGTTTGTCTCCGTGCTGACGCACGGTAATGAGACCACGGGCTGGGATGCGATACGGCAACTGTTGCGGAACTATATGCCGGGCGGAGGTGAGAGGGAGCTACCGCGTTCGCTCAGCCTGTTTATTGCGAACGTAAGTGCGGCGGCTGCCGGCATGCGACATCTGGATGGGCAGCCCGACTACAATAGGGTCTGGCCAGGCTGTGGATCGCTTGAGACCCAGGAACAGCTGATGATGGAACAGGTGGTGGGGATTATGCGCGAGCGTGGTGTGTTTGCCAGTGTGGATGTGCATAACAATACCGGGATCAATCCCCATTACGCCTGTATCAACCTGCTGGATAACCGGTTTTTACATCTGGCCGCCATGTTTAGTCGTACCGTAGTCTATTTCATCCGCCCCTGTGGGGTGCAGTCTATGGCCATGGCCAAGCTCTGTCCGGCGGTTACCCTGGAGTGCGGCAGAGTGGGACAGATGCACGGTATTGATCATGCCGTGGATTATCTGGATGCCTGTCTGAATCTATCAGAGCATCCCACTCACCCTGTGGTCCATCACGATATCGAATTATTTCATACAGTGGCCATAGTGAAGGTGCTGGAAGATGTCAGTTTCGGCTATGGCGCATCCGATGTGGATATCAGTTTTGCGGCGGATCTGGACCACCTTAATTTCCGCAAGCTGTCCAAGGGCACGGTTCTTGGGCGCCTGGCTCCGGGGGTTGGTCTGGGGCTGCAGGCTACGGATGAGAGAGGGGCGGATGTCAGCGCGCGTTATTTCAAAATAGCGGGGGGTGAGATCAGATTGCGCGTCCCGGTCATGCCGTCCATGTTGACCCTGGACCACAAGGTGGTGCGGCAGGATTGTCTCTGCTATCTGATGGAGCACTATGACGACCATCTGCGATAATCGGGATGAATCGGCTGCTGTAGAGCCCTCGGACCGGTAGACACTGCTGTTATACCGGTTTGCCTGTTTCTACGCATAAAGCAACTTTTTTTACTGCCCTGCCCTTGACTCCCAAAAGTTTGCCCCTATTATTAGCACTCACTATGGGGGAGTGCTAATGGTTCTCTGCCCGATCTTGTAATCATTAATAAACATATTAAGGAGAAAACAGTAGATGAATATTCGTCCGCTGCACGATCGTGTGATAGTACGTCGTATGGAAGAGGAGCGCACTACCGCTGGTGGTATTGTGCTGCCTGGTTCTGCTACCGAAAAGCCTGTTCAGGGTGAAGTTCTGGCCGTTGGAAACGGCAAGATCCTGGAGAATGGCGATGTTCGCCCGATGGATCTCAAGGTTGGTGATAAGGTTCTCTTCGGCAAATACTCCGGCACCGAGGTCAAGATCGATGGTGAAGAGATCCTGGTGATGCGTGAAGAAGACATTATGGGTGTGATTGAAGGCTAAAACACCGAATGACTTGAGAGGCTGCTGATGCCTCCGCCAGTGACATGACTGGTGTGATACCTGCCAACAACTACTGAATTTTCAAAGGAATATTGCAATGACAGCAAAAGAAGTGAAATTTTCCGATGACGCCCGCCAGAGAATGCTGCGTGGTGTCAACATCCTGGCCGACGCCGTAAAGGTCACCCTGGGTCCGAAGGGCCGTAACGTGGTGTTACAGAAGAGCTTTGGTGCGCCGACCATCACCAAAGACGGC
>JBNKDM010000042.1:0-18351 GCA_050288245.1 Sedimenticolaceae bacterium
GAGCACTGGCGCGGCATCGGCGTTACCTTGTTGGTAAACTGGGCAGTCAAACCATTCTCCATGGCACTGTTGGCGTGGCTGTTTATACGTCACTGGTTTGCACCGCTGTTGCCGGCAGAGCAACTGGATAGCTATGTTGCCGGATTGATCCTGCTGGCCGCCGCGCCATGTACCGCCATGGTCTTTGTCTGGAGCCGCCTCTCTAATGGCGACCCGATGTTTACCCTGTCGCAGGTGGCCCTCAACGATACCGTCATGATCTTTGCCTTCGCTCCCATAGTTGGATTGTTGCTGGGACTATCTGCGATTACCGTGCCATGGGATACCCTATTTATCTCAGTAATGCTCTACATCGTAATTCCGGTAATGCTGGCACAGCTCTGGAGACACAGGCTACTTAAGCAGGGGGAGGTTAAATTCGACGCGACACTGGCGACCCTTGGTCATCTATCCATCGTTGCCCTGCTGGCAACGCTGATATTGCTGTTTGCATTTCAGGGTAAAGCCATCATCGAACAGCCGCTGATTATTGCCTTGCTGGCTGTACCGATTCTGATCCAGGTCTTTTTCAATTCCGGACTGGCCTACTGGCTGAATCGCACGCTGGGTGAAAGGCATAGTATTGCTTGCCCTTCGGCACTGATCGGCGCTTCTAACTTTTTCGAACTGGCGGTAGCCACAGCGATCTCACTGTTCGGTTTCGAATCTGGTGCGGCCCTAGCCACTGTGGTCGGTGTATTGATCGAAGTGCCGGCGATGTTACTGGTGGTAAAGCTGGTCAATCAAAGCAAGGAGTGGTACTCAGCCTCACCCTAGCAAGATTATGGTACAGAACACTATTCACGAAATTAGGCCTCTTTTGCTCTGATTAAGTATACTCTCCCAGAACCAATCCCTGTGTTATTAAGGCTGCAGTATACTGAGTGACTTGCCGTTTGGTCTTACCGGAATGTCGAAGACGTGTCAGTTGAATCAATATAGAGAATAAAAATGAGAAGAGTATATTTTATTTTAATCGGCGGCCTTATCGGGTTGTTGATCGTGCGGGGATTTTTCCTTGATCCGGCAGAAGAGATAGGGTGGAGAATATTCTGGGATGCCCTGCTCAGGGGGCATATAGGGATGAGGGGAATCAGAGAGGTTGCCGGATCTGCAACCTTTGCCAAATCGATGCTGGGGATAGGGATCGGTGCGGTCGCAGGGTATGTTGCAGGCAAGAATATAAAGATCGGGAAAAGGCGATGAACTGCTGTTAATGGTCAGCCCACATATCTCTAATACCCCATCTATCTGTGACCGAAGACTTTGTATGGAATCAGCATTGGCACTCTCTTTTTATACTCGAGATATTCATCACCAATCTGGTTTACAAGGTCCTTTTCCTCAAGGAACGTGCCTAAAACAATCCAAATTGTCCAAAGGCAGATGAATAACAATCTGTCAGCAGAAATTACAGGATAGGTCCAGATCATTATTAATATAAAAAAATAGAACGGATGGCGTATATAGTTGTATGCGCCACTATAAATAAGTTTTCCCTGCGCTTCCTTTTGGTTATTGATAAATTTTGAGATTTGCTTTCTGCCAAAAGGATCGAAGTTGCTCAGTGATTTCACTGCCCATACCAACCCTAAAATGGAAGCGAATTGTATGGCCCTTAGTAAGTATATATACGGCTCTGTAATGGACATAAGTATTGAGGGGCTTTCCTGCCACAGGATAATTATCAACAACAGCATTACTCCTGATACGACAGAATATACCGCGTAAAACAGTTCATTCGGTATTATTTTTGTTACTTCACTTTGCACCGAATCTCTGATCATTAGACTGTGTTGAACGAAAAACACCAATGAAAGAATCGTGTTTACCAAAATAATTTCTGTATTGTCGAGACCAAGGTCAACTATATTTAGCGCCCCAAATAAAACGAACGCAAAGAATGTGATTAATGAAACGCTTCCGACGAGTAAAGAAAGCGTAGATATTGAGCTGTAGGTGAATTTATTCACGGCCCTTCTGATTTCTACATGCAATACCGGAGACACCGCCCGCTTGGGAATTAGCTTTATCCCCAAGCACTTCTTGTAGAACCGGAAAGGCATCAAAAGCGGCAGGATAGCCGGCATAGATGGCAACCTGAAGCAGCACTTCAGTAATTTCCTCAACTGAAGCCCCGCTACTCAGGGCGATGCCGAATACTATTCGCAAAGCGCCCTGGCGGCCCAGTGCCGCCAGTATTCCGATACTACAGAGGGAACGTGTCTTTGGATCTATGCCATCGCGCGACCAGGTCCGCCCAAATACGACAGAGACGGCTTCATTCTCAAAAGCTGGACTCAGTTCTTTGAAGCGACTTACAACTTTATCGGCTTGTTCAGCACCGATAAGCATTTTGAGCGTATCTATTCCCTTGGTGTATTCGTCCACAGTGATATCTCTCCTTTAGCCACCAATTGCCATTGCCAGGATATTCCCACTAGGAACAGCAATCACTCTTTTCCGGGCAACACAATTCATCAGCAACCTCGCCACCAAATATGTTTTCCGCTTCTTTTTTAGTGACCCCTCTTGCACCGGCAACCACGCCCTCGGCCACGCTTAATGCCTTATTCATTTCCTGCACGCTCACTCCTGCGGCAAGTGCTGCTTTTCTATGAACCTTCATGCACTTAATGCAGTTAATAGCGTAAGCGACACCTAGGGCAATAAGTTCTTCGGTCTTCTTTTCCGGTAATTGAGACATGATCTACTCCTCTTGAATAATATGTCTGATCTACAGTGATCATGCATATAGACGAGGTGATCTGCCGAAAGGTTACAGGCAATCTGCTTTATTATTCTTTTCTTTCACACACCATCCGATTATCGCAAGTGGCGGTGACTACACAGCCCTGACTCATTTCATCCTTCAGTTTCGCTCTGGCCCGGTGCAATCTGACCTTTGCGGTATTTTGAGATATGCCTAATATCTCAGATATCTCCGTTATCTTGTGCCCCTCTAACTCACTAAGTAGCAATACCGTGCAATAGTCATGTGGGAGGCGATGAATAAACTCTTTAATGCAGTCATTCATCTCTGTTGTTATATTCAGAGACTCGGGAGAATCCTCATCAAATCTTACTGCATCGTATTGCTCCAGATCGCTCTCTGATATCGCATCGCTATCTTTTTTATAGCGACTCTTCAAGAAGTCTTTCGCCAAATTTGTAGCAATACGATAGATCCAGGTCTTGATGCTCGATTCACCTCTAAAACCCTCGCTACTCTTCGCTACCTTTATAAAGACCTCTTGTGCCAACTCTTCGGAAAATGCTTCACCGACATATCTCCCCAAATATCGTTTTATCGGCTCAAAGTACTGCTGGTATAAGTGATCATAGTGCATAGAAAAAACTCTGTGTTGGGCTAATGGATAAAGACCCGTATAATAATATGGAACAGACCGCGATTTAGCCAGAAAATATGGATTCAGAGATTAAGTCACAGGGTGATGTGGAAAATTCGGAGACAGTATACTCTTTACGAAATTTAGCATCTTATTGCTCTATGTAAATATACCGACCCTATAATACCTATTGGGTACCAACTTTCGTTCTAAATCAGGGAGAACTCTAAATGTCAGTTACCATTCACCTGATCGGTATTCCATTCGTCCTACTGGTAGGAATAACAATTGGCGGCATTGGCGGGTTTTTTCTGGGCTTACGTGCTAGTGCGAAACGTTCAGAACAACCAAAAAAATAGAAACCGATGGTGAGTGAACTTTCCATAGTTTAGCGCACACTCTAAGATATTTATTCTGGCCTACTATTACTTTAAGTCCGGAGCCATCAGACAACTTGATCTAATCATTACGGCTGCAACGAATCACCCATATCACGTTGGGTATCATGCTCCCCGAACCCCCGAACTGAATCTATTACATATATAGGCCTGCCTTTTACCTCATCATGGACACGCGCGATATACTCTCCAATGATACCGATAAAGATAAGTTGCACCCCACCGAAGAACAGCACCGCAGTCATCAGGGAGGGATAACCGCGTACCGGTTCACCGAAAATCATGGTTTTGATCACCAGGACACCGGCATAGATAAAACTGAAGGTCGCCGTCACAATACCCAGGTAGGATGAGATCTTCAGCGGCACGGTACTGAAGGAGACTATCCCCTCCAGAGCGAAGTTCCACAGGCGCCAATAGTTCCACTTGGTAACGCCTCCGCTTCGTGGGTTGCGTTCAAAATATATGGTGGTCGACGGAAATCCTACCCAGGCAAATAGTCCCTTCATAAAGCGATGGGTTTCCCGCATTGAGCGCAGCACATCGCAAACACGGCGTGACAGCAGGCGAAAATCTCCGGCATCGCTGGGGATATACCAATCGGATAGAGCATTGGCAATGCGGTAGAACAACCTGGCCGAGGCACGTTTGGCAAAGGAGTCGCCTTTGCGCGTGGTGCGAACGGCGTTGACGATATCAAAACCCTGCTCCCACAACTCCACCATGCGTACAATCAATTCCGGCGCATCCTGCAGATCGGCATCCATGGGGATCACCGCGTCGCCGTTGGCGAAATCGAGTGCGGCGGTCAGTGCCCTCTCTTTGCCGAAGTTGCGTGACAGATTGATGACCTTGATACGGTCATCCTTCTCATGCCATTGCCACAACAGCTCCAGGGTGCGATCTGTACTGCCATCATTGACACAGATCACCTCCCATTCCAAATCCAGTCCTTCCAGGATAGGACGCACCTGCTCAAAGAAGATATCTATAACCTCTTCCTCGTTATATGCCGGAACCAGCAGGGATAATTTCTTGGTCATGGTTTCCCCGTATTGAAAACAAACAGCTTAGAGGAGGCAAAATTCCACAGGTGTGGGAATTTCACTATGCGGTAGAATAGCATGAATATGGCGGAATCAACTGCGGCGTCTTTTCCGTCAACCAGACCAAAACGGATGAATTCCAGACTGGTGCCTGGGGACATTCAGCCCGACCGGCTCGTAGCCAGTTCTGTCGATTGCTGTTGGCGTTGCCCGGGTAAACTCTCCTGAGCCACCGATGGCTTTTCGATCTCCTCATCCAGTGGCATTGGCTTGGGACTGGCATAGCGCCTGCCCTGGGCCAGCGGTGTCTGCCACTGTTGCTCCAGTGCCGCAACCACCCCGGTGATAAGATCTAACTGGGCGCAATGATCATCCTTGCCCTCGCCCTGATAACCCTGCATCAGGAAGTTGCCGATCTGCGCCTGCTCATAGCGCGCCAGATCAGGGCTATCCTTGGCCAATGATTTGTGAATCGCGGCATCCAGCTTGTTGGCGAGATAGTGGGTGGTTTCCGTGGTGGAGGCATACCCGGGAGGGATAATCTTGGAGTGGCTGACAAACATGAACCCTTGCCCTTTGGCTGCACGCCGGGCAAAGCGTACGAAGGGTTTGAGTTGCTCAGCGCGTAACCCGGCTGGGCCATCCTCATCGTAATTGGCATGCAGGCCATCAAGCAGCACCACAGCGTCGACCTTGCTGCTGGCCTGTTGCCGCAGAATGGCGCGGATAGCCCCATAGCCGGCGCTCCAGCCGGTAAGGCCCAGGCGGCGGATGTGCGCCTGGTTGTTGTTCGTGTACTCGGCCACCGCCTTCTCTATTTCGTTGAGAAGATGCAAAAAGATTTCCGGTTTGGAAAATGGTCTGCCATAGGCACCGGAACCGGCACCCAGATCGATACCGACCACAAAGACTCCGCGGGCGGTATCGGCAATCCTCTTGCGCACGGCATCACCACCGTGAAAATGGATAATCAGATCGAAACCGTTATCGGAGGTCAGCGCCCCCTGTTTCGGCATAAGCATCCGACCCATCTCCAGATTTTTCACCCAGGGATAGTAGATGCCGAACCCGCTGGCTGCCGGCTCAGTGGATTTGCCGGAGCTGGCGACCTTGGCGTTTTTCTTGGATTTAGCGATCTTGGCGGTGGTATTACCACTACTAACCTTGGAGGCCTGTTGGCTCTTTCTGGCGCTGTTCCTGGCATATTTATCCGCCTTGGGAGCTAGCGTCGCACTGCATGCGCATAGCATCAGCATGACCAGCGTCAAAAAGACGCCGCGAACTGGTAGCAATCTGCGCCTATCGGTTTGAACTTGCTGCATCTTTACCACCTTTCACATTTGACCGGCTATTTCCCACTAAAAATGACAGCCAGTCCTTCTGGGACTACGCAACCCGGCATCTAAAATATCACATTATATCCTTGCAGCAACGAAATCCTTCCTGATAAAACGAGTGACCGGTGTCGTATTTTATCTCTTTTTTATGCTCATAGGGTTGCCTAACCCTGCAATCATCCGGGTATTTTAACACACCTCCGCGCGCTTTGATTGTGGAACGATCAACAAAAAATGAGCCTTTTCGTTCCGTAAATCCAGTCACGCTGCCTGTTGCCAGGTTCCGTTTACTACTCGGCAGATTTACCACCTCTGCCACATTACCATGCAAATCGTATACCCCCTGACGGCTTTTGCAGCGATATTTATAGCCCGCAGGCCAGGTATTGGTACCACAGCTCTTGTATGCGGATCTGGCCGGATTACAACCTGCGGAGAGGCCGGCTATCGGCGCAGTCAGAATATGACCCTTGACCTCGGGCAGTACGTCCGGATCTTCGGCGCTATAGATCCCGCACAGCACCTTCGAGTCCGTCCGGCCTGCCAACCCTGCCTGGAACTGAAAGGCCCACACCATCTCCCGATTGGCGTTGATGGCATTCCTTCTGGCGTTTTCATTGGCGATATCGAAACGATAGGATGCGATGGGATTGATCGTTCCGGCGCAGGCACCCTCCCACTCATGGGAGTTGCATAGACGCTTCCCCATGCTCTGACAGATCTGATGTGCCGTGTGCGATGGCACCCAGACCACGGGGTATTCGCAGGGTATATCGGGGAATTCAAATTGATCGATGCAGACGCTCGCCTTGCCCTCAGCGTTGGGGATGGGGACCATCCATTTGGCCTTACAGATATCTTCACTCTGTTTGGACGGCCGGATGATACCGCTCTCAAGAACCCGCTTGCGGCACTGCTCCCTGGTAACTGGATGGAAGGAGTTATTCGGGCCACGAAATGCCCCATCGTCTTCTGTGCCAATATTGCGAGTGATGCCATAGGCAGTAGTCAGAATCTTCCGTAGCTTTTCAGCATGAGGCGCGGTCAATTCATGCGCCTTAATCACCTTCTCGGCAAATTCCGCACTCTCTCTGCTTAAGGCGACACTGGAATAGAGGACGAAAATCAATATAGGCAGAAACGGTTTATAGTCTCTCATCTCAACTCCTTTGATCACTGGCCAGACTCTATCGGTATCACTTCCGCTGCATTATATAAAAAAAGTCCTTGTAATCCGGCTTTATAAAATAGCGTGGGCTTGTCTTATGGCCACCCATATACATATGCATATTTGTCACCAGCAGCTCAATATCAAAAGAACTGCCATCGCCCTTGGGGCGAAACAGACTGGCATAGGCCTGACCCGGACTGTTCATATCCAGCTGCAAGGCAAAACTGCATCCATAGGCCTGAAACACCCGGGCCATTGCGCTCGGGGTTGCGCCGGAGAAATAGGCATATACCATATAGTTATCCTGGGGTGTCTCAATGAGACAGGCGGCCCCTCTCGGCGCCATGAGTTGTTTGTCTGCAGTTCCCGACCAGTTACCTTGGGACCAGAATTTTACATATTTTCCAGGAATGCCATGTCCCTCTTCATCCCGATGAATCAGGGGTACGCCATTCTGACGAAGATGCCTGATGCTGGGAAGTTTTTCTCTGTCCTGTGCCGTCCATCTCTTAAGTTCAACCCGACCGTCCTTATAGATGATGATGGTTGCCAAGCCTTCATTTGGAGAAGCCAGCATCACACCGTTTTCCATAAATCCATATTGATGTGCCTTATTCGTCTTGGATAACTCCCCATAACGGAAGGCGCTGTGCCTATTCTGGAATCCACCGGATATGGTGCCGATGGTCTCTGCCCAATGAAAAGGCGGGACGTTGCCGAGGGGAATAAGCGGATCCATCCTATTGAATCCGTCCGGCCCATAGGGATTGTCTTTAGTGATATGGATAGCACGTGGCGACCAGCCAACCCCGGGGTGATCCGTTCCGTGCCCCCAACCCAGGGTGTATTTACTCAGACTAAAGGCCATCAGATAGACAACAGCCCCTTTCTCTTCACTACCCAGCGGATTAACCCGGTCCCGATGGGAGTGCTGTATCTCCCAGGAGACCATCCCGGGCATAATTAAACTTGTATAGACATCCGGGTAGTTCCGAAGCGGATACCACTTACCTGCGAGAAGACTCTTTTCGGCTTTCTCTGTTACCAGCCCCAGATGATGTGTTGGAATGGTTGTATGCTTATATCTGGCCTCGATGGATGCCCTGGGCAGGCCGTTACTGTTATCCGTCTCCTGCCAGCTCTCTGCTGATTCTCCCGTCCGTTCCCGTATAAGGTATTTATCATTAAAAATACTATATTTTGCTGCATTAATAACACTCTCTGCCGCATCTCCTCCAAGCCAACGCAGTATCTCGGCACCCCGTTCAATCATCGACCGGGAGCCATCCTGTTTGATTACGATCAACAGCTGATCATTGCAGACTGAAAGATGACTGAATTTGGTGTGTCTCCCCGCTGCAACTACCTTCGCTATTTCGTTATGGATATCACATCTGTAGATATTGTTAGGATACTCCCATATCACCAACTTCGGGGTGACCGGATCAAGGCTTAGCTTTAGATCATCGCTAACCGGAAGAATATTGTAGGTCGTTTCAACACCGTCTTTATCGATAAGATCCAGGAGATACCATGAGTTGATATTGGTATTTAGATTAAGCAAGGACGAGCTACGAAAAAAACCATCCTGATAAGTTGCAGTCGTCTCTTGCTTGTATGGCTGCAATTGAAATAACGCTTTATTGTCTGTTGTCTCTAACAATGACGCATTAGAGTGCGACACGCAAAGAAATAGCGCCAACATCACAAATAGCGTTCGTTCCCCGTTTGCAAAAAATCTCATAATATCCCGATGTTAACTGTCAGCGGCAACAACATGGCCGGCAAAACTGAATAATAGCTGTAGATTCGGAATAAATCTCCCCGCCTTGGGCACCGGATACCCAAAAACGTACTGAGCCCCCTATCACCATCTGCATTCTGTGTAACAAATGTTCCAGACACGGGGAGTGTTGTATGCCAAATTGCTTCGGTGCGGCAATCAGGCCGCATCCGAATCTATTATGCTAGGAGTTGATATTATGACCGTCGAACGTATTACCTTCGCCATAGTCGGCGTCCTTATCATGGCTACTGTTGGTGCTTATCTTGCCACCCAGATCGTGTACTTTCTGTACGGCACTGCATTTGTGGGTTTCATGGTATTCCAGGCCTGCTTCACCGGCTTCTGCCCTGTGCCCATGATCCTGAAAATGCTGGGAGTTCGCACCGGCAGCGTATTTGAATAATCTGACACTACATCCATGGGACAGTATATCTATTTACGAGATATTGCTCTTAAGCAATAAGAGTTACGAACACTCAGAATACAATTCTTTTGACTCTAATAGATATACTGTCCCTGGAATTCAGATTAGCCGCGCGCATGTACCATGCGGTAAGCAAAACGCTTAACGATGTCATTGACCAGCAGCCAGGCAAATGCATAAGCCCATATCCAGAGCGCATGTACCCAACCGATAGGCGTGACCATAAACCCGTAAACCACCACCAGCGTCCCTGCCACGGCAGACCAGAAGCTCGCGTTCAGCAGGATGACCGATGGATAGGGACGCTTCCAAAACCAGTCGGTTGTCCGGGTAAGGAAGATGGTCGCATGCCCGGCCACGACCAGCTTGAGAAATATCATCGACTGAATCATCTCCTTGGAAAAACCCATTTCCAGCAGGATGTAGAACAGACCGAACGAAGCAACCACGCCGATCAGCCCCAGCAGCGTGGAGACGGTAAGCAACTCGGGCATACTCCATCTGACAGGTTCTTTCTGCACCCGGGTACGGTCATAGGCTATGGTCAGAATAGGCAGGTCGTTAAGCAGTGCCAGCAGGATGATCATCAACGCTGTCACCGGATAGAAATCGAACAGCACGATGCTTAGTGTCATAAACATGATGACGCGAATCGTTTCCGCTATGCGGTAGAAAGAGTAGCTCTTCATGCGTTCGAAGGTGATGCGCGCCTCCTTCACCGCGTCGTTGATAACGGAGAGACCCGGCGCAGTCAGCACGATATCAGCGGCGGCGCGTGCAGCATCAGTGGCATTGGAGACTGCGATGCCACAATCGGCCTTCTTGAGCGCGGGTGCATCGTTCACCCCGTCACCGGTCATACCCACGATATGGCCGCCTTTCTGCAGGGTGTCTACAATGAGAAATTTGTCCTTGGGTACGACTTCAGAAAAGATCGTGACCTGCTCGATCATTTCGACGATGGCGGATTCGTGGGTGTGAATGAATTCCCGTTCCAGCAGACTGGTGTCGTAAAGGGTCGCGAAGGTTGCCATCACTTCCTTCGAAAAACGTTTGGCGTCCCCCAGCGAAACATCAGGCTTCAGGCGTTGGTAGATAGCCAGCGCCAGTACCTCTGCCATGGCAAGCAGTTCGTTACTGGCACTTCCAGAAAGTTGCGATGAGCGCAGTGCATGTTGCGGCAGACCGAGGATACCGCCTATCTCCCGCGCGATGGCCATGTTGTCACCGGTGACCATTTTCACCTGCACACCATGATCCTGCAGATCCGTGATCACCTGGCGCGAATCCTCGCGCGGCGGATCGTACAGCGGGATGAGTCCGACGAGTGCGAACGCGCCCTGTTGTTCCCGTCCGATGGCCAGCGTGCGATATCCCTTGGATGCCAGAAGATCGATCATCTGATGGATGTTATGCGCGGTTTCGTCGGGCAGATTCGCCATCTCCAGCACTATCTGTGGCGCGCCCTTGACCGCTTTGAAGCGCTCCGCACCCTTTTCAATCTGCGCTTCGGTGCGTTTGAGTATGGGGTCGAATGGCAGAAAGGACGATTGATGCCAGCTCTTCCAGTCGAGGTCCGGAAAATGTTCGTCGATGTAGTGGAAGATCGGCATCTCGATGGGGTCGCGGTTTTCCAGTCTGGATGCAAGCGCCGCCATCAGAAAAAGTGTGCGCTCGTCGAAACCGTCGAAGACAATGGGATCTGCAACCTGCATCTCGTTCTTCGTCAACGTACCGGTCTTGTCGGAACAAAACACATCGACCCCCGCCAGCTCTTCGATCGCGGTCAGCCTGGAAACTATGGCCTGGCGCTTTGCGAGATTGAGAGCACCAACTGCCATGGTGACTGACAGCACAGCTGGTAACGCTACCGGGATCGCAGCCACGGTAAGTACCATGCAGAAACGCACGATCTCAATGAACGGCTGGTGCCGGAACAATGCCACCAGGATGATCAGCGTGATGAGCGCAACGGTGATCATGATCAGGAAGTTGCCGATGCGAATCACCATCTTCTGGAAATGACTGCTCTCTTCAAGACTGGCCTTGGCCACCAGCGAGACGACGGTATGAAAATTGGTGTTGGCACCGGTATTCACCACCACTCCCAGCATCTCGCCCTGCTTGACGATGGTGTTGGCATAGGCCAGTTCGCCGCTCTTCTTGCTGCTAGGCAGCGATTCACCGGTCAGTGCCGACTGGTCGATCAGCAGGTAGTCACCATCGACAAGCTGCACGTCCGCCGGAACGATACTGCCGATGCGCAGCTTGATGATATCGCCCGGAACCAGTTCGCGTGCAAGGATGGTCTGAAAGATACTGTCACGCAGTACGATTACCTCGTTCGCCAGGCGCTGCTTAAGCGCCTTCAGGGCATTGAGAGCTCGGTGCTCCTGGAAAAAATCGAGCCCGGCATTTACGATCAGCATCACGACAATGATGCTGAAGTCTTCCCATTTCTGCACCGCCGCTGAGAGAACCGCCGCAATCTCAATCATCCAGGGGATCGGCCCCCAGAACCGGCGGAAGACGCGGTGCCAAAGCGGCTCCTCACGTTCGTCTATCTCGTTGTAACCGAAGTACGCGAGCCGCGCCGCTGCCTCCTTCCCATCAAGCCCGTGTGCCGGCTCTACTTCAAGTTTGCTCAGCGTCTCCGTTACAGCATGGAGGGCATAGTCATCCGTTTTCTCTGTATGGATCATTGTTGTTCACCTCCCGGGACAGGCCGAAATCATTTCGGACTGCATTCCCTCATTCGATTGATCGAACTGAAGTGTGCCGATGCATTGAGCTGTCATTTAAACAGGACAGCCACTAGCGCAAAAGATTCATTGGTATATACAGCTGAAAGAACAAGGTGCAACCGTATGATTTCCGGTCTGCGGGACAGGGGATGGAAAATTATGCCGCGATATCTGACAGTTGCATGATCTCGCCATAATGGATTATTCGTAACGCAGGGCCTCGATCGGCCGCAGCCGCGATGCCTTGCGGGCCGGATGGATCCCGAAGAAGATCCCCACCAGGGTGGCGAAAAAAAATGCCAACGCTACCGACCAGGGCATGACACTTACGGTGAACTGGGAAAAGCGGGAGATGGCGATGGCGCCGCCGATCCCCAGAAGGATCCCAACCACACCGCCGGTGCCGCTCAATACGATCGCCTCCAGCAGAAACTGCCACAGGATATCCCGGCGCCGAGCCCCGAGCGCCATCCGGATGCCGATCTCGCGGGTACGTTCAGTCACCGACACCAGCATGATATTCATGATGCCGATGCCACCCACCAGCAATGAGACCGAGGCGATGCTACCCAGCAGCCAGGTGAATACCCGAGCGCTCTCCTCCGCAGCCTGAGCCAGTTCCGCGCGGTTGAAGATACGGAAGTCATCATCCTGCCCCTTGCGCAGTCGATGACGATCACGCAGCAGGATCTTGGCCTCCTCTTCCAGGCGGGAGGCGGCATCCCGTCCGCTGGCTTGCAGATCGATATGCTGAACGTAGGTGATGCCTAGAAGCTTGTGCTGAATGGTGGTGAGTGGGGCCATGATGGTGTCGTCCAGATCGCTGCCCCATGCGGAGGACCCCTGCTTCTCCAGGATGCCGATCACCCGGAACGGCAGACCCTTGAGAATGATGGTCTCACCGATCGCGCGCGACAGCCCGAACAGCTCGCGCTCCACCGTCTGACCAAGGACACACACCAGGGTGGTGTTGGTAACATCCCGGTTGGTGATGAAGGAGCCCTCCAACAGTCGCCGGCCAGCCACCTGCAGGTATTCCGGGGTGACCCCCTGTACCGACGTGCCCCAGTTGGTCCCGCGGTAGCGGGCCTGGACCGTGGTCTGAACACTGGGTGAGGCGGCGATCGCACCCGGCAGTTCCGCCACCGCTTCGGCGTCTGCCTGGGTCAGGGTGGTGATGCCTCCGGCGCCAGTGCGGACCCCGCCATGGGTGGAGGTGCCGGGACGGATGGAGAGGTTATGGCTGCCCATGGTTTCCAGCTGATTTGCAATCCGCTGCTGCGCCCCGGTACCAACGGCGACCATGGCGATCACCGATGCTACCCCGATGATCACCCCCAGCATGGTAAGCGTGGCACGTGTCTTGTTGCGCCACAGGGCGCGCAGAGCCAGCTGCAGGGCATTACTCCAGGGCATCACGCATCCTCCAGCAGGCCGTCGCGCAGGGTCAGGCGGCGGCGGGCACGCTCGGCGATCTCCGGTTCATGGGTGATGACCACCAGGGTGACCCCCTCTTCCCGGTTCAAACTCTCCAGCAGCTGCATGATCTCGCTGCTGGTGGCACTGTCCAGGTTGCCGGTGGGCTCGTCCGCCAGCAGCAGTGCGGGACGGGCGACCAGTGCGCGCGCGATGGCCACCCGCTGCTGCTGCCCCCCGGAGAGCTGGTTCGGCAGGTGGAAGATGCGTTCGCCGAGACCCAGACGTTCCAGCATCTCCCGGGCCCGCTGCCGGCGTTCTGTCTTAGTCACTCCCGCATAGATCAGAGGCGTCTCAACATTTTCCAGCGCGGTGGTACGGGCCAACAGATTGAAGCTCTGAAACACAAACCCCAGTTCCCGGTTACGCAGGGCCGCCAGCTGGTCAGCATCCATCTGGGTGACCTCCATCCCGCGCAGCCGGAGGGTGCCGGAATCCGGAAGGTCGAGACAACCGATGATGTTCATCAGAGTGGATTTTCCGGAGCCGGAAGGCCCCATGATGGCGACATATTCACCGGCTTGGATGGTCAGATCGATGCCGCGCAAGGCATGTACCTTTACCCCTTCCAGGGCGTAGTACTTGTGTACCCCCTCCAACTGGATGATCGGCTGCAGGACGTCCATCTGGATCAGAACAGACCGAAACGCTGCCTTCTGGGTCCGTTGCCATTTGCTGCAGCTGACGCGGGCATGGCGATGATGGTGCCTTCCTTCAGGTTATCGGCAGAGACCTCAGTCTCCGTTTCTCCCACCACCCCTTTGTGGACCGTGATCGGCTTGAGTTCGCCTCCCCCGGCCAGCCATAGTACCCCTTCGTCCCGTTTAAGTTTTGTTCGCAGACGTGCCAGCTCGCTGCTTGGCAGGTCTGGGACATAGCGCAGCGCAGCGTTCGGCACCTTAAGGATATTTTGGCGATGCTCCACCTCGATCGCTACGGTGGCAGTCATGCCCGGTTTGAGAGCGAGATCTGAGTTATCCACCTCGATGATACAGTTGTACTTGACCACCCCAGATTCCAGCGTGGGGTTGAGGCGAACCTGGCTCACCCGGCCATGGAACTCCCGCTGTGGATAGGCAAACACGGTGAATAATACCGGCTGTCCGTCGGAGATGCTGCCGATAAACGCCTCATCCACATCGGTCTCGATCTGCATCCTGCTCAGATCCCTGGCAATGGTGAACAGGGTAGGTGCCTGCAGACTGGCTGCTACGGTCTGGCCGACATCAACGTCGCGGGAGATCACCACCCCATCGATGGGGGCGTAGATTTCGGTATGGGCCAGATTCAGGCTGGCGGTCTCCAGAGCTGCCTTGCGCTGCGCCATGTCCGCCTCTTTGACCCGAATCTCCACCTCGGCCGCTTCATAATTGGATTGCGCCGTATCCAGCTCCTCTTCCGAGACCATACTGCTCTTGCGCAGTCTGGTCAGCCGATCCAGTTGCCGCTTCGCATTCTTTGCCGCCACCTCGGCCTTATCGCGGGCCGCCGTCGCGCTCTGCAAGCCGGCCTTGGCCTGTGCTACTTCTGCCTGGAACAGGGAGGGCTCGATCCGGACGATCAGATCCCCCTTTTTTACCTTGCTGTTGAAGTCGGCATACAGCTGCTGGATGGTTCCCGACACCTGGCTTCCCACTGCCACGGTGTTGACCGGATTGATGGTGCCGGTAGCGGAGACCGTAGCAACCAGATCCCCTCGCGTTACCTTGGTGGTGGCATAGGTGGCCGTCGCTGGCGCAGCTGGGCTTGAAAAGTAATAGATACCCGCGCCCACTATGAGTACAAGGCCGATCCAAAGCGCGAGTTTAATGGGTTTGTTCAACATATTTTATCTCGTTATATGCGCATCGACAGTAGCACGCAAGAGGGAAAAGTAGCATATGTATCCTGAAACGCATTTGAGGCGGATGCGGTCAATAGCCGCACGTCTACCCATTGGTCTTATGGGCAGGGTGTAAGTTCCATTCAAAATTTACGTTCGTTTCGTTCATGCTGCGGACCTCCGACCACCTGGTTCGCAGCCGCTTCTGGCGCACTTATTTATTTAATATATTCTATACCTTAAGACGCTTGCCAATTTTTATAACCTGCCTCAAACGGCCTAAAAAATACCCTGATTTAACTGCATACTGGTCCAAATCAGGTCATAGGCTTTCTTGTTCCTCAATGGAAAATAATCTGATAGTCTCTAGGGAAATAAGAGATATTCCTCTTCCGGCAAGATGCTGATACTTCCAACCTACCCCCATCTCCGCCATGAATGGATATTTCAAGGCATGAACAGAACTATTGGCGGCATATTCCAATATCGGTGCCAGCGGCATATCACGATATTTGTGCCGGCAACATAATCAACTGTTATGTGTATGAATAAAGAATATGGAATTTAAACGAGCTAATACATACAAGGCTGTATTTCTCTTCTTTTTCTCAAGAAAGAAGTATATTGCATTGGCAATAAATCATAGCATGGCAATCAATCTGGAAGCCCAAGACATTCTCAATAAATATAAAGAAGGTACTTATCCAGTAGTTGGCTGGGAAAATGAAGCAATAAAATCAGCTGAAGAAGCAGCCAAACAAGTAAGCAAAGGTTTGTGGGGTGCTTTTGGTTCTATATTAATGGCCGCCATCATTGCTCTTGCGGTTGATTATTATTTAGGGTCTATTAATCCATTTCTATCTATTAATTACAGTTTGTTTTCAACCTTTATAGGTACGTTTCTAGCTAGTTGGGCAACACTAATGGAGTTAGGGGGTGGCTTTGCTACTTGGAGCGGGAAAGCTCTACATGAGTTAATACACCCAGCAATGTTTAAATTGTTATTCGTCCCCGGGGTATGCTTGCTCTTTATTGGTGTTGCTATATGAAACACATAACCAGGCGCTACAGCCGACGTCGGCGCTATCGCGCCGCCTCGTCTGAGCTTGGTCGTTAGATTTAAAAAAGGAAAGTTCTGAGAAATGAAACTTATATGGCTTCTATTCTCATTTGAGGGAAGAATTCGGAGAATAGAATATTGGCTTTTTATGCTATGTATTGCGGTATTAATGCTGCTACCGGCTTTTATATACTTTGAGCCTTATTCCTATGCTGCAAATCAATATATAAACATTTCTGCAATTGTATTGTTGTGGCCAACCTTAGCAGTACAGGCAAAGCGTTGGCACGATAGAGATAAATCAGCTTGGTGGATACTTATCAATTTTATTCCTTTTATAGGCTTTATATGGGCGCTAATAGAGAATGGATTTTTGGTTGGTGATTCTAGGTCAAATAGTTACGGTGAGCCGTATGTTGGAATTAAGGAAAGCTAAATCTAACCAGGCCTTTCATCGGACGCAGTCGCATACGCGCCTGCTCCGCTGAAGGCAACGTTATATTGAAATAGGTAAGTTATGAAACTATGGATTTCATCAGAAACTGAATCATCTGTTGCTGATGAACTTAGAATTGCTAGAAATGCTCTTGAAGATGATCTAGCTGCCTTCCTAGAAAATAGAAGTTATGAGTTAGAATTAGAAAGTCTGGATTGCATAATTATTCTGAGAAATGACGATGATTTTGAAGAAATAACTAGATACTCTCCCAAAAAACGGGATATGGATTTTAGATTGGCTATCGATTTTAATGACTTTATCAAGTCTGATTTTAAAAAGAGAAAGTCATTAATCCTAAAAACAATAATTAGGGCAGTAGATATATTAAGCACCAAGAAAACAATAAATAAGGAAGCTATTCAAGCCTTAAGAAATGACATTATAAATTTCGGCAATACAAATGGCATACTTTCAATATAACAAGCGACTGTGGCGTCAAGTTGATTAAAATCCCCATTAATAAGCCCACTCAGACTCGTCCCTAACCATAGCATTAAGCATAGTGATGAACTTACGCATACATGCAGTAATAGCAACCTTCTTATGTTTACCCTGCGCCACAAGCTGCTGATAAAAGGCCCTGATAATTGGGTTGCACAAAATAAATAAGACACCCACCATTAATTTTAGTGAATTAATTTCATCCTGATTCGGTGAGAGTTCAAATAAGAGTTTTCCAAATCAAGCCGGTTGTATTAACTACTGCATTTCTAGCAACAAAACCCTAAACGCCACGCATAGGTCAGCCTCAGTCAGACTGATTGATAGGTGATGGTATCGGTGTTGGATCTAGCTAACCGCTGAGAAGCCTTTGGCATATGTTGAGATTGGGGGTTCTTTTGTAACCAAGCTTGGCACAGGCAGCCTTTAGCTTAAAAGCCGTCCCCACCAAACCTTTAAAATTGCTCTCGAAGCTCTTAGTCATATATAACCAATGCCTGGGATCCAGTTGTAGACGCTCGAGGATTGACGGATAGTGCAACGGGATAGATCCTCTCTTATCGTCCCGCAGTATCCTCCCAGTCCAATCCACCAGTTCCAGATAATCCTCAACCTTGAAGGGTAGTCCCTTGGGCATACCCTTACGTGGGTGGAAATAAACAAGACACCCACCCTTAATATTTTTAAATAGATTTCATCCTTAATCGTTGAGATTTCAAGGAAGAGTTTTCCAAATCAAGCCGGTTGTATTAACAAAT
>JBNKDM010000043.1:0-17851 GCA_050288245.1 Sedimenticolaceae bacterium
ATGGCAGGACAACTGCAAACACCGTCATCCCCGCGCAGGCGGGGATCCAGCCAGAGTGGAAGATGGCAGGACAACTGCAAACACCGTCATCCCCGCGCAGGCGGGGATCCAGCCAGAGTGGAAGATGGCAGGACAACTGTAAACACCGTCATCCCCGCGCAGGCGGGGATCCAGCTTTGCGGCATCAACTTGGCCGCCACTAGACCCCGTCATCCCCGCGCAGGCGGGACAAAAGCGCGTAGCGCGTTGAACGCCCTTCAGGGCGGCCCGCAGGGTGAGCGTAGCGAATAATCCAGGTGTAGTAGCTGGCGATGGGTTAAGCCTGTTATCTCCCAGGGGGATGGGCCCATACAATGACTGCAAGTCAGCCCTTAGGACTCGGCAATCGCCCCTTTGTCTACCCCTTCATAGACACGTACCTGGAATCCGGATTCCGGATGCTGCCGCTTGAGCACATCGGCGATGTGTTGCGCCAGATTTTCCACCGTGGAGTCACTGTCGATCAGGTAGCAGAGCCGCTTGGGCAGCTCCAGTTGGAACTCACCATGGTCAGACCTGTAGCCGAAGCGCAGATACTCCCCATTATCGCTCTCGAACTCACCGAGCAGGTCTGATCTGGTACCGATATATATGTCACGCCACAGCTCCGCCCACTGCGTCTCCAATTCCCGGTCCCGTTCTCCATCCTGATAGATCTCGATGCGGGAGCGGTGGCCGTGGGCTATGCGCTGACAGTTTCCGGCATGCTGTTTCAGGCCGTGGCTGTAGTGGAAGCTGGGGTCAGATGTACTCTCGTGGCGTAGTATTACCTGAAAGCTGTCAATATTATCCGGCAGTCCTGGTTCGAGCCTCTCCATAATGGCACGGGTAAGGGTAGCGGTATCGATTCTGTCGGCTGCAACCATAGTAACAGCGGTCGCAGGTGACCTGTGCCGGATTCTGCCACCAGAGCTCAGTTGAAACTCGATCTCGCTGTTTCCGTCAGATTCTGCTATCTGGCAGCTCGGGTTGGTAACCGGGACAAGCAGCTTGTGATCGAAATGCTGGTCCACGCCCTGTTTTACCTGCCTTTTGATCTCAGCGAAGTCCAGAATCATTCCCTGACTGTTGAGACTCCCCGCAAGCTCCACATCCACGCGCCAGCTCTCGCCCACAACTCCACGCTCTCTGTCCAGAAGTGAAGAGTCTATGATGGTAAGGTTGTTTACGAACAGCTTTGTCATCGGTCGGGGCCAGGCATGAAGCAGGGATGAAAAATGGAGCCGATGGGCGGAATCGAACCGCCGACCTACTGATTACGAATCAGTTGCTCTACCGACTGAGCTACATCGGCCCGAAGAGCAGGCAGTATAAAGAATCGTAGATAGGGGGACAACAGAAAGTATTGCTCAATATGCATGGCAGCTCTATGCAATTGTGCTTTTGGGCCATAGAATGAGCCCATGGCGATTGAGTAAATTACCTGCCTTGCGGGGCAACCGGTTCGCTATGTTCAAAGTGATTTTATTGGCATTGCTCGCCATTTGTCGGCGAATGTCTACGTTCTGTCATACAATTAACTTCGTCCACCAAACTAGATGTTATACCTATGAATATGAAAAGAGCATACGGTTTTACTCTAATAGAGCTGATGTTTGTCATCGTCGTGTCCATCATACTGGTGACCCTTGGCATAATATCGTTCAAGATCCTGGCATCCAATAATCGAGCCACTACCCAGGCCAACGCACTCTATTCTGCGCTTAATTATGCCAGGAGTGAGGCGATAGGTAGGGCTATGAACGTAACCGTTTGTCCAAAGGCCACGGCCAGTGTTACCTCTACTACCTGTGGAACCAACACCAATTGGGCCAACGGCTGGATGGCGTTCACTGATGTAAATGCGACAGGTGGTTATGTTAGCGGTGATGGCGATACCATTATTAAGCATTGGGAACCACTCCCGGGCACGCCTACTCTGGCGACCACCCAGGCGTACATAGGGTTTAATAGGGATGGTTCAAAAAATTCGGCTGCGGCGGGCACGGTATCTGTTCATATGTCAGAAACTGACACTACTGGCACCGCCAATCGCTGTGTGAGTGTTTCGGCTATGGGAATGGTTCGTGTCAACAAGACCTCTGCAGGAGCCTGTCCATGATGATGGGAGGAGTATAATTATGTATAGGAGGAGAATGGCTGGTTTCAGTCTACTTGAGGCGCTGATTACCGCACTGGTGTTGGCTATAGGCCTGTTGGGTATGGCGGGGCTTCAGGCAACCGCATTGCAAAGGAATCATAGCTCATATCTTCGCTCTCAGGCCGTACTGATGGCATATGACATGATGGACCGGATGCGCGCCAACAGAGCGGCGGCATTGGCTGGTAGTTATTCTCGTTCTTATGTAGATCCGACTCCGACCCAAGATTGTTCTTCGGCATGCACTGCTGCCGAGATGGCCGATGCCGATGAAAAGGAATGGTTGACTTCATTGGCTAAATTACCCAGCGGTAACGGCGAGATAGCGGTAAATGCCGTAACAGGTTTGGCAACTGTAACTGTGTATTGGGATGAGGATAGAAAGGATGCGGTTATAACCGCTGCAAATTCGATGAAATTTACATTGTCGACCGTACTATGAGAAGTCATAACATGAAAAAACTAGCTATTTTCCGGCAACATGGCTTCTCCCTGGTCGAGCTTATGGTGGGGATGATCCTCGGGCTATTTTTGGTACTTGGTATCGGACAGGTATTTGTATCCAACAACAACACCTTTCGTACTCAGGAGGGAATGGCAAAGATACAAGAGGGTGGACGTTTTGCTATGCAACATATCTCCTCTGCCATTCGTTCAGCCGGGTTTTTTGGCTGTGCCGGACTCAACTCGAAGATTAAATATTATGTAATTGCAGATCCTGCGCCAGATGGGCTGGATGCCATTAATCTCACCACACCTGTTTCCGGCCAGAATAATGTAGCCTCAGGCGATATCGGAGGTAAGACCTTGGTTGTTAATTCGGACACGATAACCTTGCGTGGTTCTGGGGGGTCTGGCATGGATTATACCGGTATTGAGGTGGCTCCGGGTGAGGATGTCCCTATTGCGAATGGAAACGTGACATTCAAGGAAGAGGACTACGTATTGGTCACTGATTGTTCCGTAGCCGATCTGTTTCGTGCCACCAGCGCCTCCCTTACATCGATTAAACATGATACTACCTGTGATACCAGTGGCGATACCTGCAACAAGCGTGCAACGCTTTCGAAACTGTATGGTGCCGATGCCATTGTGGTTCAGCCGTATTCAAAAACCTTTTTTGTGGCAGATAGCGGTAGGACGAATGCTCAGGGTAATGCCGTAATGTCTCTCTATCTAAAGGGCACGAGCGGTACGGTTGCCGAGTTGGTGGAGGGGGTATCGATGATGCAGGTGCTGTATGGTGTGGATACAAATAATGACCATGTGGCTGAGCGCTATATGGATACCCCCACTAGTTGGCAGGATGTGGTTAGTGTTCGCGTATCTCTGCTGATGGATAGTGTTGATGATGCGGCAAATGCCCCCGTCGATTACACCTTTCTTGGGGCATCATACTCCTCGCCAGTTACGGACAGACGAATGAAAAAGGAATTTACCGGACTATTTACATTAAGGAATAGAGTGGAATGAGAACTGAGCCACGTATGCATATGATCTCCAGACAATCCGGGGCTGTCTTGGCTATAGCACTTATTTTCCTGGTAGTGCTGACCTTGCTCGGTATCACCGGTGCGCAGAATACTGTATTAGAGGAGCGTATGACGGGCAACTACCGCGATCAGCAGATAGCCTTTGAGGCAGCTGAAACGGCCTTGCGAATCGGCGAAAATGCAGTGCTTAATGATACGACCTTCGATGCCATGGCCTGGGACGGTAGTGATGGAACGCATGAGGGTAATCCGAGTTTGAATCCATTTAAGAAACCACCCAACAACTCAGTCACCGTTACATCTACTGTCATTTCTTCTACTGCTATTTCAGATGCAACATCTCAGGATCCGGCATATTACATTGAACGACTGCCGGAGGTGCCTCTGCCGGACAGTAGTCTGATACCGAGTGATACGGCTCCCAAGATACGTTATTACAGAGTAACAGCGAGCGGCTGGGGGCAGAGTGTAAATTCCCAGGTTATATTGCAGAGTACTTTGTATAGGTGATTGTGTTGGCGCAAACCGGTGGTTTTGAATTCATATGATGGATCATCTGATATTTTATCTAGTTGCATTGGAGAGTGAGGTGGATCATGAAGATTGCTGACAGTTTATATAGCCGTAGAAACTCCCGGAACATGGTGCTGGGACTTTTTGCACTGTTTGTTTTCCTGTCATCCAATGTACAGGCGCTTAGCTACTCAGATCTATCGCAGAAGCCGCTGTTTCTGGTGACGTCTGCCGATCCTTTGGTTATGTTGAATATGTCAAACGATCATCAGCTTTTCTACAAGGCATACGATGATTGGTCGGATGTTAATAGCGATGGTATTCAGGATACCACCTACAAGAACAGCATCACCTACTACGGCTACTTTGACAGTTATAAGTGTTACACCCATAACGGTAGCTATTTTGAACCGGCTGTAGTCACCAGCGACAAGTATTGTAGTCCCGGCCACAACTATTGGTCCGGCAATTTTCTCAACTGGGCCTCCATGGCGCGTATCGATACCCTGCGCAAGATCCTCTACGGCGGTTATCGCTCTACGGATACCAAAACGCAGACCATCCTGGAGAGGACCTATCTTCCGAACGATGCCCACAGCTTTGCCAAGTATTACAAGACCACCACTACTGAGATGGGCAAGCTGACCCCCTGGAGTGAAACAGAGCTTACCATCTGCAATACCACCTACAATGATACTGATGCTGTGTCTGAGGATGTGACAGATCCGCCGCTTATCCGAGTTGCCAAAGGCAATTATGCCCTGTGGGCCGCCAATGAGCGCTGGCAGTGCCACTGGAAAAATCACACGGAAGATGAGGGAAGCTGGTGGTACGCTTGGGCGGGTGCGAATCTGAATAATGGTAATAGATTTTCAGATTCCGGCCTGGATGCCAATTATAATAATCCGGATTGGGCTGTCAGGGCCGGTAATGGTGATTACATTGTCAGGGTGGAGGCATGTGTATCCGAAGCGCTAAAGGGGAAAGAGACTTGTACATCCTATACAGACGGTACAGACACTAGCCTCAAGCCGACCGGACTGCTGCAGAAGTATGGTGAAGACGGTCAGATTAAATTCGGTTTGATGACCGGTAGTTTCCAGAAGAACAAATCCGGAGGTGTGCTGCGCAAAAATATTCGCGACATGAAAAACGAGATCAATGCTACGGATGGCACATTCAAAACCGCCCCTGCGGACGGCAATATAATCAAAAATATAGATGCCCTCAGGATCAGTGGCTACTCTCACGATGATGGCACTTATAACTCCGAAGACAGCTGCAGCTGGGGTTTAAACACCTTCAGTGACGGTAACTGCTCGAACTGGGGTAACCCCCAGTCTGAGATTTACCTCGAGAGCCTGCGTTATCTGGCCGGCAAGTCCCCCACCGGTGGCTTTGATGCGGTCGATAGCGGATATATAAATAATTTCATCAAGGCCGGCAGTTGGAATGATCCCTTCACCAGCGATAACTACTGCGCCCCGACCAATATCATTCAGTTCAATGCCAGCTCGATCTCTTACGATGGTGACGAGATGTCCGGCACCAGCGACCTTTATGATCTGGGTACTCTGGATACCTGGATTAATAAAGTCGGTGCCTCCACAGGGGAGGATATCAACGGTAACAGCTATTTTATCGGCAAAAACACATCTGCCACCACCACTACCGATGGTCTGTGTACGGCAAAATCTCTGACCTATTTTTCCCAAGCCGAGGGGATCTGTCCGGAAGCACCACGCCTGGAGGGTACCTACGATATGGTAGGACTTGCCTATTATGCCCACAAGGATGGCAACAGCATTCGTCATGATATTGATGATGCCACCGGTGAAGAGAAGGCGAAGATCACCGTTAATACCTATGGTGTCACCCTCGCTCCTGCCGTGCCAAAGATAGAGGTGCCGGTACCAGATTCAGATAACGTGGTCACCATCCTGCCCGCATGCAGAAATAGCGATATCAGTGGCAATTGCACCATCGTCGATTTCAAGGTGGTGCAGGAATATACGCTGGTTGGTAGTACGGCTACTGGTAAGTTCTATGTTAACTGGGAGGATAGTGAACAGGGCGGTGACTACGACCAGGATATGGCCGGTGTGATCAATTACACCATCACCTCCAGCCAGATCACGATAGAGACCAAGGCATTTGGTAACTCTACCCCGTATCCTATGGGGTTCGGCTATGTTATTTCTGGCACCGAGAAGGATGGGTTTCATGCTCACTCCGGTGTTAATACTTTCAGCTTTACAGACCCTACCGGAGTGGCTGCTTGCAGTAACTGCGAATCTTCCGATGCTGCAACATCTGTAACCTATAATCTAGGCAGCGGCAGCGGAGAGTTGCTGAAGGACCCACTCTGGTATATGGCTAAATGGGGTGGGTATACGGAGGAGTCAAATGCCGCGCTGCGTCCTGCGGGTACCGATGGGCCCAATGATATACCTGATCAGGACTATGAGTGGGACAGCAATTCTGATGGCAACCCGGATAACTATTTCTATGCCACCAATCCATCTCAACTGGAGACCTCTCTGGGTAATGTATTTGAGGATATCTCAAAGCAGGTTGCATCGGCCGCATCCACCGCCGCCAACTCGCAAAGACTTAGCACCGGCACAAGTATCTTCCAGGCGACGTTTAGTAGCGAGGATTGGTCTGGCAGTTTGTACAAGTATGATGTGAACCCTACTACCGGCGGGCTGACCCTGGATACAACCTGGGGGATAGGCGGTGATGCCGGAGCGGCCATTCCCAGTACCGGCCGTACAATCATCACCTACAATCCAGCCACCACGGCATCTACCGACGACGGTATGGCATTTATCTGGGATGACTTGAGTGCGACACAAAAGGCCTGGCTTAATACGGATCCTGACTCCTATACCGGCCCTTATACCGGAACCGGTACGGTTGATACCTATGGTCAGGATCGCCTGAACTATATCAGGGGAGATCAAACCAAGGAGATGAGAGAAACCGATGGTATTTTTAGAAACCGCAGCAGTTTGTTGGGAGATATCATAGACTCCGCCCCTGTATATGTCGGTACGCCAAGCTACGGGTACTCTGATATTCTGGAAGGCGCCGGCGTGGAAAAATACTCTGCCTTCAAGACCAGGGTAACGGTCACAACGCCGCGGGACAGCATGATCTATATGGGCTCCAATGATGGTATGGTGCACGGGTTTGCTGCCAGTGACGGTAGCGAAAAGCTGGCATATATCCCCTATGCAGTAACGCCCACATTAACTAAACAGACCTCACCCAGCTATGACCATGTATATTCCGTTGATGGTTCACCGACAATTGGTGATGCCGTCTTTGCCGATAATTACTGGCACACAGTACTGGTAGGTGGATTGAATGCCGGTGGTCAGGGTATCTACGCCCTGGATGTAACCAATCCTTCAATCTTCTCCGAAGCCAATGCCAGCAATATCGTATTGTGGGAGATTACGCCGGCAACAGAAGAGGATTCTGTAGCGGTGTTTAGTGAGTTGGGTTATACCTTTGCCCGTCCGTCCGTCGTGAAGAATTTCAATGGCGACTGGGTGGTCATGTTTGGGAACGGCTATGGTGGAGCCAGCGGCCATGCAGTGTTCTATGTAGTAGATGTTGAGACCGGCGCCTTGAAATCTGCGGTCACGGTAGACAGTTCTGGCGACAACGGACTATCCAGCGCATCCCCTGTCGATGTTGACAGCGATGGCATTATTGATGTCGTCTATGCCGGTGACTTGAAGGGTAATCTGTGGAAATTTATCCCGGACGATGCTACAGACGGCACCTGGAAGTCTGCATTCGGGACAAGTCCGCTATTTAAGGCCCCTGCAGATACCAGTGGTTGGTCTCAGGCCATTACTACCCGTCCGGATGTTGGGTTGCATCCTAATGGATTGCCAGGAGTGATGGTCTATTTCGGTACCGGCAAGTATATTGCGACATCTGACAAGAGTGCGGGTACTAGTGTACAGCGTTTCTACGGTATCTGGGATGTCTGGGATCAGGGCGCCTCGTCATCCTACACATCAACATACGCCTTACCTTACGCCTACAACTCGCCACCGGCTACCCCGGATATAGAGGTGTATGATTCTTCAGGACCTTTTGGCACCACCGGTACTCATGATAATCTCTTGAGGCAGTGTGTTACCATTGGTGACTTTGATGCGACCTGTGTAAGCAATATGTTGAGCACGACCGGCGAACATCCGGATGGTTGGAGTTATGATGTTCGTTTTATCTCGGATAACACGATTAACACTTGGCACTGGGATGGTAATAAAGGGAAGATGGGGTGGTATATCGATTTGCCACAGGCCGGTGAGCGTCAGGTTACCAATGCCATATTGCGTGGCGGCAGAATAATCTTTGTTACTGTTATTCCATCAGAGCACCCCTGTTCTCATGGCGGTTCCAGTTGGCTAATGGAGCTGGATGCTGCTGATGGCAGTGCGCTGCCCTCGGCCGCCTTTGATGTGACCGGTGATGGTGTGATTGACACAGACGATTTGAAGGTTGTCACGGACGGTACCGACTCAAAGAGTTTGACTCCTGGAGCTATCGGAAGTAGCTCTATCTGGGTGTCGCCAACCATACTGGGGGGAGATACGGAGGTTAAGATTCTCAGTAGTAGTGCTGGAGCTAAGGCTGATTCAGTTTTGGAAGATCCAGGTGAGCCCACGACTGGGAGAAAGTCATGGATACAGCTAAAATAGTGATGAGAGTGAGGGTTGGCCCATGAACGTTAAGCAGCAAGGTTTTAGTTTGTTGGAGTTACTGATTGTAATAGCTGTTATCGCCATACTGTCTTCAATTGCGCTCCCCTATTTTGGGGAGCAGCTGGCAAAGGGCAGAAGGGCCGAGGGGAAGGCCGCCCTGCTTAGGACCGCCTTGGCTCAGGAGCGCCATTACACTACATATGGAAGCTATGCGACAACCCTGAATACACTGATTGCCAATGATGGTCTCAGTGAGGTGGATGGCAGTGGGAACACAGAGAGTGGATATTATGTGATAAGTTTCACCGCAGCAACCGGCAGCCAGTTTACCGCACGGGCACAGACCAATGGTTCACAGTGGGATGATAGTAGATTTTGCTATCGTTTTTTTGTAGACAATCTTGGGGTGAAAACGGCCGTTGATTGGGCGGGTAATGATACGACAGACAGGTGCTGGAAGATGTAGTTATGGGGTCAAGCCAGCTCCTGGGGAAGAGAGAACTCCACCCTCTCTTCCCGGCCGCTAAGGTGTTCCACCCTGTCTGCACCCCACTCCTTAAGTTTTTCTATCACCAGGTCCACCAGCAGTTCCGGTGCTGAGGCCCCAGCAGTCAGTCCCAGGTTATCTACCCCGTCCAGCCACTCTCTCTTTATGTCATTAGCGTCGTCGATCAGGTAGGCGGTTGCGCCCCTTTTCTTGGCAATCTCGCATAGACGGTTGGAGTTAGAGCTGTTGGGTGAGCCTACGACCAGGACAAGTTCGCAGCGACTGGCCAGTTCCTTGACTGCATCCTGACGGTTTTGTGTGGCATAGCAGATATCATCACGCTTGGGCCCGTGGATGGCCGGGAAGCGTTGGCGCAGAGTATCCACCACCAACCGTGAGTCATCCATAGACAAGGTGGTCTGGGTTACATAGGCCAGTTTCTGCGGATTGTTTATCTCCAGTTTTGCTACATCCTCCGGTGTTACTACCAGATAGATGCCACCTTGGTCGCCGTGGCGCTGGAACTGCCCCATGGTACCTTCAACCTCCGGGTGGCCGCGATGTCCGATGAGGATGACCTCATAGCCGTCACGGCTGAATTTGGCCACCTCCATGTGAACCTTGGTCACCAGCGGGCAGGTGGCATCGAATACCCGCAGGTCACGTTGCTCTGCCTCTTGCCGTACCGCCATGGATACACCATGGGCACTGAAGATTACCGTGTTGCCGTCCGGAATTTCGCTTAGTTCGTCCACAAATATGGCGCCACGTTTACGCAGACCATCGACCACAAAACGGTTGTGTACCACCTCGTGTCGAACATAGATCGGGGCCCCAAACAGATCCAGGGCACGGCTGACTATCTCAATGGCGCGATCTACGCCAGCACAAAATCCGCGTGGGTTTGCCAGAATGATGTTCATACCGAAAGCTAACTATCCAGCTTGATCTTTGGTGGTTCCACCGCCAGTATCTCAACCTTGAAGATGACATCATTCCCGGCCAGAGGGTGGTTAAAGTCGATTACCACCTGCTGTTCCATGATCTCTGCAACTATTCCTGCCAGTTCGTGTCCATCCGGGGTGGTGAAGCCAATGATCAATCCAACCTCAAGCTCTATTTCCGGACCGAAGCTGCTGCGCGGCATGGGATACACCTTGCCGTCATCCCTGGGACCAAAGGCCTGATCAGGTTTGAGGGTAAGTGTCTGCTCATCTCCTGCCGTAAGTCCGTATAGAGCCAGTTCCAGGGCCTCTGAGAGACTGCCTTCGCCCATCACAAAGGTTGTAGGTTCATCACCGAAGGTGGAGGCCGCCTCTGTACCGTCCGTCAGCGCCAACGAAAAGTGCATGGTTACCTGGCTGCCAGGGGCAATTCTGCTTGTCTGGTTGTTCAATGGCTATTTCCTTAGATGGTACGTAAATTTTGATTCTATCAGTTGTGCCAGAATATCTCTTTACCACCATTGAGACGGGATAGGGTGCGTGCCAGCACAAACAGCAGGTCGGAGAGGCGGTTCAAATAGCGAAGGGATGTCAGGTCAGGATCATCCCCCGCAGCCGGTTGTATGGCCACTACCCGGCGCTCGGCACGGCGGCACACCGACCTGGCAAGGTGGCAGTGAGCCGCTTCCAGGCTGCCGCCGGGGAGAATAAACCGCTTGAGGGGCGGTAGATCTGCATCCAGTCGGTCTATCTCCGTTTCCAGCTCAGTTACTGCTGCATCTCCCAGTAGGGGTTTGGCTGGCAGTGCCAGGGAGCCACCCAGGTCGAATAGACGATGCTGAATCTTCAGCAGCAGTGCCACAAGCCCGTCTGGGATATCCATTGCCGCCAGGATTCCAATCAGGCTATTCAGCTCGTCGACGGCGCCTATAGCCTCAATGCGGGCGCTATCCTTGGGCAGACGTTGTCCGTTGGCCAGGCCGGTGCTGCCATCATCCCCTCTACGGGTATAGATCTTGGAGTGTTTGTCTGCCATATCTGCATAATTATATATGTTTTGGCCTGTCAGGTTGAATTTGTTCTTGCCAGGTGGCAAGTCAGGTTAGACTATGGGTTATCTTTTTTGATTTGGAGTAGTTAGATGTTGATTGAAGGCCCTATACGTGTATCTGTCGCCGAGGCGGCCGACGGGCAGGGGTGGGTGTTGATCCTGGCCTTTAAGCCTGAATTTCAGGCCCTGGATATTGCCGCGCAGGCGGGGGAATTTCAAGGCTATCTGGATAGCCTTAACACCGGCATTGCCGCTATTAGCGCAGAAGACGATCCCAATCGTCCCGGTATGCTGATCATTCAGCAGATTGCAGAACAGCTGCTACCGCATATTGCTGCTGGTGAACTGGAGCTGAGTGAAAGCATCATTATCCAGATCCAGCAGAACTCCCAGCTGGTGGCACTTACCGATCTGCTGCAGCAGCCCTGATCAGTTCTGATGTTGCCATGAGCAGTGCTGCGTCACGTATCGGCTTTGTGAGTCTGGGATGCCCTAAGAATCTGGTTGATTCGGAGCGTATCCTTACCCAGATGCGGGCCGAGGGGTATCTGGTTACCAACTCTTACGCCGATGCAGATCTGGTGGTGGTGAATACCTGCGGCTTTATCGATGCGGCGGTGGAGGAGTCTCTTTCAGCAATCGCCGAGGCCCTGGATGAGAACGGGCGGGTTATTGTGACTGGCTGTCTGGGGGCGCGCGATCAGCTCATCCTCCAGGCGTATCCGGAGGTGCTGGCTGTTACCGGCGCCCACGCCTACGAGGAGGTGATGACAGCGGTGCATGCCGAACTGCCGCCTCCGCACCATCCCTATTCAGATGCGCTGCCACCGCAGGGGATCAAGCTCACACCGCGTCACTACGCCTATCTGAAGATTGCCGAGGGGTGTAATCATAGCTGCAGTTTCTGCATTATTCCGCAACTCCGGGGCGAGCTGGTGAGCCGTACGATTGATGAGGTTATGCAGGAGGCGGAGAATCTGGTCAACTCCGGGGTGCGTGAACTGCTGGTGGTCTCACAGGATACCAGTGCCTATGGTCTCGACCTCAAATACCGTCCGGGGTTCTGGGGCGGGCGTCCGCTGCAGACCAATCTTATCGATCTTGCCTCTGCCTTGGGTGAGCTCGGCGCCTGGGTGCGCATGCACTACATCTACCCCTATCCTGGTGTGGACCAGCTTATCCCGCTGATGGCCGCTGGCAGAATACTACCCTATCTGGATATACCCCTACAGCACGCCAGCGAGCGGGTATTACACGCGATGCAGCGTCCGGCCGCTACAGAAAAGGTACTGGATCGGATCAAAGGCTGGCGTGAGATCTGCCCGGATATCACCCTGCGTAGCACCTTTATCGTGGGGTTTCCTGGCGAGACCGAGGCTGAATTTGAACAGCTGCTGGATTTTCTGGTTCAGGCGCAGTTAGACCGGGTAGGTGCCTTTGCCTATTCACCGGTCTCAGGCGCAAGCGCCAACCAACTTCCTGACCAGATCCCGGAAGAGGTGAAGCTGGAACGGCTGGAGAGATTCATGCAGCTTCAGGCCCGGATCAGTCGTGATCGCCTGACCGCAAAGGTCGGCAGTTCCATGCCGGTCCTGGTGGATGCGGTGCTGGAGGATAGAATAATCGCCCGAAGCGCGGCGGATGCCCCGGAGATCGATGGCAACGTGATCATTGAGGGGGGGTGGGAGCTTGATCCTGGAGACTTTGTGCAGGTTATGATTACCGCATCCGATGAACATGATCTGTTTGCCGAACCGCTGGATATAGAGGAGTGAGCCGGCATACGATCCATGTGGTTGCTGCCGTAATCCGCGATGCCGGTGGGCGTGTCCTGTTGACCAGACGTGCGCAGCATACCCATCAGGGAGGGCTGTGGGAATTTCCGGGTGGCAAGCTGGAGCAGGGAGAGTCGGTGGGGCAGGGGCTGTGCCGGGAGATCAAAGAAGAGCTTGGGTTGGAGCTGCTGGGACATCGCCCTTTGCTGCGGAATCTGCACCAGTATCCGGACAGGTCTGTCCTGCTGGATGTACACCTGGTTACGGAGTACCGTGGGGTTGCTGCAGGGCTGGAGAACCAGCCTTTGCAGTGGGTGGAGCCGGAAATGCTGGCGAACTATCCTATGCCTGCGGCCGATCTTCCGGTGGTTCGTGCCATCACCCTGCCGGATAGATATCTCATCACCGGGCAGGATCCACTACAGCGAAAACAGTTCCTGGAGAGGCTGCAGCTGGCCTTGGCTGGCGGGATACGTCTGGTGCAGTTGCGGCTCGGGGATATTCCGGAACAGGTTATACAGGAACTGGGAAGGGAGGCACTACAGCTTTGCCATGCCAGCAGTGCACGTATGTTGCTGAATGGTTCTCCTGAGATGGCTTTGGCGATCGGTGCCGCCGGGGTGCACCTTAATAGTAAGCGGCTGCTGGAGCTGACGGCACGCCCGCTGCCGACAGAGTATCTGGTGGCAGCGTCCTGTCACACCGGAGCGGAGTTGGCACATGCCTCCGCCCTCGGTCTGGACTTTGTTGTATTGTCTCCGGTGCAGGAGACCGGCAGTCACCCCGGGGCCGCGTCATTGGGTTGGAAGCGGTTCGGGGCGATGGTGGCGGAGGTAAACCTGCCGGTCTATGCCCTGGGCGGCATGCGGCAACAAGATCTCCCTTTAGCATGGGGACATGGTGCCCAGGGGATTGCTGGTATCAGCTGTTTCTGGGGGTGATCTGTAGGATACCAGTCCTCTGGGCGATTGCATATTGTCATTCCAGCGCAGGCGGGGACGACGGTTTTCTCTGGCCCTCTGACCATGAAAATGATTCATATTAAGGTAATACTCCCTCTCCCCCTTGGGGGAGAGGGTTGGGGTGAGGGGGTATTCTTAAATGTATCGGTAACTAGTTTCGTAGCCCTTAACCCACAGCGCATTTCTCTCTTTCCCGGCAAGGGCTGCGAGGTACTTTCTCTTGCTTGTCCAAGAGAAAGTACCCAAAGAGAATGACACTCCCCGACTTGCCCTGCGGGTTCCCTGCGTTCCTCACCGCACCAGGGGCTCCAGCGAAGGGATATCCCTATCCCTCGCTGGAGGCGCCGCGTCCTGCGGCGCCCCTGCGGGCCTGATCCTGTTGCGGTTCCGGTACTCGGCGGCGTCGAAGGAGGTTGGGGGTGCTATTTTCCAGCCTTACGTCATCCCCACCTGCGCGGGGATGATGGTTTTCTCTGGCCTTTGGCCCTTTGCCCTGATCCCTGCGTTCCCTACACCTGACGTGACTAAATATGTGAAGCCCCTCCCATATCATTGATGCAAATCAGCCTACCCCGGATAGGTCAGTGCAATTTTCCGCCGCCGTCTCCTCTATGTACTATCATTTTCGGGAACGGATGCGATGGATTAATTGGTAAACCAAGGCGGATATCTACTGATAATGAAACAGAACGGGCGCCCTTCGGCGCAAGAAGGTCAAGCATTTCTGCCCAGGCAGGATTTCAATAGACTCATACAGATTCTCATAGATCAAGGCTATCACTGCATCGGTCCGGTGTTGCGGGACGATGTCATTAAGTATCTGCCGATAACCGGCGCCGATGACCTTCCCAAAGGTGTAGAGTTGCAGCAGTTTCCGGCCGCTTATCGTATCAATCAAGGCGTGGGCGAGAGATTGTTTGGCTGGGCGAACGGACCCAGTGCCCTGCGTCCTATTCTGTTTCCGTCACGTGAGATCCTGTGGCAGGCGGAGCAGGATCAGACAGGTGGACTGAAGTTCTCCCCGGGTTCAGCTGATATGGTGCCGACGGCAGTGATCGGAGTGAAGGGGTGTGATCTGGCCGCCCTGCAGCTGCAGGATAAACACTTTCTCACCTCAGGCTCGGAAGATCCTCAATACAAACGGAGAAGAGAGTCACTGCTGTTGATCGGAGTGGATTGCAGTCACCCTTCAGCTACCTGCTTCTGTGCCTCCACCGGCGATGGCCCGGAGGTCAGCACCGGTTTTGATCTGGCGCTGTCAGAGCTGGATGACGGGTTTATTCTGCGTGCCGGTACGGAGCCTGGCGCCGATCTGTTAGCCAGGATGCAACTCGTAGCTGCCAGTGATGATCAGCTCCTGCAGTCAGACGAGCAGACCAGAGCCGCTGTAGCCATTCAGACACGGCAGCTGCCGGATCTGGATCTACACCGGCTGCTGTTCGAGCGTCCGCACCATCCCTATTGGCAGAAGATCGCCGAGCGTTGCACCGCCTGTGGCAGCTGCACCTCGGTCTGTCCCACCTGCTTCTGTTTCAGTGAACACGCCGAGACCAGCCTGGATGGAGCATCTTCCCGGCAGATCAGGGAGTGGAGTTCCTGCTTTATCTCCGGACACAGCACCTTCTGCAATCACCCCGTCCGGACAGATATTGCCACCAGATACCGCCAGTGGACCACTCATAAACTGGCCGGCTGGTATGAGCAGTTCGGGCGTAGTGGCTGTGTCGGTTGCGGCCGCTGCATAAGCTGGTGTCCGGTTGGGATCGACATTACCCAGTCGGCTGCCATTGTGGCAGACGACTGATGATCAATGGTGAAATATGAGTGCTGATATCCATCTACCCCGGGAAGCGGTGATAACAGAGAGGATCCAGGATTCTCACGACACCTTTACCATGCGTCTCTCCCTCACCGGGCAGGACAGCTTCAGCTTTGAGCCTGGGCAGTTCAACATGCTCTATCTCTACGGAGTGGGGGAGGTGCCTATTTCCATAGTTCCGGATCCCGGCAGAGAGAATAGTTTTGATCACACGATACGGGTGGTAGGCAGGGTCACCACCGGGCTGGAGGCCCTGCAGCCAGGGACCAAGGTCGGTATTCGTGGTCCATTCGGCCGGGGTTGGCCGGTGAACGAGGTGAAGGGCGATGATCTGCTGCTGGTTACCGGCGGCCTGGGTTCCGCCCCGCTGGTATCAGTGATCGACCGGGTGATGCAGAACCGCTCCGATTACGGACAGCTCAATATTCTGCACGGGGTAAAGCGGGACATAGATCTGATGTGGCGTGAACGCTATGAACAGTGGGGGGGTGTTGCAAACACCAATGTCTTGCTTACCGCGGATGACCCGTCTCCCGACTGGCCCTGGTTTAAGGGTACCTCGGTTGATCTGTTCAAAAAACTGGAGATAGATCCCGGCAGAACCAGTGCGATGCTCTGTGGCCCGGAGGTGATGATGCTGGTCGCGGTCAGGGCTCTCCGGACCAAGGGGCTGGCGGACAATAGAATCTGGCTCAGTATGGAACGCAACATGCAGTGTGGCATAGGGCGTTGCGGCCACTGTCAGACCGGTCCGAAGTTTGTCTGCAAGGATGGGCCGGTGTTTTGTCTGTCCGAAATATCCAGATTACTCAGTGTGCATGGTATCTGATTCAATGGGACGAATTATCTATGACTGATGCGGCAAAACCCAAGGTGGCGGTCCATAAGTTCAGCTCTTGTGACGGCTGCCAGTTGGCCCTGCTCAATCTCGGGGAGGATCTGGTTGCCTTGTCCCAGTTGGTGGATATAGTGCACTTCGCCGAGGCCGGACCGCTGGATGAGGAGCAGTCTGTGGATATCGCCCTGGTAGAGGGCAGTATCTCCACCCCTGAAGATTTCGCGCGTATCCGGCGTATCAGAGAACAGAGTGGCTACCTGATCTCAATCGGGGCCTGTGCCACCTCAGGTGGGGTGCAGGCCCTGCGCAACATGGCTGACGCCGAGGCCTGGGTTGGTGCCATCTATCCCAAACCGGAATATATCTCTCTGCTGGACAGTTCCACAGCCATAGCCGGCCAGGTCAAGGTGGATCTGGAACTCTGGGGCTGTCCGGTAAATAGCGGTCAGGTGGTGAGTGCCCTGCGGGATCTGCTCTCCGGAGTCAGACCCAGGGTGGATGTGCAGCCGCTCTGTATGGAGTGCAAACGCCGAGGGGTGGTATGTACCGTAGTGGCCCACAACCAGCCCTGCATGGGACCGGTAACCCGAGCGGGCTGCGGCGCGCTCTGCCCAGGTCTGGGACGCGCCTGCTACGGTTGCTACGGACCATCCGAACAGGTGAATGCCACTTCACTGGCGGATCACTTCAGCCAATTTGGCATGACGCAACAGGATATCCGGCAGAGGTTCGGCCTGATCAGCAACAGTGCGCCCGCCTTCAAGCGGGCAGCGGACGGACTAAAACATGAGTGAGCAGCGCGACATCAAGATCACGGTACCGGTACTGGCCCGGGTGGAGGGTGAAGGGGCACTGGAGCTCGCTATAACCGGCGGCCAGATCGAACATTTGAAGCTACGGATCTACGAACCGCCCCGGCTGTTCGAGAAGTTTATGGAGGGACACAGCCATCAGGATGTGCTGGATATGGTGGCGCGCATCTGCGGTATCTGCCCGGTGGCCTATCAGATGAGTGCCGTCCAGGCCATGGAGCAGCTGTTTGAAGTAGAGATCTCCCCCT
>JBNKDM010000044.1:0-15821 GCA_050288245.1 Sedimenticolaceae bacterium
CAGAGCAGTGCAATTTCCGCGTTTTCGGCCCGGACGAAACGCTCTCCAACGGGCTGGAGGCCCTGTTCGATGTGACCCAACGCCAATGGGGCGCCGCGACCGTGGCGAATGATGAATTTCTTGCCCACAGCGGACGGGTGATGGAGATACTCAGCGAGCATCAGTGCGAGGGTTGGCTGGAGGGATACCTGCTTACCGGACGGCACGGGCTGTTCAACTGTTACGAGGCCTTTATCCACATTATAGATTCGATGTTCAATCAGCATGCCAAGTGGCTGACCGTCACCGCGCACCTGCCGTGGCGGCGCAAGATCGCCTCGCTGAACTATCTGCTGGCATCGCATGTCTGGCGCCAGGACCACAACGGCTTCACTCACCAGGACCCAGGGTTTATTGACCATGTAGTCAATAAAAAGGCTGCAGTGGTGCGGGTATATTTTCCGCCGGATGCCAATTGTCTGTTGTCGGTGATGGACCATTGCCTGCGCAGTCGGCATAACGTCAACATTGTGGTTGCCGGCAAGCACCCGGCGCCTCAGTGGCTCTCAATGGACGCCGCCGTCAAACACTGTACCGAAGGCATAGGTATCTGGCAGTGGGCGAGCAACGACCAGAGCGTGGCGCCAGACTTGGTTATGGCATGCTGTGGCGATGTGCCCACGCTGGAGACGCTCGCTGCCGTCTCCATACTGCGTGAGCACCTGCCGGAACTGAAAATCCGCGTGGTAAACGTCGTAGATCTGATGAAGCTGCAACCGCCGAGCGAGCACCCTCACGGCTTGAGCGATATGGATTTTGACGAACTATTCACCAAGGACAAGCCGGTGATTTTCGCCTACCATGCCTACCCCTGGTTGATACATCGGCTGACCTACCGCCGTAGCAATCACCGCAATATCCACGTTCGCGGCTACAAGGAAGAGGGCACAATCACCACACCATTCGACATGACGGTGTTAAACGATCTGGACCGCTTCCATCTGGTGATGGACGCAATCGATCGCCTGCCGCAGACCGGCGACCCTGGCATCTACCTGAAACAGCAGCTCAAGGATAAGCTGATAGAGCACAAGCAGTACATCGACAAGTATGGCCAGGACCTGCCGGAAATCAGGAACTGGAGCTGGAAAGGATGATGCCGCGATGGCATAAACGCCATATAGTTTGCCGCGTTGGTACGACCTAAGTGGAAGCGCATTCTTTAAGCTTTGAAACGATCTTATGTCAGGCATCGCCGAAAAGAGCGAAATGCTGACAGCCTTGAGCGGAGTTAATTTAAGTATCGGTGATAACTTCGTCATCGATCTGGTGTTATGGGAAATGGATCAAGAGAAGTAAAGTACTTTTCTGCCTCACAGCAACAGTTATACTTCACAGGATAGGATATTGATTGTTGAAAACAGCCGCAAAACGATGGGATCATCAGGCGATTGAAAAAATAATAAGAAGAGAGTGTGCGATGTGGCAGTGACAGGTTACCTATGGCTATGTCAAACAAGCCATTTCTGGTCTTTTGCGCCGGTTTCTGCTGAGACACGCCGTCTCTATAGAATGAGAATTACCCTATCTTTACCCCTCAAACATGCATCAAGATTAGTTGCCGCTCCAGCTGCTTTCTACCAGAGACGCATAATTGATCTAGAATTCTACTTAATCCATTCAATAGCCATTATCAGGACACGCATGACGTGAAGGATCGCCCCATACTCTATCTCAGGATTATCTCTATTATCCTGTTGGCCATTGCCGGGGTGAGCGCGGCGGATGATACGGCGAACCGGCATGAATCGCCAACAAAGAAAGTTCTTATCATCGCTGGCAGCCGTAATCTGCCACCTTTTACCATGCTAAATGAGAAGGGGGAACCCGCAGGAATCGGTGTGGATATTTGGCGGTTGTGGTCGAAAAAGAGTGGCATTCCAGTTCGTTTTAAACTCACTGACATTGCCGGTTCACTTCTGGATCTAAAGGAGGGACGCGCCGATTTTCACGCCGGCCTGTTTGTCTCCAGTGAGCGGAGTAAATGGCTCCAATATTCGCAGCCATATTTGCAGACTCCTGCAGTTCTCTACTACCGCGCAACCACTGGCAAAAAACTCTCTTTGGCCGAATTTGCTAACGCCCGTATTGGCATCCGCGGTCCACCACCACTGGATATGCTCAAACCATTATTTCCTCAAGCTGATCTGATCGGCTTTGAGAGCATCGATCAGATGGTTGCGGCAGTTGAGTTGGGTACATTAGATGCCTTCGTCGCCGACCGTCCTTCTGCAGATCTGGCGCTGTTGCGATTGGGGCTGCGTGGAGAGTTCAAGACTATGGCTCCTGCGCTCTATCAACTGGCCCTGCAGGCGGCCGTACCTAAGGGGCGCAAGCAGCTACTGCAGCAAATAGAACTGGGCCTGCATGCCATCTCGCGGGATGAGATGAGGGAGATACTGGTGCGCTGGCTAGGACGACATACGGATTATGGCATCATATTTCCTTATCAGCCTAAGGTACAACTTAGCCAGAGTGAGCAGTCCTGGATTAAGAGGCATAAACGCTTGCGCATAGCCATAGATCCGGACTATGCACCTTATGAATTCCGTAATTCCCAGGGCAACCACAGCGGTATCTCATCAGACTATCTTAAGTTGCTTGGCCGTCGTCTGGGACTTGAGTTTGTTTTGGTGCCTACGACCAAATGGCAGGATTCTCTGCAGAAAGGTTACGCCAAAGAGGTTGATTTGCTGCCGCTGCTCATAAAAACTCCGGAAAGAGCGCGGCATCTGTTGTTCACAGATCCCTACATCACATCTAGCCAATACATCATTGTTCGCAGTCAGCGCAATGATATCCAAAGCGAATCAGACCTGATTGGACGTAGTGTGGCATTGCCGGTTGATTACGCCGTGATTGATCAGCTGCGCCAGAGTGTCCCGGAGGCCAGGATTATCGAGGTGGCGGATATAGCCGGGGCTCTGCGCAAGGTATCTTTGGGTGAGGCGGATGCAACAATACTCAGCATTGGTGTGGCCGGTTACTGGTTGGAGCGTACCGAGATCAGCAATCTTAGGATTGCTGACGCCTTCGGCCAGCCCAGTGCCCTGGGAATGGCATGTCGCAATGACTGGCCGGAGCTGGCCTCCATCCTGCAGAAAGGTTTGAATTCCGTCACCGAAGATGAGAGGCGGCGTATCCAAAACCGCTGGATCTCCTTTAGCGAAAAGCGGGAGAAGAGACCACAGCAGCTGTTGAATAAAACAGAGCTGGCCTGGCTGGCGGCCCATCCTACGATTGAGATCGGGGTCATGGATGCCTGGCCGCCGATGGACTTTGTTGATGAAAAGGGGCGCTCCAGCGGGATAGGCGCAGATTTTGTGCGGGCGCTGAACAAGCGGCTCGATGGTGCGCTGCAGCTGCATCCAGGAAGCTGGAATGAAATATACAGCGCAGTACAGACCAAACATCTGCCGGCCCTGATGGGGATCACGCCGCATAAGAGCCGGGCGGTAGACTTTCTATTTACCGATCCCTACCTGAATATTCCATATGTAATTATTGCGCGCCAGGGAGCTCCCTATGCCCGTGATATTGCCGACCTGCGCGGACGCAACGTTGCTGTGGAGAAGGGGTTTGTTTTACGGCGTATCCTGGGAGAGAAATATCCTGACATCAAGATACGAGAGTATGCCAGCACCAGTGATGCCCTGGATGCGGTTGCCAAGGGGGAGGTCGACTCCTATATCGGTAATCGCGCGGTTGCGCTCTATCTGATTGAGCATGAGCTGATATCCAACCTGCAGATCCAGGGAAAGATAGAAGGCATCGCCTCAGTCAATGCGATCGGTGTACGCAGTGATTGGCCGATTCTGCAGGAAATTATGCAGAAGGCGCTGGCGGATATCAGCGAGGAGGAGCGGAGAGAGATCCTGGGCAAATGGGTGCCAAATGCCAAACATTCGGATGGAGAGGAGTCAGAATCCATGCTCATCCTGAGTGAAGATGAGCGGGCTTGGCTGCAGCGACATCCTGTGATTAGACTCGGTCTTGATCCCATCTGGGAACCGATTGAGTATATTGATGCCAAGGGTGAATACCGCGGCATCTCATCCGCCTTCATGCAGCGTCTTGCCAGGATGCTGGGGGTGAGCCTGAGTTTTGATCCTAAACTTAGTTGGGCCGAGGCGGTGGAAAGAGTAAAGCGGCACGAAGTAGATCTGTTGCCGGCCCTCAACTCTTCACCGCAGAGGGCGGAATATCTCAACTTCACCAAGCCATATCTGCACTTTCCCTTCATGATCATTACCCGCAAGGATGCGCCATTGATCACCGGCATGGAGGATCTCGGCGGCTGGAGTATTGCCGTGGAGCGTGACTATGTTACCCGGGAGTACCTGGAGAGGGACTACCCTGGATTGCAACTACTTCTTACCGGTAGCACTGCCGAGGCGCTGCGTGCTGTGGCCCTCGGTAAGGCAGATGCCTATGTGGGCAATATGACTATGGCGAGCTATCTAATCGACAAGCTGGGCCTGGGTAATCTCAAGGTGGCGGCACCCGCCCCCTACAGCAACGACATTGCTATCGGGGTGCGCAAGGATTGGCCGGAATTGGTGAAGATTCTCGACAAGGCACTGGCAACTATCAGTGAGGATGAGCGGCGCGCCATCCGCCAAAACTCCCTGGCAATCCGCTACGATGTGGAGGTCAACTACGCCCTGCTGTGGAAGGTGGTGGCCGCTGCTGCCGTGCTGTTGCTGCTTACCCTGCTGTGGCTGGCTCAGACCAAACGGCAGAAGATCGCCTTGGCCAAGGCCAAGGCCGAGGCAGAGCAGGCGAATCGCTTTAAAAGCTATTTTCTGGCCAATATGAGCCATGAGATCCGCACCCCGATGAATGCCATCATGGGGTTCAGCTATCTGGCGCTGCAGACCGATTTGACCTCGCGTCAGTATCACTATATGGACAAGATTCACTCGTCGGCTCAGGCCCTGCTTGGGGTGATCAATGACATCCTTGACTTCTCCCGTATTGAGGCCGGCCGGCTGGAAATAGAAAACGTTACTTTCTCTCTCGACGAGGTGTATGAGAATCTCGCCAATATCACCATGATCAGGGCAGAGGAGAAGGGGTTGGGGCTCAGTTTCCATCACGACCCTGAAGTCCCTGATGAGTTGATTGGTGACCCGCTGCGGTTGGGTCAGATTCTGGCAAATCTGGTGGGAAACGCGATCAAATTTACCGAGCAGGGTGAGGTGGTGGTGAGTGTGGAGATGGAGCGGCAGGAAGATGAACAGATGTTGCTCCGTTTCAGCGTTACAGATACCGGCATCGGGATTCCGCAAGAGCAGCTGCCGCGCCTGTTTGCTGCGTTTACCCAACTGGACGAATCCACCACCCGTCGCTATGGAGGTAGCGGCCTCGGCCTGAGCATCTGCCATCATCTGGTGCAGCTTATGGGGGGAGAGATTGAGGCGCGTAGTGTACCGGGAGAAGGCAGCAGCTTCATCTTTCACCTGCCCTTTGCTGTGGCTGAAACGGCGGAACGCCAGTTTTCACCTGCGCCTGATCTGCGTGGTCTGCGCGCCCTGGTGGTGGACGACAATCCCTCTGCGCGTGAGATCCTGTCGGAGCGACTCAGGTCATTTACCTTTGATACCACCAGCGCTAATAACGCCGAGCATGCATTCCAACTACTGGAACAGGCGGAGCGGGAGGGCAGGCCGTTTCGCCTGGTGTTGATGGACTGGCGCATGCCAGGGGTCAACGGAGTGGATGCAGGGCGAAGAATCAAGCATGGTGGTCAGCTACTGCAGGTCCCGGCGGTGATCCTGGTAACCGGCTACGGTCGCGAAGAGGTGATGCGTCAGGCGGAGGCGGCGGGACTGGACGGATTCCTGATCAAGCCGGTTAGTCCTTCGACCATGTTTGATACGGTGATCCGGGTGCTGGGTGGTGATCGGGATGAGGACAGGGTGCAGCGCCCGGGGAAAATCGGGTATCTGTGCGGACGAGTTCTGCTGGTGGAGGATAACATCATCAATCAGCAAGTGGCGCAGGAGATCCTGCAGGGGATGGGGTTGGAAGTGGATGTGGTAGGTAACGGCAGATTGGCACTCGATGCCTTGCATGCACGTGACTATGATCTGGTTCTGATGGATATACAGATGCCGGAGATGGATGGATACGCAGCCACCAGGCTTATTCGCACTGAGCCGCAATTCGGGACCCTGCCGGTTATCGCTATGACAGCCCACGCTATGAGTGGGGAACGGGAACTCTGTCTGGCCGCAGGTATGAACGAGCACGTGCCGAAGCCAATCGATCCGGCGCGCCTGTTTACAACTCTTAGCCGCTGGCTGAAACCGGCAGAGATGGAGCCGGAGGAGCGTACTGTAGACACCGATGTGACCCTGCCGGATGATCTTCCTGGCATTGATCTGCGCTGGGGGCTGGAGCGGATCGGAGGTAACAGGAGTCTGTTCCTTAAACTATTGGCTGAGTTTGTTGCAAATCATGGCGGGGCACTGCAGCTGCTGGAGCAGCTGTTGTCCGACGGGGACAGGGATGGCGTTAAGCGGGAACTGCATACTCTGAAAGGGGTTGCCGGCAACATAGGTGCACTGACGCTGCAGCGCGAGACGGCACGACTGGAACATATGCTGCTGGATGGGAATAAAACTAATACTATGGGGCTGCCGGCCAGCTTCCGCGATGCCTTTAGCACATTGTTCGATGGTCTGTCTGCGCTGCAACAGAGTGCAGATGTAACCGTATCTGAGATAGATGAAGATGCTATGATTACAGCTGCTGGTGATGGTTCAGATATGTTGCAGCAACTGCGTCAAATGTTGCTTGAGGGTGAACCGGACGCAGCCAAGGCGCTGGTGCCGATAGAACGCATGCTGTGTGATAATGAACAGCGTGACCAACTCAGACGGATCGGAGAACTGATCGCGGACTATGATTTCGATGCCGCGCTGTCTGCTTTGGCAGATCTGTTAAAGCTATTGCAAGGGAGTAAGAGATGAGCGATGACCGGGCCAAGATATTGGTGGTGGACGACGAGAAGTTTTACCTTGATGTGGTAGTGGATCTGTTGAATGGAGACTACAAGGTAGTAGTAGCTATGGATGGTGAGCAGGCGCTACGCCGTGCGGAAACCAAGCCACTGCCTGATCTGATTCTTCTCGATGTCATGATGCCGGATATGAATGGTTATGAGGTGTGCAAACGCCTGAAGTCGAACCCGGTAACAAAGGATATTCCGGTGATATTTCTAACCGTTAAGAGTGAGGTTGCTGACGAGGTAAAAGGTTTCGAATTGGGGGCGGTGGACTACCTCTCCAAGCCTGTTAGCCCGCCCATTGTTCGGGCGCGGGTAGCTACCCACCTGGCCCTCAATCTGGCGCGGCGTCAGCTTCTTGACCAAAACCACCTGCTGGAGATAAAGGTGGAAGAGCGTACTGCCGAACTTAGTCGTACCAAGGATGTGGCAATCTACTGTATGGCATCGCTGGCTGAGACACGTGATGCGGAGACCGGCAAGCATATTTTGCGTACCCAAAACTATGTGCGCGTCTTGGCGCAAAGATTGAAGGAACACGCGCGTTTTGCCGATTATCTGAACGATGAGACCATCGAAATGCTGTATAAAACATCACCACTGCATGATATCGGCAAGGTTGGAGTGCCTGACCATATCCTGTTAAAACCGGGTAAACTTACGCCGGATGAATGGGTGGAGATGAAGAAGCATTCTGACTATGGTTTTGAGGCGCTGCTGCGTGCGGAAGAGGAACTTGGTACTACCGATTTTTTGCGCATGGCACGGGAGATCGCATACTCTCATCACGAGCATTGGGATGGATCGGGATACCCCCTGGGATTGCAGCGGGATAATATCCCTATTTCCGGCCGCTTGATGGCGATAGCTGATGTGTATGATGCGCTTATTAGTCGGAGAGTTTACAAGGCTCCGTACCCTCATGAACAGGCGGTGTCTATCATCCTAGAAGGGTCCGGTAGCCATTTCGATCCCGACATGGTTGACGCTTTTGCCGAACTAAGCGATGAGTTTCACCAGATAGCAATAGAGTATGCGGACTAGGGTAGCTATTCTATCGCCACAATAGGGTTCACGTTCCGGTAAAACATATCTATGATGCCTGGGATTTCTTTGGTAGCATTAATGGATTTGTTGTTGAATAGTCTTGATTTTATGTACTCATGAAAAGCCCAAAGTCGTGCTGGCGAATATGCGAGCAGAATCGCAGTGAGCTTGCGATTGTTTATTACGTAGACTGTCGTCTCCTCAAGGTATAACAATCTCCATCGGAGAGTCTTAGTTGCAATGATTCGAGTTAATATCATTATTGCTGTTGCTGTTGCTGCAGTCACCTATGGCCTGCTGGCCTATATCAATCGTCCAGAAGTCGAACCGGCATGGCCAGATGTGGTGCAAGGTTTCTCTTTTTCCCCCATGCGTGCTGAAAATGATCCCATAGTCGATAATGTGCCTACCGTGGATCAAATAGAGCAAGACGTAGCTCTGCTGGCGGGCAAGACCCACGCCATACGCACCTATACCGTTGATGGCCCCATGGCGCATGTGCCGGAATTGGCAAAGAAATATGGTCTCAATGTGGCCCTGGGAGCCTGGATAGATAAACGGTTGGAAAAAAACCAGATTGCGGTAGATAGTGTGATCAAGATTGCTGATAGAAATCGCAGCAATGTTGTACGGGTGATTGTGGGTAATGAGGTAATACTACGCAATGACATCTCTGTTGAAGATTTAGGCAAATATCTTAACCATGTCCGTGCCGAACTTGGTATGCCGGTAAGTACTGCAGAACCTTGGCATGTATGGGTAAAACATCCAGAGCTGGCGCAGTATGTGGATTATATTGCTGTGCATATGCTGCCATATTGGGAGGGGGTTGATGCCGATGTGGCGGTTGACTACATCATCGAGAAAATCAATAAGTTAAAGCAGATGTTTCCCAACAAGCCCATTGTTATTGCCGAAGTGGGCTGGCCGAGTAATGGTCGAACAAAAAAATCTGCAGTTGCCGATGAGGCAACCGAGGCCAAATTTCTCCGCCGTTTTCTACACCGGGCAGAGCAAGAGCACTATATCTACTATGTAATGGAGGCGTTTGATCAGCCATGGAAGCGTAAACTCGAAGGGTCGGTTGGCGCCTATTGGGGGGTGTACGATGTTGAACGCCATGCCAAATTCGAATTTGTAAAACCTATTGTTGGCTTGCCGCAATGGCAATCACTGGCGGTGATATCGGTATTATTGGCAGCCATTATATTTGCAATACTGCTGACAGACTCAGTTACGCTGAATCGGCGCGGAAGAATCTTTCTGGCGATGATCGCCTACCTGTTAACCACAGTGGTTGTCTGGATTGCCTACGATTACTCCCGCCAATATATGACCATAGGTGCAGTCATTGTCGGTATCTTTCTGATGTTGGGCATGCTGGGTGTAATCATGGTGCTGTTGATAGAGGCACATGAGTGGGCAGAGACCTTATGGGTAAGAGGGCGCCGGCGCGAATTAATACCGATTTCTGTCGATGATGACCGACTCCCGATGGTGTCGATCCATGTGCCGGCCTACAACGAGCCACCAGATATGCTGATCGATACACTAAATTCATTAGCCAATCTGGATTACCCGCGTTACGAGGTTATCGTCATAGATAACAACACCAAGGATGAGTCGGTATGGAGACCGGTGGAACAGCACTGTGCTACTTTGGGCGAAAAATTCCGATTCTTCCACAAGTCACCGTTGGCGGGGTTTAAGGCCGGGGCATTGAATTTTGCATTGTCACAAACGGCAGCGGATGCAGCCATCATTGCGGTCATTGACAGTGATTATTGCGTTGAGCCGACATGGTTAAAAGACCTTGTTCCGCAATTCACGCAGGAGCACGTCGCCATCGTGCAGGCACCGCAGGATTATCGGGACCTGAATGAAAATGCCTTTAAGGCAATGTGCTTTGCCGAATATCGCGGCTTTTTTCATATCGGTATGGTGACACGCAACGAGCGTAACGCCATCATTCAGCATGGCACCATGACCATGGTAAGACGTGCCTGTCTTGAGGAGGTTGGCGGTTGGGGGGAGAAAACCATAACCGAAGATGCTCAATTGGGGTTCATGATATTTTCCGCAGGTTATCAGGCCGTATACACCAACAGAAGCTATGGCAAAGGTCTGATGCCTGATAGTTTTCTCGATTATAAGAATCAACGTTTTCGCTGGACCTATGGCGCCATGCAGATCCTGCGTTATCATGCGCGGGAGTTATTAGGCCTGGCTGAAAGTAAATTGACCACCGGACAGCGTTACCATTTTGTGGCGGGATGGTTGCCGTGGATTGCAGACGGGATAAATCTGATCTTTAACTTCGCCGCTATAGCATGGTCGTTGGCCCTTATCACCATGCCGAAGGAGATCGATCCACCCTTGGTAATCTTTTCCGTGCTACCGCTAGCGCTGTTTACCTTCAAGATTGCCAAGGTTATTTATCTCTATCATGGAGCGCAGATCGTAGGGTCCATACGGGAAACCGTTGCGGCGGCACTTGCCGGGTTATCGTTATCACATACCATTGCCAAGGCCATGTGGTCAGGCCTGTTTACCGATGGCAGACCTTTTGTCCGCACGCCGAAACGGGAGAAATCCGCTGCCTTGGTTCGTGCAATAGCGACGGCATCTGAAGAGACATTGATTATGTTGGCGCTATGGTTGGCTGCAGCTGCTATCTATATCAAGTTGCCAGTAGATACCTGGGATATGCTGTTGTGGGTTACGGTGTTAATGGTGCAATCCTTGCCCTATTTTTCAGCATTTTGTCTGTCGATAATCAGCGCATTTCCAAGATTTGCACTGTATAAAAACCGTACAGATACCTCCCGGCTTGGCACGCATACAGAGGGCGATATGACTCAGTGCCTGCAAAAACCTGAGCGATGACACTGTAGACGGCTGGTATGTAGAAGAGAGGTGTTACTCATTGGGTGATGTCAGCCCCAGTTCGCTAAGTTTGCGATATAGGGTGCGCTCACTCACTCCTAGCCTCTCAGCAAGTTTTCTTTTTTCTCCCTGGAAACGCGTTGTGGCCCAGCGCAGGTATCTGGCCTCGGCCTGTTCCAGGCTTACCAAGCCTTCCGGGAACGGAGTTGGTGCTGCGATGCCGTTGGCACTTGCTTGGCACTCAGGGGGTAGATGCTCGGGCATGATCAGGTTGCCATCAACCAGAAGAAGGGCACGTTCGATTATGTTCCGCAGTTCACGGATATTGCCGGGAAAAGAGTAGCTACGCAGACAGTTCATCGCCTCACGTGATAGCTCAATCTCGCGTCCGGGAGAGAAGCGCTGTAGGAGGTTATCTACCAGCAGTGGCAAGTCATCCAGGCGCTTGCGCAGTGGCGGCAATTCGATCGGGAAAGTGTTGATGCGGTAGTACATATCCTGGCGAAACTCACCTCGGTCGACCATATGCATTAGGTCGCGGTGAGTGGCACAGATCAGACGGAAATCCGCCTTTTGTGCATCTATGCCGCCGACCCTACGGTATGTTCCGGTCTCAAGCAGCCTAAGCAGTTTTACCTGGAGTGAGAGAGGTACATCGCCGATCTCATCCAGGAACAGTGTGCCGCCACGTGCCACCTCAACCAGGCCGATTTTACGGCTCACCGCACCGGTGAAGGCGCCTTTCTCGTGACCAAACAGTTCACTCTCAAACAGTGTCTCAGTCAGACCGGAGCACTCTACCGGCACAAAAGGTCCGGCGGCATGCATGCTGGCTTCGTGGATAGCCGAGGCAATCAACTCCTTACCGGTTCCAGATTCTCCCAGGAGCATGACGCTGGCCTCACTTGGCGCCACCCGCTCCACCATTTCCAATACCTTGTTAAATGCGGTCGAACGCCCCAACAGCGGTCCGGCACTGGTATCCAGGTTGACCAGGCGGCTGAATCGCATCACCTCCATGTAGTAGCGGATCATCCCCTGATCATCGAACAGTGGATATATCTCCACATCGATATGTTCCTGACCTCGGGCGGTGTGGTGTAGGTGCAGCATGCGCGCCGCTTGTCCGGAGTCACGGGCCAGACGAACAGGGCAGTCTTCGCCGGCTTGATCGCATGGAGCGCTGTAGTGGTGGGATATTTCGTAGCAGTGGATGTTCTTTGATGACTTTAGGCGGTCGCCGAACTCACTCATATAGCGGTTGTTGCCTGCCAGTACCCTATAGTCAAGTGACAGTATGGCGGCTGGATCGGAAAAACCCTCCAGCATACCTTTTATCTCGCTATGTATTTCATTGCCGTTCACTATGGAGACCTCAATATTTTCGCAAAAAAGCAGTCATAAATGACAGTATACCTGACAAAAATGGCATATGTATCATTATTTATGTAGTGAAATACCACATATTATGTAATAAATACATCGTGATAGCGTGTTATTTGACTGATTTACTAGGTAAATATATCAATCTGTCAATAAAAACAGTAGTTGGCATTGCACTTGCAAAAGGCTCTCTGTCCGGGAATCCGGATCATAGTGATGGGCGGGTTACTGCTATATTTTGATTCAGGCCGCAGCCGATCACCGTAGTTAATCGGGGTAATACTGGATGTGGAAAGAGGCAAGCGTTAGAGAAATTGCAGTGGTGCTGGTAATCAAGTTGGTCCTGCTATATGGGATCTGGTTTGCTTTTTTCCATCACCCGGACGAACGTGAGCTGACCCCCAGCGACGTCAGCCATCTTCTGCTGGGCAATCCCCACCAGGCGACCACCCCCACCATCAATCCGCAAAGAAATATAACAGGAGTAGAAAATGGTTTCTGAGACGGTAGTTGACCTCTCGCGGCTGCAGTTTGCGCTGACCGCGATGTATCACTTCCTTTTTGTCCCGTTGACACTGGGGCTTTCAATGCTGCTGGTGATTATGGAATCGGTCTATGTAATGACTGGCAAGCAGATTTATAAGGATATGACCAGATTCTGGGGCAAGTTGTTTGGTATCAATTTTGCGCTGGGAGTCACAACCGGTATTACCATGGAGTTTCAGTTTGGCACCAACTGGGCCTACTACTCCCATTACGTCGGCGACATATTCGGTGCCCCGCTGGCGATCGAAGGGTTGATGGCCTTCTTTCTGGAATCGACATTTATCGGTCTGTTTTTCTTTGGCTGGGATAGATTGAGCAGGCGACAGCATTTGATGGTCACCTTCTTTACCGGTTTCGCTTCCAATCTCTCTGCGCTGTGGATTCTGGTGGCGAACGGTTGGATGCAAAATCCGGTAGGTGCGGACTTCAGTTTTGAGACCATGCGCATGGAGATGACCTCGTTTGCTGAGTTGTTGCTCAACCCGGTGGCGCAGGTGAAGTTTGTACACACCGTCTCTGCGGGCTATGTAACAGGTTCGGTGTTTGTGCTTGGTATCAGCTCCTACTATCTGCTGAAAAAACGTGACATTGCTTTTGCCAGCCGCTCCTTTGCGATCGCTGCCGCATTTGGTCTGGCATCTGCGCTGTCGGTTGTGGTGTTGGGTGATGAGTCCGGCTATGAGTTGGGCGATGTGCAGAAGACCAAACTGGCAGTCATGGAAGCTGAATGGGAGACGCAACCAGCTCCGGCCGACTTCACTCTGTTCGGCATTCCCGATCAGGAGAGTGAAACTACACGTGCTGCGATCAAGATCCCCTGGGCACTGGGTTTGCTGGCTACCCGTTCTACTGACAAAGAGATCAAGGGTATAAAGGATTTGAAGCAGGAGCATGAGGTACGCATTCGCAACGGCATGATTGCCTACGATCTGCTGCAGAAACTGCGAGGTGGCCAGACCGATCAGGAGACCCGTGCTGCCTTTGAGGCGGTAAAGGTGGATCTGGGCTATGGCCTGCTGCTAAAGCGCTATACCTCAAACGTGGTAGATGCCAGTGAAGCGCAGATAGCGCAGGCAGTGAACGACACCATCCCCAGAGTAGCCCCACTTTTCTGGAGTTTTCGCCTGATGGTACTGCTGGGCTTCTGGTTCATCGTGCTGTTTGCCATCTCATTCTGGTACAGCAGCAAACACCGATTTACTAGCAAGCCGTGGCTGCTTAGGGCGGCGTTGTGGAGTATCCCGTTACCCTGGATCACCTCTGAGCTGGGCTGGTTTGTGGCAGAGTACGGCCGCCAACCATGGTCTATAGGCGAGGTGCTGCCAACCCATCTAAGCACATCCACCCTGAGCAGCGGCGATCTCTATTTCAGTATCGCCGGGTTCATCGGCTTCTATACCTTGTTGCTGGTGGTTGAACTCTATCTGATGTTCAAGTTTGCCCGCCTTGGCCCAAGCAGCCTGCATAGTGGTCGTTACCACTTCGATAGATCAGACGTTGCCCCGGCATCTGGAGGAATAACCCAATGATTCTCGATTATGTAACTTTAAAACTTGTATGGTGGGTGTTGGTCGGAGTGTTGCTGATCGGTTTCGTAATAACCGATGGCTTTGATATGGGGGCCGGTGCGTTGTTGCCATTTCTCGGCAAAAACGATGAGGAGAGGAGGGTGATCATCAACACCGTTGGTCCGCACTGGGATGGTAATCAGGTGTGGTTTATAACTGCCGGTGGGGCTATCTTCGCTGCCTGGCCGGCGGTCTATGCGGCCGCCTTCTCCGGTTTCTACGTAGCTATGCTCCTGGTGCTGTTTGCGCTGTTCTTCCGGCCGGTCGGTTTTGACTACCGCAGTAAGATTGCTGATCAGCGCTGGCGCAATACCTGGGACTGGGGTCTGTTTGCCGGCGGTGCCATCCCGGCACTGCTGTTTGGTGTCGCCTTCGGTAATGTGATTCTGGGCGTGCCATTTCAGTTCGACGAATTCCTGCGTCCCACCTACACCGGTAGTTTCTTCGGTCTGTTGCGTCCCTTTGCGTTGCTGGCAGGAGTGGTAAGTCTCTCCATGCTGGTGACGCACGGTGCGGTATGGTTGCATATGCGTGCAGGTTCGCCAGTGCAGGAGCGGGCGCGTAGCGCGACCATGATTGCCGCTCTGGTGATGTTTGTCGCATTTGCCCTGGCAGGAGTATGGCTGGCCCTGGGTGTTGACGGTTTTAGAATCGTCTCCCAGCCGCCGTTGGATGCGTTGCCGAATCCACTGGCCAAGAGCGTGGAGATAGTAGCCGGTGCCTGGATGTCCAATTACACCACCTATCCGTGGATGATGACTGCTCCGCTACTCGGTCTGAGTGGGGCACTTGCTACCGCGTTCATGGCATGGCTCAACCGTCCCGGCTTAGGATTTGTTACCAGTTCGTTGGCTATGACCGGGGTGATTCTCACTGCAGGATTTTCCATGTTTCCGTTCATTATGCCATCGAACAGCGTTCCATCCAGTTCGCTGACGTTGTGGGATGCACCGTCGAGTCATCTGACCCTGACGGTGATGTTCTGGGCGGCTGTGATCTTCGTGCCGATCATCCTCGCCTATACCACCTGGACCTACCGCGCAATGTGGGGACGGGTAACGGTAGAACATATCCGTGAACATGATCATGACGCTTACTAAGAGTCTAGCCATGATCTGTAAGCCTGAAAACAACTGAGGAGAAACATATGTGGTATTTCACTTGGATACTCGGACTCTTCCTGGCCTGCAGCTTCGGCATCATCAATGCGATGTGGCTGGAGGCGCAGGACAACAGCGATGACAATGAACCCAACAGCTGACATGTCTGAGATCGAACCGCGTAGTGAGGACAGATCCGGGCTGATTCCATACCCCAACCCTGGCTGGTCGCGGCTGGTT
>JBNKDM010000045.1:0-15637 GCA_050288245.1 Sedimenticolaceae bacterium
TGATGTTGGCAAGTTTTGGGTGGGTGTCCAAGTAAGAGACGAGTTTGACAAAAGCCCTTGATGTTGGCAAGTTTTGGGTGGGTGTCCAAGTAAGAGAGGTTCAATATGGATAGTACATCTCAAATAGTATGGGCAGTGATCTTCGGAGCGATAGGTCTGGGGTATTTTACCTATGGAAGAAGGCAGAAGGCGGTAGTTCCCCTGTTTGCCGGTATAGCGCTGTTTATCTTCCCCTACTTTGTTCCAAACGTGTACATCCTCGTCGCCGTGGGAATTGTTATAGTGGCGCTGCCTTATTTTGTGAGAATATAGGTTCAGAGTATTTCAATTGTTCATCATATAACGACAAAAGGAGATACGTTGAGCGACGATACAGATAAGATTGATGCTGTAGCAATCAGTGAAGTGCAACTGATACTGGCAGAGAAGCGTACATCTCTGGCTGTGATGAGGACCGGTATAACTGTCCTGGTTCTGCCGCTATCGGTCATGAGTGTTCTTATCGCCACCTCAAAATACTACAATGTACTGCATGTTTTGCATTTTCTTATACCTTTGAGTTTGATCATTACGGCCCTGGTTGTTATTGGAGCCTATCTGGTTATTCACTCAATAATCAGACTGAAACGCTATGATCGCTTTATTAAGGAAATTAAACGTAAGCACAGCATTGTAGGTGAATTTATTGAGTGAATAATAGCTTGCCAGTTTCAGCTCTGAATCAAGCTGCGTCTTCTTCGTATTGATTGCGTATCCACCGGTGTTGGCAGCGTTTTCAGATAGTGGCAATCATTAAAGGAATATAGGAGGAAAGTCAGGTGGAAGATAAAAATATGCCAAAACAGGAACTGCGCTATGGATGCCCGGAAGCGGATCAACTGATAATGAACCGGCACTTTTCTGTGGGATATTCCCACTATTTCCGACAGGCGAAATGGGCGCTTGAGATAGTCGATTCAAAGAAAAGAGATATGGACGAAGCGGAGCGGTTAAATAACTTCCGTCCGGACTACCGGGTACCCAAGAGATTCAGGGCAGATCTCAGCGACTATTCCGGCAGTGGTTATGACCGAGGTCATCTTGTCGCAAGTGCGAATCAATTTAATGAAGACATACAAAACAGTGAAACCTTCCTGCTTTCCAACATGTCACCCCAGACACCGCAGTTTAATAGAAATAAATGGAGAGAATTAGAGACGGCGGTACGGACTCTGAATGACAAGCCATCTGTGTTAGAGACATATGTAATTACCGGACCAATCTTCGATTTTATGCAACCGATAACCATGATCGGAGAAAAGGATAAGAATGGAATCTCTATTCCGGTTCCAAGCCATTTTTATAAGTGTGTGTTGACGGAAGAGAAAAATGGCAGTTTAAAGATGTGGGCATTTAAGATGAAGAATGCCGATCTTACTGGAAAGTTATCCGACTATCAGGTTACCACGGCATTTATTGAGCAGATGGCCGGGATGTTGATTTGGGGGAATCTCACTGGGCCGGAGATCGAAAAGGAGAAAAATAAAGTGCGGTCTATCTGGAGTTATTGACAATTTTACCGTATCTACACTCAAACAAATTTAGTGGGGTAAATTCCTAAGGAACCACTGATTTATTATATTTTTGTTATCCTCGTGTAGACGGGGATCCAGTAAAATCAAACATATTGATTCCTGCCTGTGCGGGAATGACAAATTAATCAGAGGTTCCCTAATTTTATTGTATGCCTCTGAGTAATTTGGTAACCCTGATTCTGATAATAAGTTTAAGCCATTTGGTGTATTGATCCGGGAAGCGCAGAATATCTTCACATAGCGAAGCGACCGGCACCCACTTCCATTCCTGAACCTCTATTGGGTTGGCTATAGGTGTGGCGTTGGAACGACCGGCCAGGATATGGTCGTATTCATATTCTGTGGTGCCGTCGCTCATTGGTGCCTTGTAGGTCAGGCAGAATAACTCCTTCAGCTCACAGTCAAACCCCATCTCTTCCTGTAATCTCTTGTGCGCTGATTCGATTACATGTTCCCCCGGAAGCGGGTGACTACAGCAGGTGTTGGACCAGAGTCCGGAAGAGTGGTTTTTGGCTTCAGACCGGCGTTGCAGCAGCAGCTCATCCTCATCGTTGAATACGAAGATAGAAAAAGCGCGATGCAGCAGGCCCTGTTCATGCGCAATCAGATTCTCTATGCTGCCGGTATCATCACCATAAATGTCGACAAGTGTGACGTCACTCATATGTCTCCATATACTGCGTTGGATGGTTGAAACCTTATGGGTTGGAGCTAGCACCCAGGTGTACGGCGCTGTCTATTACCCGGTCGCGTTCAAAGTAAACAGTAAATTTGTCATAGACCCAGCGGGTGATCGGAGGATCTCCTACCGGAGCTAATTCCTCAATAGGTGCGCCAAACCTGGCATGCACCATGTCCATGGTTTGTCCATTGACCGGGCGAGGCAGTCCGGATGAGTCATTGGGCGGAGCGTTGGATATGGCATCAATTAGCAGGGTGTCGGCGTTAGCGGAAAACATTGTGAGTGAGATGCCGGCTGCCAATAACATTCGAAATAGTGGCTTCATGTAATTTCAGGCTCCCTTCATTTCTACTGAAAGAGTAATATAGCACCTGGCTGCGGTTATGCGAAACTGAACAGCCAGATTGAAAACATTTGCTCCGTCCCCAGGTGATTTTGTCGCAGAATATGTTTTAATGCGCTCTATGTTTAAACCTCTAGAACTTTTTATTGGGCTGCGCTACACCCGGGCCAAGCGCCGGAATCACTTTATCTCCTTTATCTCGGTCAGTTCCATGCTGGGTATCATGCTTGGGGTGGTTGCCCTGATAACCGTTATGTCGGTGATGAACGGGTTTCATAAGGAGGTTAGAGAACGCATCCTTGGCATGACCTCCCATGCAACCATTACGGCGGTGGACGGGGGGCTGGAGGAGTGGCGTCAGGTGATGCAGCTTGCCAAGGAGAACAAACGGGTTATCGGTGAGGCCCCGTTTGTCGAGGCCCAAGCCATGCTGGTTGATGGTGATAAGGTCAGTGGTGCCATGATAAGGGGTATCGATACCGAGCTTGAGGACAATGTGTCGGATGTGGGCAGACATATGCGCGTGGGCGATCTGGCGCTGTTGGAGCCTGGTACATTCAGGATCATTCTGGGGCGTGAGCTGGCAGCATATCTGAATCTTGTGGTGGGGGATAAGGTTACCGTGGTTACCCCAGAGATAAATATGACCGCCGCCGGCGCCATGCCGCGTCTCAAGACCTTTACCATTGCCGGTATCTTTGAGGTCGGTATGGGGGAGTACGACCGTGGGGTAGGGTTGATTAATCTGCAGGATGCGGCCAAGTTATTGCGCATGGGGGATAGTGTTACCGGTGTCAGGCTTAAACTGGATGACCTATATCTGGCGCCCAAGATTTCCCGTGAGCTGGCCAGCCAGTTGCCGGGGCGTTACCGGGTAACCGACTGGAGTCAGCAGCATCGTAACTTTTTCCGCGCCCTGCGCACCGAAAAGCGCATGATGGGACTGATCCTGTTTCTGATCGTGGCGGTTGCTGCGTTTAATATCGTATCCACCCTGGTTATGGTGGTTACGGATAAGCAGAGCGATATCGCCATACTGCGTACCCTGGGGGCCTCACCCAAGAGTATCATGGGGATCTTTATGGTCCAGGGTGCCGCTATCGGCATTGTGGGTACCATATTCGGCATCATCGGCGGCATTGTACTTTCGCTGAATCTTGAGGCCATTGTCAGAGAGATTGAGCGGGTATTCAGCGTGGATTTTCTGGATCCGAATATCTATTACATCAGTGAGCTGCCCTCGCAAATGCAGCTGGGTGATGTGGTGCTTATCAGTGTAAGCGCCTTTTTGATCACCCTGCTTGCGACTATTTATCCGGCCTGGAGGGCATCCAGGGTGCAGCCGGCGGAGGCCCTGCGCTATGAGTGACGCCATAGTTCTGCAGTGCCGTGGTCTGGTGCGCACCTTTGATGATGGGGCCTCCCGGGTAGAGGTGTTAAAAGGGGTGGATCTGGATATCGCCGTGGGCGAGAGAATCGCCATTGTTGGCAGCTCCGGCTCGGGTAAGAGCACCCTACTGCACTGTCTGGGGGGGCTGGATCTGCCGAACAGCGGAGAGATCCTGTTATCTGGCAGCAATCTGGCCAGGATGGATGAGGCGGAACGTGGACGTCTGCGCAACGGTTCCATGGGTTTTATCTATCAATTCCATCATCTTCTGCCTGAATTTACCGCCCTGGAGAATATTGCCATGCCCCTGCTGATCGGCGGGGTGAATGTGGATGAGGCAAAAATTCGCGCCGCCGAGATGTTGCAGCGGGTCGGTCTGCAGGATAGGGCGGAGCATAAGCCGGGAGAGCTGTCCGGAGGCGAGAGACAGAGGGCTGCGGTGGCCAGGGCCCTGATCAATAATCCCAAATGCGTCTTTGCAGACGAACCTACCGGCAATCTGGACCGACGCACGGCTGAGGGGGTGTATGAGTTGATGCTGGAGCTGAACCGGGAGCATGGCACCAGCTTCGTAGTCGTTACCCATGACCCTGAGCTGGCCAAGAGGATGGACCGGGTGATGCATCTGGAAGATGGTGCCTTGTCCGCTTAATTGCTGTTTTTTTTGCGCTCCCTGCGCTTACGTATATTCGAGATAACATGCCAGCGCCAGAATCCGCGCATGATGGTGTAGCCAAGGATGGATGCAATGACTCCGCATAACAGACTGCCGAGATAGAGCGGTTGCCAGATCTGTTCCAGGCTCTGTACTATCCACTCGAGAGACATATCAGAGTTGATGGGATGTGGTGGCTCTCCCAATATCCAGGTGCCTACGCGGTAGGTGAAGTAGAATAGCGGTGGCATGGTTATCGGGTTGCTGATCCAGACCATTGCTACCGAGATCGGCAGGTTTACTCTGGCAATGATCGCAGTGGCGGCAGATGGGATCATCTGGAACGGCATGGGGACAAAGCCCCAGAAGATCCCCACAGCGATAGCCCCGGAGACAGAGCGGCGATTCATGTGCCAGAGGTTGGAGTCATGCAGCAGGGTGCCAAAGATACGCAGATACTTGTGGTTGCGTATGGTTTCGTGATCCGGGGTATAGCGCTTGATGATACGTTTGGGCATGCGGCTTCCAGGAGATTACTACCAATATATGGCAATCAAATATTGGTAGTATATTCAAGCATGTCAGGGATTGTTTGACTACAAAAAGTTGCTGCCAGCTATTTCGGCACACAGTCGGCTGATTGTTTCAATGGAATGAAGCGAGGATGGGATGATTACAGGGACGCTGTTATTTGTAGCGGGGGTAGTACTGTTACAGTGGCAGACACATCTTCCGCCGATATGGTGGTTGATTACGCTGCCGCTTCTGCTCTATATCTTTTACCGCATAAAACGTCTGCGTCTGTTCCTTGCTCCGATCCTGGGTCTGCTGTGGGCGCTGCTCTATGCACATCTGGTGCTGAGTCACTCGCTTGCACCAGAGCTGGAAGGAGAGGATCTCTATGTCGAAGGTGTGATTGTCTCTCTGCCTGCCCAGACAGCGGATGGTGCCAGCTTCGAATTTAGGGCTGAACGGGTCTATCTGAACGATAGCGAGCAGGCATCACCGGGACGGATCAGGTTAGGCTGGTACCGCAACGCCCCCCGGCTGCAGGCCGGTGATAGATGGGGATTGATGGTGCGCCTGAAGCAGCCACATGGTTTTCTCAATCCAGGTGGGTTCGATTACGAGGGGTGGCTATTCCAGCGTGGTATCCGGGCCACCGGGTATGTGCGCAACAGCAGGCGCAATCGTGTTCTGGGCGAGGCGGGTTTATGGTCGGTCCAGCGCTGGCGCCAGGGCATCAGAGACAAGATCAACAGCCAGATTGCAGAGCCGGTAGGGGCGGCCCTGCTTAACGCCCTGGTCGTAGGCGACCGCTCCGGGATAAAACGCCGGCAGTGGGAGATATTTACCGCCACCGGAACCAATCATCTAATCGCCATCTCCGGCCTGCATATCGGAATCGTTGCCGGACTGGGTTTTTTTCTGATGCGCAGGATCTGGGCACTCTCCGAGAGGCTGACCAGGAGGATACCGGCCGCGCATGCTGCCGCTATCATGGCCATGCTGATGGCATCCATCTATGCAGCCATGGCCGGATTCTCTGTCCCGACCCAACGGGCATTGATCATGTTGCTGGTGTTTACCGGGGGCTTTCTGCTGCGGCGGCCGCTCAGACCATCCAGGTCGATGGCGTTGGCCCTGCTGTTGATTGTTATATGGGACCCGCCAGTGGTCCTCTCTCCCGGGTTCTGGCTCTCCTTTGCAGCGGTTGCCGCCATCTTCTATGGCTTTGCCGGGCGTATACACAGCCTGGGGTGGTTCAGACAGTGGGGTAGGGTGCAGTGGCTGGTAAGTCTGGCACTGGCACCTGTACTGCTGGCTATGGGGCTTCAGGTATCGCTATTGGCGCCTCTGATAAACCTGATTGCAGTGCCTCTATTCAGCTTTCTTATCGTACCCCTCTCTCTGTTGGCTGTGGCAGTGCTCTATCTGGTCGAGCCTTTGGGGGTTCATGCCCTTGAGTTGGCAGCCTGGATGCTGGTTACAGCGATGGATGGGCTGAATTACCTTACCACACTGCCATATGCTGTGTGGCATGGCTCTGCGCTGCCGAACTGGGTATGGCCACCGGCCCTGCTTGGAATACTGCTGCTGTTGTCGCCCCAGGGAATACCTGCTCGCTGGCTTGGATCTATATTTCTGGCCCCGCTGCTGCTGGTGCGGCCGGTGCCGCCGGCAGCTGGCGCCGTCAATATAGCCGTGCTGGATGTTGGTCAGGGGCTGGCTGTGGTTGTCCGCACCCATCGCCATACCCTGGTGTATGATCTTGGCCCCAGGTTTTCCGCGGAATTTGATGCAGGTTCAGCGGCGGTAGTGCCATATCTGTGGCAGGCGAACATATCCAGGGTGGATCTGCTGATCCTGAGTAATGGGGATATGGACCACGCAGGTGGTCTTGCCGGTCTGCTGGGTAAGGTGAGGTTGCAATCCATTCTCAGCGGGGAACCACGGCGCCTGCCGGTTGAGGCTGAACTATGTACTGCCGGTATGGTCTGGAGTTGGGACGGTGTCTTGTTCAGGATATTGCATCCGGTATCACCTGAGGCCTGGCACGGCAATAACTCCTCCTGTGTGCTTCAGATTGAGGTCGGGGGCAGGAGGGTACTGCTTCCGGGTGATATTCAACGCAGGGTAGAGGCAGATCTGGTCAGTGGGAACCGGAAAGCGTTGCCGGCGGATCTGGTGATAATTCCCCATCACGGCAGCAAGAGCTCCTCGACAACCGGTTTTGTCCGGGCTGTAGCACCCGGATATGCTATTGTCTCAGCCGGATACCGTAATAGTTACGGCTTTCCCAACCCTGAGGTGGTGAGACGCTGGCGCTCTGTTGGTGCCAGGGTGATGAATACCGCCAATCTGGGGGCGATTGAGGTGAAGATAGGTTCTGACGGGGTTATTTCTGTCCCGATTTGTCAGCGACTACAACAGCAAAGATACTGGCAGCAGCCGGTTAGATCGGATAAATAGCCCCATCCGGGAATATGTGAGCTAAATTATCTCTGGCCTCTTTGGGATTGGCGCTTGAATACAGTATGATAAGCGAAATTTTTATCTCCTAAGCGTATTAGTTTATCTGGTTGAAGGAAAAAATAAGATGTATGAACTGGTAATTGCGGGCGGATGGCTCATGCTGCCGATAATTCTGTGTTCGGTAGTGGCTATGGCCATAATCATCGAGCGTTTATGGTCTCTGCGGCGAGAGCGGGTGGTACCGGAGAATCTAGTGGCGCAGGTCTGGCAATTGCACCGCGATAAGGCAATAACCCCGGGTCATATCAGTTCAATCAAAGAGGGGTCACCGCTGGGACGGATATTGGCGGCAGGCATCGTCAACCGTACACATAGCCGTGAGATAATGAAGGAGTCTATTGAGGAGGTGGGGCGTCAGGTGGTGCACGAGCTGGAGCGCTATCTCAATACCCTGGGTACCATCTCCTCCATATCCCCGCTTCTTGGGTTGCTGGGAACGGTGATCGGTATGATCAAGGTGTTTTCAGCTATTACCCTGGTAGGTGTAGGTGACCCAGGTGTACTGGCCGGTGGTATCTCTGAGGCGTTGATAACCACCGCAGCCGGGTTGTCGGTTGCCATACCTTCGCTGATGTTCCATCGCTATTTTACCGGCAGAGTGGATCAACTGGTGGTGGCCATGGAGGAAGAGGCCCTGAAGATGGTTGAGGTGATGCAGGGTAAAAGGGAGTCGGAGTAAATTTAATGAATCTTCGACCCGAGCGCAGACAGTCACCAGATCTGAATCTGACACCACTGATCGACGTGGTGTTTCTGTTGTTGATCTTCTTTATGGTTTCCACCACATTCGACAAGGAGTCGCGCATAAAGGTGGAGCTGCCTCAGGCTGCCACCCAGGACCAACGCGACAAACAGGATACTGTCCTGGATATAACCATAGATGTAAAAGGACGCTTCTATGTGAATCAGAATGAGGTGATCAATACCGAGACAGCCACCTTGATGGGTGCAATCGAAAAGGCGGTAAAGGATCGGCGTGATCTGCCGGTAATCATTTCAGCGGACGCCAGCACTCCTTACCAGGCCATAGTCAAGGCTATGGATGCGGCAAGCCAGCTTGGATTTGAAAATATGACATTTGCAGCGCGTAAGCCAGTAGATAAACAGTGAGTCGTCTAGATGCATATTGGTGGGACCGGAACGGGGTTGCGCTCGCGCTGTTGCCGTTCTCTTGGCTGTTCTGTGCCTTGGCATGGCTAAGGCGCGGTGCCTATCGTATCAGGATTCTTCCCTCTAAGCGTATGTCCGTGCCAGTCATAGTTGTTGGTAATATCACCGTGGGTGGTACAGGCAAGACGCCTCTGGTTATCTGGTTGGCATCCCGCCTCAAAAAGATGGGATATAAGCCTGGCATTGTCTCCAGAGGATATGGTGGTAGTGCAAAATACTGGCCACAGCAGGTGCTTCCAGGCAGCGATCCAACCGCAGTCGGGGATGAGCCGGTGCTGATCGCCAGCAGGACCGGTTGTCCGGTCAGCGTCGGTCCGGACCGTGTTGCCGCCGCCCTGGCCATGCAGAAGCATATTGATTGCGATGTGATAATCTCCGATGACGGTATGCAGCACTATGCCCTGAGACGGGATGTCGAGATAGCCGTTATGGATGGTGACAGGGGAGTAGGTAACGGATTCTGTCTTCCGGCCGGTCCGCTGCGCGAACGTGTATCACGCCTGAATAAGGTGGATATGGTTGTATCCAATGGCACTGCCGGCCGGGGCCAATATGTAATGCTGTTAAAGTGTACTGCGGTAATAAATATGTTTAACCCCAGACAGCGTATGACCCTGGAGGATTTTGCCGGTAATGGGCTGATCCATGCCGTAGCCGGGATAGGCAACCCGGAACGCTTCTTCAAGAAGCTGGAGATGGCGGGGATCAGGATTGAGCGGCATGAATTTCCCGATCATTACAGTTTTAAACCGGAAGATCTTGATGCATTCGGCGATGCTACACTGCTGATGACGGAGAAAGATGCAGTGAAGTGCGGGCGTTTTGCCAAACCGAATCACTGGTTTGTGCGGGTGGATGCGCAGTTACATAGTACGTTTGAGCATAGGCTGGATAAGCTGATTAATGATGTAATTAATGGTGCGACTAATGGATAAAAAACTTTTGGATATTTTGGCCTGTCCTGTGTGTAAGGGCAGCCTGGTGTACCTAAAGGATGCAAAAGAATTGGTGTGTAAGATCGATCGATTGGCATATCCCATCCGGGATGATATTCCGGTTATGTTGGTCGAAGAGGCGCGAACCCTGGAAGCGGATGAAGAGGTCCCTCAGAACTGAACAGGGACCCTGGCAGGGTAGAGATATATGGATTTCAAAATAGTCATTCCAGCCCGCTACGCATCCAGTAGGTTGCCAGGAAAACCCCTGCTGGATATCTCCGGTAAACCGATGATTCAGCGTGTCTATGAGACTGCCTGCGAATGCCAGGCCTCTGAGGTGGTGATCGCCACCGATGACCAGCGTATCCAGGAGGTTGCTGAGGGGTTTGGTGCCAGGGTATGTATGACTGCGGCAAATCATCCCAGTGGTACGGACCGGATAGCCGAGGTGGCAACCAGGATGGGGTGGAGTGATAACACCATTGTGGTTAATCTGCAGGGCGATGAACCGAGGATGCCGCCGGATCTTCCCAACCAGGTGGCCCTGGATATGGAGAGCCACGAGCGGGCCGATATCACCACCCTCGCAACCAGAATAGAGGATAGAGACCAACTGTTTGATCCGCATGTGGTTAAGGTGGTTACCGATGCTGAGGGTTACGCACTCTATTTCAGTCGTGCCCCCATTCCCTGGCATCGGGATGAATTCCTGCATAACAACAGTCAGTTACCGCAAGATATAGATTTTGCGAGACATATCGGCTTGTATGCCTATCGGGTAGGATATCTGGAGAGATATGTGAACCTATCACACTCCCCGATGGAGAAGGCCGAGTCACTTGAGCAGCTGCGGGTGCTGTGGCACGGTGGATCTATCCATGTGAGTGTGGCTGAAACAGAACCTGGTCCGGGGATAGACACAGCAGATGATCTGGTGCGGGTTAGAGAGTTGTATTAATAGTTTTTTATCTGGATTGCACCAGTTTGCAAGAGAGGGAGTATTAGCAGATTCGGACAGCTTCTGAAATCTGATAATTGATACTGTAATCGGTGAATCTCACTAGTAATCTGAGGTTCCTTAAGATGCAAATGGAGTGTAATGCTATTTAATTCATTCGAATTCATATCCCTGTTTTGCCACTGATGGCCATGATCTATTTTTACTGGTACGGAAGCTGGGGCGTGAGCATGGTCTAGGCTTTCTGGTAATGGCATCTCTGTTTTTTTACGCTTACTGGAATCCGGCTTATCTCTTCCTTATCCTATTCAGTATCGCGCTCAACTATTCGTTTGGGAGTTGGCTGATACCGCAGGAGAATAATAACAACGGCAGGCTCTTTCTTGTGCTGTATTCAATGCTTGCGGATGAATGCCAATCACAGCATCATTTCGGAAGAGAAATTAAGGTGAATTCGAAAAGTGATTAACTGCAATATTACTATCAATATTTTTTAAGCCATGAGTACGGTAAAGGTGCTTTTCGTTTGCATGGGCAATATCTGCCGCTCACCTACTGCGCATGGGGTGTTTGAGGATCTCGTTGCGAGAGAGGGCTTGTCCGAGTTAATAGTGGTGGACTCTGCAGGTACCCATGCCTATCATGTGGGGGAGCCGCCGGATCGACGGGCGCAGCAAACCGCTATGGCCCACGGTGTTGATCTTGGCAGCCAGCGGGCACGCCGTGTCGCGGGTGAGGACTTTTACCGCTTTGATTACATTCTGGCCATGGACCGGGACAACTATCATAATCTTGCAGCTATATGTCCTGATGACGTGATCGATCGATTACACCTGTTTATGGATTTTGCTAAGGAGTTACAACAGGAAGATGTACCTGATCCTTACTATGGTGGTAGCGACGGTTTTGAACGGGTGTACAATATGGTTGAGGTTGCCGCAGGCGGGCTGCTAAATGAAATCCGCTTACGGCTTCAGGATTGAATCTGAAAAAATAACGCCCCGCTACTGCGGGGCGTTGTTGTTTCCACTCAGGTGTATCGCTATTCCGTGTTTCCGGTATTGGTGGGTTTGGCCGGAGCCTCAGTTTGCGATGCCACAGATTTGCTCTCCGCAACAGGTGTAATTGTCGAAGAAGCCGCTGGTGCGACAGGTTTCTTTGTCTCTACCAGCTGTGGGATTGGCTGAACAGGCCTTGGTTCACTCTTCACAGCTGTATCCATGGATGGCTTGGCCTGTACCTCAGGTTTAACCTGCTGTGGAGTAGGTTCTTGTTTCGGCTCTATCGGCCTTGCCTGCGGCTTGGTCTCTACCAATTTCGGGGCAGGGGCAGCAGGAGCGACTCGTTTTTCAGTGTCATCCTTTATCGCTACAGGTTTGGGCTCAGGTTTCGGGTCCTGTTTTGGGGGGATATCTGCTACTGCTGGCCTCTCTTGTGGTTTGGTCTCTACCAATTTAGGGACAGGCGTAGCCGACGGTTCCTGCCTTGGCGCAACATCCTTGTTATCAACCGGTTTGGGTGCTTGCTGCACTTGAGGCTTATCTGCACCTTCAGAGATAGCAGTGCGCTCCTGTGTCTTGGCCTCTACCAATTTAGGGGCGGGTGACTCCTGCGTCTTGCCCTCTGTTGTCGGCGCGTTTGGCTTTGCCACCGGGCTATCCTTGTCGGCAGCAGTTGGTGCAGCCGTCTGATCATGGGTGGATTCCTGCTCAGATGCTGGATTTGTGCGATCTCTATTATCGTTCCTAGGTCTGCGCATGCCTCTGCGTCTGCCGCTTGATCTTTGACGTGTCGCATCTTCATCGTCCCTATCTTGCGCACTGTTCTGAACATCCGGTGTCTGTTGCATCTGTTCAGGGGCTTGTTCCCCGTCCGCCTGCTGTGCTGTGGATGAATCAGTCTGATCCTGCGAGATGCGATTGCGTCCGCGGCGTCTGCGTCCACCCCGGCGCCCACGCTTTGTACCGGTAGGCTTTTGCTGGTCAGCAGTTGCAGCATCTGCATTCTCTGTGGCCTGTTCTGCTGTAGTATCCGCCTCTAGCTTCGTCGGTTCGTTGGGTTTGACCTGTTGTGGGCTGACATTGCCGTTTCTTGCACGATTCTGGGTTGCAGGTGGACGTTGTGTCCTCTTGGTGTTACCGCCTTCAGGTCTGGGTGGGCGTCTACGGTTTGCACCACCAGATCTGGCTTGCGATCTGCGTCCGTTAGCCGTTTGCTGTTTTGTCTCTTCCGGCTCTGATATAACGGTTTCAGCCGCATCTTCAGATCCATTACCGATAAGCACACCCAGGAGGCGTTTGACCAACCCTGGTTTTGCCTTCTCTTTTGTGGCGGCAGGTTTGGGTGCAGGTGTGGACGGTGTGATGTGTTTTACCGCAGGTTCTTCACTCCTGATCTCTTTGGGCTTGGTGCTGTCTGATGCGTCGCTATCAGTCTCAATTGTCATCTGATAACTGGCTGTTTCACTATTATGTTCGTGCAGATCCTGACTGCGTATACGCTCTATTTCGTAGTTCGGGGTCTCAAAATTGCCATTGGGGACCAAGACTACATTGACCGTCTGACGCGTCTCAATATCATGAATAGATTGACGTTTTTCATTCAGCAGGAATGTGGCCACATCTATCGGAAGGTGGGCGATGATCCGAGCTGTGTTCTCCTTCATGGCCTCTTCTTCTATCACGCGTAGTACGGATAGAGCCAGGGATTCCACCCCGCGAATAAAACCATGGCCCTTGCAGCGCGGGCACACCAGCTGACTTGACTCGCCCAGGGATGGACGGAGACGTTGGCGCGACATCTCCAGCAGTCCAAAGCGTGAGATGCGTCCGATCTGAACCCTGGCGCGATCCTGCTTCATGGCCTCTTTAAGCCGGTTTTCCACCGCTCTCTGGTTTCTGGCAGGACCCATGTCGATGAAATCGATCACGAACAGTCCGCCCATATCACGTAGACGTAACTGGCGGGCTACCTCATCTGCTGCTTCCAGGTTTGTATTCAGCGCGGTCTCTTCGATATCGGCGCCTTTGGTCGAGCGGGAGGAGTTGATATCCACCGAGGTAAGGGCCTCGGTATGGTCGATCACTATGGATCCGCCGGAGGGAAGACGTACCTCGCGCTGGAACGCGGTCTCTATCTGACTCTCAATCTGATAGCGGGTGAACAGCGGTACTTCATCCTGGTAGTGACGGACCTTGTTCAGATTCTGTGGCATCACCTGCTGGATGAATTCGCGGGCCTCCTGGTATATGTCAGGGTGATCGATAACGATCTCGCTGATATCCGCCCGCAGGTAGTCGCGGATGGAGCGGATAATTACATTACTCTCCTGGTATATAAGGAAGGGTGCGCGCTTCTCCTGAGAGGATGTCTCTATGGCGTTCCAGAGCTGGAGCAGATAATCCAGGTCCCATTGCAGCTCATCCTCGCTTTTGCCGACACCGGCAGTGCGTACGATCAGGCCCATGCCGTCCGGGATGGTGAGGTTGCTCATCGCCTCACGCAGTTCATTGCGGTCACTGCCCTCAATGCGGCGGGAGACACCGCCTGCGCGTGGATTGTTTGGCATCAGTACCAGATAGCGTCCGGCCAGGGAGATGAAGGTGGTAAGGGCTGCGCCCTTGTTGCCACGCTCCTCTTTTTCCACCTGGACCACAACCTCCTGGCCCTCTTTGATCGCCTCCCTGATATTTACCCGGCCAGTGGATTTTGCGGCAGCTTCAGTGAAATAGCTGCGTGAGATCTCCTTCATTGGCAGGAAGCCGTGGCGATCGGCGCCATACTCAACAAACACCGCTTCCAGGCTTGGTTCTACTCTGGTAATACGGCCTTTGTAAATATTGGCTTTTTTCTGTTCGTAACCGGCGGATTCTATATCGAGATTGAAGAGTTTCTGGCCATCAACTACGGCCACACGCAACTCTTCTGGCTGAGTTGCGTTAATCAGCATACGTTTCATTAATAATCCTTTTTCGCACCATATCCTCCGTTACCTATATGACTACTTAAGTAACAAAGGCTATTGGCGGATCCCCATCGGGAACCTATCGAACAGTGTTGCTGGAATACCAACTGCGTTGGTCTCATCAGTCCACACCTACCAGGAGTCGTTAGGAATCAGATTCACTGGTATCGATCTTTCCGCCCTTTGTGGCACGTCGTTAAATTGTTTCAAAACCCCGTCATTTATGACGGGTTTGCCTGTTTGATCAAGCTGGGAGGCACATGCATCAATAGCACTGCTTGTCACTGCAACGTACAACGGGGCTGTGCATAAACCCTCTGCAGCAGCGTCCAGTGGCTTGATCCGGCGCAAGCTTTTGTCATGGCTGCGCCAATAATCTTAAACATCGAAGCTGACTCTATATGGAATTGATTCTATTTCGTCGCTTCCTCATTAGATGACTATAGAATAAAAGCTGAACAATACCACTCGCCTTAAGGTTATTTCTATTAGCCAACGATTGATCATAACAGTCTTAAACTGGCGCATCAATTGGCCTGTTGCTGTTATCATATGCAAATGTCAGAAAACAAAGAGAAATCATACCCAGTCAGGCAGCTGCTGGTGGAGGAGGGCTACCAGGGACAGCGGCTGGATAATTTTCTTCTTACTCAGCTCAAAGGTGTTCCGAAAAGTCATATTTACCGGATAGTTAGGAAGGGTGAGGTACGGGTAAACAAAGGACGTACCAAAGTAGACTATCGCCTGCAGCAGGGGGATATTATCCGTATTCCACCGCTGCGCATAGCGGACAAGGCGGCTCAGCAGCGCCCCGGTGAGTCGCTCCTGGCGTCCCTTGAGCGCTCCATACTATACGAAGATAAGCGATTGATAGTACTGAATAAACCATCAGGTTTAGCGGTACATGGCGGTAGCGGACTCAGATTC
>JBNKDM010000046.1:0-15362 GCA_050288245.1 Sedimenticolaceae bacterium
AAGTGGCGCTTTGTTTAATTCCGACTGTTTTGATACAGCCTGATTAGTAGGGTAATCGGGATGGAGATGGTAATCAGGCCAAGAAACAGTAGTATTTCGTCTGGAACAGCCCAGTTCGTTGCTTTATCTAACGAGCGAGTACTTCCAAAGCTTGCTGCGTAAAGTAGAAACACCGCTAAGATGGCAAGCAGTATCAATAAAATGTAAAACGCAGGGTCGGAAATCTTGCTTATTGTCCCCAGCAGAACTGCAGCAAGCGGGATGGACGCTATTAGAGCGCCTGTTATAAAAATGGTTACCCGCAGGAATAAGTTGTCTCTGAACAAAAGATCGCGAATTTCTCGTGCAAGCTTTAGCAAGGATTTACCTAACCTGTGACATGAAGAGCAATATGGATCTGCGCTCTATTCTTCCTGGATCCCGCGGTCAAGCCGCGGGATGACGATCTTTCCTTATCCCCTCTCGCCTCTGGGGAGATGGCTAGGATGAGGCGGAATGTCGATTCCAACCTAAATACTTTCTATGCAATCTCCCTAAAAGCCTCACCAGCAGCAGTGATAGTGGCTGCGATGTCATCTTCGCTATGGGCGGCGGAGACAAATCCCGCCTCAAACGCGGATGGTGCCAGGTAGATGCCACGGGTCAGCATGGCGTGGAAGAAGGCCTTGAACCTGCTCTGGTTGCAGGCGGTGGCCTGAGCGAAGTTGCTTACCTTGTCCGCATCGGTAAAGAAGATTCCGAACATACCTCCCACCTGATTTACGCTCAGAGGCACCCTGTTCTTTTTAGCCTGGGCCTGCAGGCCGTCCAGCAGCATGCTGGTCTTACGGGTCAGCTCGGTAAAGAAATCCGGTTGCGAAATCAACTCCAGGGTCTTCAGACCGGCGCTCATGGCTACCGGGTTACCCGAGAGGGTGCCGGCCTGGTAGACCGGACCCAGTGGGGCGATCTTCTGCATGATCTCCCGCTTGCCGCCAAAGGCGCCCACCGGCATGCCGCCACCTATCACCTTGCCCAGTGTGGTGAGGTCCGGTTTGATACCGTACAGTCCCTGGACGCCGCCCAGGGCCACCCGAAAACCGGTCATGACCTCATCAAAGATCAATACAACCCCATGCTCATCACAGGCGCTGCGCAGACCCTCAAGAAATCCCGGCACTGGGGGGATGCAGTTCATGTTCCCCGCTACCGGCTCCACTATGATGCAGGCGATCTGGTCTCCCATTTCTGACAGCGTCTGCTGCACCTGCTCCAGATTGTTGTAATCCAGGGTGATGGTGAGTTCCGCCAGTGCTGCCGGGACGCCCGGGGAGCTCGGCTCCCCCAGGGTAAGGGCGCCGGAACCTGCCTTTACCAGCAGGGAGTCGGAGTGGCCGTGATAGCAGCCCTCGAATTTTATGATCTTGTCCCGTCCGGTATGGCCGCGGGCCAGACGAATGGCGCTCATCGTGGCCTCGGTGCCGGAGCTGACCATGCGCACCATATCCATAGACGGTACCAGTTTGCACACCATATCCGCCATTGCGGTCTCCGCCTGGGTGGGGGCGCCGAAGCTCAGACCTTTGCCGATCACCGCCTGCACCGCCTTGATCACCTCCGGGTGGGCGTGTCCCAGGATCATCGGCCCCCAGGAACCAACATAGTCGATATAACTGTTGTCATCAGGGTCATAGATGTAGGGACCGCTGGCGCGTGCGATGAAGACCGGATCTCCGCCCACGCCCTTGAAGGCCCGGACTGGGGAGTTCACACCTCCAGGGATATGTTGTTGTGCCTGGATAAATAGGTCATGGGAAGCGGTCATGGGGATGAATCCTTGTTCTGTGCGAATTTTATAGTGAATTGTTCTGCCGTGGCGCGTATATCTTGTTGCCCGAAGAGGCCGTGAATGACTGCCAGCATATCCGCGCCTGCGTGTATCAGTGGTTCGCTATTTTCCGGGGTTATGCCGCCGATGGCAACTATGGGGATATGCAGTGCCTGTTTTGCCTGGGTCAACAGATTGATTTCCGCCTGCAGCGCCTGGGGTTTGGTGTTGGATGGAAAAAAACGGCCGAAGGCAACATAATCCGCCCCTGCCTCCTGCGCGGCTGTTGCCAGGGAGAGCCGGTTGTAACAGGAGATGCCGATGATCGCCTCTCTGCCCAGCCTGGACCGGGCCTCTGCTATATCCAGATCGTCCTGTCCCAGGTGCACGCCATCAGCAGCGACTGTCCTGGCCAGCTCCACATCGTCGTTGATGATGAAGATCGCGCCGTAATGTCTGCACAGGCTCAGCAGCTCTTTCGCCCGGTCCAGGCGTACGGTCTGATCGTGGGATTTATCCCGGTACTGGAGTATGCGTGTGCCACCCTTCAGGGCAAGCTCCACCTGAAGCACAAGCTGCTCCTGACGGCTATCGGTGATGGCATACAGGCCGGTCAGGGATCTCTTCGGCACGGCTAGGTTTGTCGGAAATATCTGTTCGGCAGCGCCTGGCCGCTACCGAAGCTGTGGGCGTGCTGCAGGCTGTTCCAGGCATATTCCTGGGCGCTTGCCACCGCCTGTGCCAAGGGGAGCCCCCGGGCGATTCCGGCGGTAATGGCGGATGCCAGGGTGCAACCGGAGCCGTGGTAGCTGCCGGGAAGTCGTGGCCACTCCCACGACTGCCTGTTCTCAATTGATCCCTGATACAGGGTGTTGACCACTTGGCCGCCGCTCTCATGGGTTCCGGTGATGAGCAGATTTCTGCAGCCCAGAGCGAGTATCTCCTGGGCGGATTCATGCAGTCCGTCCCTGCCGGATATGCGTCGTGCCTCAAGCGAGTTGGGTGTGGCCAACTCGATATGTGGCAGTAGTTGCATACGGATGGACTGAACCAGGGTTTCAGCGGCCAGCTCCCTGCCGCCACCCGCCGCCAGGACCGGATCTAACACCACTGGGATATGCGGGTATTTCTGCAGCAGATTGGCTATCTCCAGGCATATTGCGGCGTCTGCAATCAGGCCTATCTTGATGGCGGCAACGGGAAGATCCTCCAGGACAGCCTGCGCCTGTTGCCGAAACAGCTCCGGTTCAACCGGGCTCAACCGCCGCACATTGTGGGTGTCCTGGACGGTGAGGCAGGTGATGGCGCTGGCACTGTGACATCCGGCCGCGGCAATGGCCTCGATATCTGCATGTATTCCGGCCCCACCTGTAGGGTCATGGCCGGATAGGCAGAGTATCACTGGTGGTGTAGCTGGCATATTCTGGTAAATATCCTGGGGCAAATTGTTTTAAGTCAGTTGGACCGGGGTGTATACCTATTTCCCCGGCAAGCTGATCATACGCCTTTTTATTATGTATAACAGCATGATTATTAAGAGTTATTTGTTTGTATCCTGATCTAATATTAATTTAGTTCGCGAGTTTTTTATTATTTACCAGGTATTTTGGCTGGGATATTTTCCGATTAGGATGTAATATTACGCCCCTTCACTTTCGGGATTTCGTCTACAATTGGTTACGAGTGTTGCGTTGATGGGTGCAAAGATCATGAGATCTGATAATGCTAGAAATATCCAAGAAATGGTAGATGTCGCTTCTGCCTTTTGTCGTCTGATTGAGACTGTTGATGAGTCTGACTCCTCCTGGCTGCATCAGCTGGCAGGGTTGTTGCCGCGTCTGCATGCCGCTGTAGGTACTCTGCAGGAGCTTGATGCACACCCGTTTTATCTGGTTAGTTCCGATCTGGATAAAAGATTTGAAATCTACTCCCGTCTACATGACAGACTTGGTGCCAATGACAGTTATTGGCTGCAGTTTGATGTGGCCCGTGATGGCCAGTCCATGTCAGGAAGTCTTGCCGATGACCTTACGGACATCTACTGTGATCTGAAATCCGGTCTTAATATCCTGGATGAAGAGCCAACTCTGGCCCTGGAAAACTGGCGTAGTAGCTATCAAATCCACTGGGGGCAGCATCTGGTGGATGCGTCACGCCATCTATACGAGTTGGATAGCCGCAAACAGTTGTCCTCCTAAAGCGGTTCGAGGCCGGGCCTTGCGTTTCGGTTTAGGCCGTCTGTGAGCACGCAAAACCTTTTTATTTATCAGGTAGATGTCTCGATAAACTTGATTTATTGACTGAATGACCATGATAATGGTTGTGGTTATTGTGGCGCACAACCTTTGAATAAGCGCCGGTAAGTTTAATTTTATATTGGAGTAGTTACACTATGTCTGAAACATCAGCCATCATGCTATCGGATAAAGATATAAGTATTACCTCTTCGGCCCAGAGCAAAATGGCTGAACTGGTCAAGCAGGTCGAGAATGACATCAAGGGTATCAGGGTATATGCAGCCCCGGGTGGGTGCAGCGGTATCAGCTTTGGTATGACATTTACCGATCAGATCAACGACAACGACGGTCTGCTTGAGTGTGAAGGGTTCAACATCATCGTTGATATGCCAACACTGCAGCACGTGCGCGGTGTGGAGATTGACTTCGCGGATCAGGGTGGTGCTCCCAGTTTTGTCTTCAACAACCTGAAGCCGATTAACCCGGAAGGTGGCAGTGCCTGCGGTGGCTGCTCCTCCTCACAGGGCGGTGGCTGCTCCTGATTTGCCGCCCATAGGGCCGAATAAAAAACCCGCCGAGTTGATCAAGCGGGTTTTTTATTGCCGGCCGGACATCAATAAAGGAATAACCCCGACTAGAAAGGTTTCAGACTTGCCAGCAGCACCACAGCAAACAGTACCAGGACCGGGCCCTCGTTAAACCAGCGATACCAGGTGTGACTGTGACGGTTCCGGTCAGCTGCGAAGTCCCGCATCAGCTTGCCGCAGTAAAATTGATATGCCACCAGCATGGCAATCAATAATAGTTTGATGTGGAGCCATAGGGCATGGCCATACAGCGCCCATGCGTAGTCATAGAGCATCCAGAAGCCAAAAAATAGATTGAGAAACATCCAGGGCAGGGTGAAATAGTAGAGCTTGCGTTCCATTAGCTTGAAACGTTCATTACCCAGTTCGTCCTCGGTCATGGCGTGGTATACGAACAGTCTCGGCAGATAAAACAGTCCTGCGAACCAGGTAACCATGAAGATCAAATGCAGGGCCTTAAGCCACATCTCGTAATTTCCTAATTATTATGTACATCTGTGGATCTTATTATATCCGCTCTATCAGCTGTTTTGACTGCCGTTGGCATCATGGTAGAGGGTGTGTAACAGCTCCTCGCGTTTACTGCCTGGCGTGGTGTCCGATCTCTTCTCTTCTGCTGATTTTCCCCGGAAAAACCCTGCAATAGCCCGGAATACACGTTTGATGGCACGCCAGATCTTTGGCAGAAGCCATGCAACTATCAGGATAAACAGGATCAGCGCCAGTATAAACAGCACCGGGTGTTGCAGCGATGCCCAAAGACCGCCTATCACTATAAGATCTTCGGCTATGGATGCTGTCCAGTTGCTGAATGGCTCTGGTGAGGTGTTGATCAGGATGCGGGCGCCGCTTTTGGAAAAGTGGCTGGTGGCGGATAGACCGCCTCCGAGCAGCAGGGCGATAAGCTCTACAGCAGGACCTGCATTCAAACCCTTGGCCATGCTCACAGCGAGAAGGGCCCCGGCAGGTATGCGGACAAAGGTGTGGATTACATCCCAGCCGGTGTCGACACCAGGTACCTTGTCGGCAAAAAATTCCACGCAGTACATGAAGCCTGCCGCCAGCATCACGCCGGGGTCGGTCAGTATCTGCAGGTCGGGCGGAAGATCCACACTGCCGGTAGATCCCAGGTAGCCCAGAACCAAAATTGCGGCGTATAGATTTATCCCAGCTGCCCAGGCTACGCCCAGAGTAAGTGAGATTGCTTGAATTGTTTCCATATGCAGTGGCCCTGTTGGTTTTTTGCCCGAAAGATGTGTGTGGTTTCTGCGCTATTGTACATCAATGGACCGCAACGGATGCTGTGCGTTCATCTCTTGGGGTCCAGGAATGCCTGAGCCAGGTTATGGTAGATCGGCCTGGGGCAGACCAGATGCGAGCTGCCGAAGGCGATAAGTGATGTTGCCATCAGTGGTAACAGCATCTCTTGATTGTCCGTCATCTCAATAACGATGATAAAGGCGGTTATCGGGGTTTGGACCACTCCGGAAAAATAGGCAACCATTCCCAGCATGACCATGACTGATATTGGTGCAACCGGAATCCAGTGCCCGAGGTTTGCGCCTACTCCGGCGCCTGCAGCCAGGGATGGAGCGAACAGTCCGCCCGGGACGCCACTGAGGTAGGAGGCTATGGTTGCCCCCATCTTGTTGAAGGGAAACATCGGGTTGAAATCAGCTGTCCCGGTGATGATCCCCTTGGCTGCGTTGTAACCGGTGCCGCTGGTTTGGTAGCCGGAGAAATAGCCGAAAAGTGCCACCGTAATCCCGCAGACCAGGGCAACCCGGTATGGGTATTCGCGGACAAAGGGCGCTGCTATCTCGGTTATATTCAGCAGTAGTGATGAGAACATGCCGCCTAGCAGACCGCCAATGATTCCGCACACCGGTACCGCCACCCAGGCGGATAGACCCGGTAGTGACGCATTCGAGCTGCCAAAGTAGTGGTATTGCCCCAATATAACTATGGCGATGAGGCCGGAGAAGATGACGGCTGTGGTAACTATGCCACTGTTTCTCTGCTCAAAGGATCTGCTCATCTCCTCAATGGCAAACATGACACCGGCCAGTGGGGTATTGAAGGCGGCAGCAATACCGGCAGCAGAGCCAGCCAGTACCAGGCCTTTTTCCATATAGTGTGGAGGAAATTTGGCGAAGCGTCCGAGGGAATACATGATAGAGGCGCCGATGTGTACCGATGGCCCTTCACGTCCGATGGATGCTCCGGTTACAAGCCCCAGGGTTGTAAGCATGATCTTGCCGATAGCGATACGGATCGAAAGCAGTTTGGATTTGCTTCGCGACTCCAGGGCGGCTATGGCCTGAGGTATGCCACTACCTTGGGAGCCGGGGAATAATGTTCTGGTCAGCCAGGCGATGAGTACCAGGCCAAACGGGGTCATCACCAATGGGATCCAGTTATCAACAGCGACTATCTTATGAAACAGCAGATCTGCCTTTTCGCTCAGAATGGCAAACATCGCGGATATGGTGCCAACCAGTATGGCGCCGACCCAGAATACCAGACGCACCTTCCAGGCTTTAAGTGAAAATAACTTACGCCTTGATCGACGCAAATGTTTGCGCATGGCCATGTCTATCCATTATCAGTTGTTACAGGAGTGAACCAATTATAACCATAAGAGTCTGCTAATGCGTGGTTATTTGACTTGGTTCATGGGTGAGAATATATTCACCCGGAGAGTCTGTTTGGAAATATTCGCTCTGAAAAATGGGCAATAAAGATGGAACCATTTTAATCGGGAGCGGCTTGTAGGCCGCTTTTTTATTTACAGGACGTAATGTATGCCGCGGGTGCATGGACGCACAGGAGCGGCTATTTACAGGACGTAATGTATGCCGCGGGTGCATGGACGCACAGGAGCGGCTATTTACAGGACGTAATGTATGTGATGAACAGGGCAATGATTGCTCCAGGCAATCAAATTGCATTCCCCACATTCATGTGGGTCAGATGTTCGAATGGCGCGAACGGACAGGAAGTCCGATTGTGAGCGACCCGCGGCTGTATGGAGGCTGGTGAGCTGCGTTTTTTTCGGGATTCAGAGATGGTAAAAGTTGGAATTGTAGGTGGCACGGGTTACACCGGGGTTGAACTGTTGCGTATCATGGCAACTCACCCGGAGGTGGAGTTGCGTGTGATTACCTCCCGGTCTGAGGTTGGAACTCCGGTTGCTGAACTGTTTCCTAATCTGCGCGGCATGGTTGATCTGGTCTTTACCGAGCCGGACATGTCACTGCTTGCCCAATGCGACCTGGTATTCTTTGCCACCCCCAACGGTACCGCCATGCTGATGGTCCCGGAGCTGCTGCAGCAAGGCGTGCGGGTGATAGACCTGGCCGCAGATTTCCGGTTACATGACCCATCTGTTTGGGATCAGTGGTATGGAATGAAACACGCGTGTCCGCAACTGTTGGATGAGGCTGTTTATGGGCTTCCGGAGATAAACCGGGAGGTAGTGGCAAAGGCGCGGCTGGTGGCCAACCCGGGTTGTTATCCAACCGCCGTCAATCTGGGATATCTGCCCTTGATTGAACGGGGTCTGCTGGATGTAGATCACTTGATCGCTGATGCTAAATCAGGGGTTAGCGGCGCCGGGCGCAAGGCCGCTGTTGCTGGCCTGATGGGGGAGTGTGGCGAGAGCTTTAAGGCCTACGCCGTCACTGGGCATCGGCATCTGCCTGAGATCGCACAGACCCTATCGCATGTGGCAAAGCAATCTGTAGGACTCACCTTCGTGCCGCATCTGGTGCCGATGATCCGCGGCATACACGCCACCCTGTATGGCCAGCTGCAGGGAGATGCCGATCTCCAGGCGCTATACGAAGAGTATTATGCCAATGAGCCGTTTGTAGACGTGCTTCCGGCTGGTGATCACCCTGAGACCAGGAGTGTGCGGGGGGTAAATATGTGCAGGCTGGCAGTGCATAGACCCCGGAACAGTGACACGGTTGTGGTGCTCTCCGTAATAGATAATCTGGTTAAAGGAGCGGCCGGACAGGCGGTTCAGAACATGAACATCATGTTTGGACTGGATGAAACGTTGGGCCTGAGAGGCGTCGCCCTGCTTCCTTGACTTTAAAGGTGAGTCCGACTTGGCTGACTGTAAAATGAAAATATGATTGACGCTATGTTCAGGAGAAACCATACACCCAGGATAACTCACAAGTCGACGATACCAGGATATGTTCTGGTGCTCATTGCGGTGGTATTGGTTGTTATGATTGCCCTGGCTGTGTTGTATTGGCCTGCTGAAGATAAAAACTCTCCGGAATCCAGGATAAAGTCACTGCAACAGGAGATAGGGCGTCAGGCACTGGTCATTGAGAGCTTAACGCAGGAGAATGCGGAGCTGCATAAGCGTATAGTCAAACAGGAGCAGTTGAGTCAGATCGACCGGGAAGCTCAATCACGGATGCAGGACGAGCTGAAAAACTATCAGGATGAGCGCCTGAAGATGGAAGAAGAGCTGGTATTTCTTCGCAGTATGGTCTCATCCAAATCCGGCAGCAGTATCCTGCGGTTACAGCGCTTGCGCCTGCAGCCGGGTAAAGCAGAGAATAGCTTTCTCTATTCTTTTACTGTAACCAAGGTGCAAAAGGATTCGGGATACGTTGAGGGGGCGGTTTTTCTCACCTTGACCGGGGAACAGGATGGGAAAAAGCGCACTTTTTCGCTAAAAGAGTTGACCAAGGACAAAAATAACAGTCTGAAGATGCGATTTAAATATTTCCAGAATGTGGAAGGTGAGTTATTACTTCCGGGCAGATTTAGACCATCAAGTGTTACAATAGAGGTGAAACCGGACGGCAATAAGTTTGTCCCGGTTAAGAAAAGATTCGAATGGGTTGTTATAGGCTAGCAGTATACCAACTAGACTGAAGAGGATTTTGTTATGGCATTTGGTAAATCAAAGGCTCCAAAGATTGCTACCGTGATTGGCGCCGGAACGGAGGTGGTCGGCAATATAATGTTTGCTGGCGGACTGCATATAGACGGCAGTATCAGGGGAAATGTGCAGGCGGAGCCGGACAGTGTTTCAGCCCTTACCCTTAGCGAAAATGGGGTTATCGATGGCGATATCCACGTGCCTAATGTCGTTATTAATGGTGAAGTGAATGGCGATGTATATGGTGGCAGCAGGGTGGAGTTGGCTCCCAGAGCAAGGGTCACCGGAAATGTCTACTATAATCTGTTAGAGATGGCGATGGGCGCGTCGGTAAATGGCCAGCTCATCCACACCGAAGAGCCGCAACGCCGACTCGGGTACGATCGCAGTGATGAGCCGGTGGATGTGGTGGAAGATGATGATATCGGAAGTCAGGCAACCATGTCTGATCTTTAAGGATATAGGTTTGATATATTTTGTAGTTCAGTCCTTATGGACTGAATGAGGAGTAGATGTAATGAGTACTACGGAGACTGAAGATCAATTGATTTTTACCTCTGCTGCTGCCACCAAGGTAGCTTCATTGATTGAGGAGGAGGGAAACCCTTCTCTGATGCTTCGGATCTACATACAGGGTGGCGGATGTTCCGGGTTTCAGTATGGCTTTACCTTTGATGAGAAGGAGAGCGAGGGCGACGTGAAGGTGGTGACCGATGGTGTTGCCCTGTTGATTGACCCGATGAGCATGCAGTATCTGGTGGGCGCAGAGATAGATTATGTAGAAGGCCTGCAGGGTGCACAATTTGTCATTCGTAACCCCAATGCCACGACCACCTGTGGTTGCGGTTCATCCTTCTCCGCCTGATCTCTCCGGATAGCGGGACAACTAAGGAAGTTCCGTAACCTTTTGCCTCAGCCAACTCCCTGCCGGCCGGGGAAGATACCACCCAGTATCCTGGGACCAGATGCCCCGGTTACCGCCGGGATGTTTCCAGGAAGTCCGAGCAGTGTCTGTCTGGCGAGCCAGGCGAAGGCTGTCGCTTCAACCTGGTCCGGGTCGATACCGTGGGTGCTGGAGCTGTCCAAAGGTGTTTCCCCCAGTTGCGCCTGCAGTTTCCGCATCAGCTCATCATTATGTACCCCGCCACCGCATACGATTATCCTGCCACACTCCATGGCTTCTCTCCCAATGGCCTGAGCGACGGTGGTCGCAGTAAATTCGGTCAGCGTGGCCTGTACATCCCTCGGGTCTAGGGCGGTAAATCTTGAGAGGATGGTGTCCAGCCACGCCAGGTTGAAATGTTCCGGTCCGGTACTTTTTGGCGGAGCCAGCTGCAGATATGGATCTTTCAGCATCTCATCCAGTAACGGTTGATAGCTGCTGCCGCTGGCTCCCCAGGAGCCGGCATCATCATATTGTGAGTTAAGATGGAGCCGTACCCAGGTGTCCATCAGGGTGTTGCCGGGGCCGGTGTCAAAACCGGAGACAGGCTTTTGCCGGTCGCCCGGTAGCATGGTCAGGTTGGCAATGCCACCAATATTAAGGATCGCGCGGTTCTCGTTTTCATTTCGGAAAACGGCTTCGTGGAAGGCGCATACCAGGGGTGCTCCCTGGCCGCCAGCCGCCATATCGCGGCGTCTGAAATCGGCAATTGTGGTTATGCCGGTTAGTTCCGCAATCCGATTTGGATCACCTATCTGCAAGGTAAAGGGGATATCGGCCTCCGGCCGGTGGCGTATAGTCTGGCCATGGCTGCCGATGGCCGTTATCTGTTGTGGCTCCAGTGCCGCCTGTTGCAGTAGATCCGTAACACCGGTTGCAATCTCATCGGCGACCCCAGCATCCAGTACCCCCAGGCGATCAATCTCGTTATCTCCGGGCTGGGAAATCGACCTTAACTGCTGTTGCAGCTCTGCAGGCCAGGGGTGACTGTTACTGGCAATGAGGGTGTGTCCTTGCTGCTGAAATTCCACCAGCGCCAGATCGATGCCGTCCATGCTGGTTCCGGAAATAATTCCAATATAGAGGTCTCTGTCCATGGGCTGAGTCGCAAATTTATTTTTTTATGGTCTGGGCCAACATGGAGCGCTTCACTAGATCAAGGGTGGTGGTGAGGCGCCTGCTCTTCTTCTGGAAATCACTCATATATTTGGCTTCAAGCGGCTTGGAGGCTGGTAGTTTAACCGTCAGAGGGTTTTTGTGCACTCCGTTTATCCTGAACTCATAGTGGAGATGAGGGCCGGTAGCCAGCCCGCTTTGACCCACATATCCAATGATTTGCCCCTGTTTGACCTTGGAGCCATTGTGTACTGAACCGTTAAACTTGGACATGTGTCCGTAGAGAGTGGAATACTGGCTGCCGTGTTTGATTATTATTGCCCTGCCGTAACCACCTTTTACCCCACGAAATATTACCTTGCCGTCGCCGGCTGCCTTGATGGGTGTTCCGATGGCGGCGGCGTAGTCAACGCCTTGGTGCGGACGTTTTTTGCCCAGCACCGGATGCCAGCGCTCCTTGGCAAAATGTGAAGATATGCGGCGAAAATCCACTGGTGCGCGCAGAAATGCCTTGCGCATGCTCTTGCCGTCCGGAGAGTAGTAATCAAAGTCTCCATCATCTTTTTCATAACGGATGGCACGGTACGCCTTTCCGCGATTTATGAATTCAGCAGCGATGATTTTACCGTTTCCAAATCTGCTCCCATCCAGGAACTCCTCCTCATATACTACGGTGAAGCGGTCTCCCTCTCTAATCTCCAGAGCAAAATCTATATCCCAGCCGAAGATGGTTGCCAGATCCATTATCAGTGCATCTGACAGGCCGGCTTTTTGGGCGCTTAGGTAAAATGAGCTGGTTATGCTGTCCGATACATAGCCAACCCTCTTCTCAACCTGTTTTACCTGATTATCTGTTTTGAAGCTGTCCCCATCCGGGGTGATGTGCATGGTATGGATGGCATCGGATTGATAGATGAGTTCCTGTAGCCGCCCATCACTCCCCATCCTTATCCTTACAGACTCCCCCGGTTTTATATTAGTGAGCTCCGCCGCCTCTTTACTGCTGTGGGTTATCTGGTGCAGTAGCCTTGCCGACAGACCCAGGCGGGAGAATATAAGGGCCAGGGAGTCGCCGCTTGCCACCTTCTGCTCCAGCCATTTACCTGACTCCATGCTGGAATTATCGGGTGACTCTACTGCTGAGGCTGCAGTTTTGGCTTCGGGGATAGGCAGGGGCAGGGTTAGATCGCCAGAGCCTGATGTGTGCCCTTCCGTGTCTTGTTCCGGTGCGGGGGTTGTAATTGTTGGTGCTACTGTCACCTGTTGCGGCTCAAACAGCGGTTGCTCTGATGGCTGCGAATCATCTCCTCTGCCAGGAAGAGCCAGATTAATCCTGTTTTGGTCTGAGCTGTCCGCATCGGCCACAGCCGGGGTATCTGTCCAGTTGAGCGCTAGATATATGGCAAGGGAGCAGACAACAAGTGCGGATAGAATCGGCAGGCTACGCCTCAAGGGTGATTTTTTTTGCTTGGGCCATCTGGTTTGGGCGTGGTGTAACTTGAAGTCATGTCTCATGCGGAAATTCTACATCATCTTTTCGAGCGGGCATTATGTCGCAACTGGCTGGATATTTACAGGGTGACTCCATTCTGGGAGGGCGATATTGGCCTCCCGGGCCTTGGTGGGCAGGGGTTTGGACCTCGAAAGGCGTATTTATATCCATCTTGGTGCGATAAGGTTACTTTTTAGCGCGCCTTTTAGTACATTGTGCGCCCAGATATTGCTTTAACTATATATATTAGGTGAGAGAGAACGGTTATGACGTCAGTCACAGAGGCCATGGAGATCATCAAGCGCGGCGCTGAAGAGATCCTGCTGGAAGATGGCATGGTAAAAAAGTTGGAACGTGGCAAGCCCCTCCGCATCAAGGCAGGGTTTGATCCCACGGCTCCTGATCTGCATCTTGGGCACACAGTGCTGATCAACAAGTTGCGCCAGTTTCAGCAGCTCGGGCATGAGGTGATGTTTCTGATTGGCGATTTTACCGCCATGATCGGAGATCCAACCGGTAAGAGCAGTACGCGTCCGCCACTCACCCGGGAGGAGGTCCTGGAGAATGCCAGGACCTATGAGCATCAGGTGTTCAAGATCCTGGATCCGGAAAAAACCACGGTATTCTTTAACTCCTCATGGATGGGGGAGATGAGCGCCGCGGACATGATTCAGCTGGCGGCCAAACATACTGTGGCCCGTATGCTGGAGCGGGATGATTTCAGTAAGCGCTATAAAGGCGGGCAGTCTATCTCGGTGCATGAATTTCTCTATCCGTTGGTGCAGGGGTACGACTCGGTGGCCATGAAGGCCGACGTAGAGTTGGGAGGGACCGACCAGAAGTTCAATCTGCTGGTTGGGCGGCAGTTGCAGGAACTCTACGGCCAGGAGCCGCAGGTCTGTCTTACCATGCCTATCCTGGAGGGGCTGGACGGGGTGCAGAAAATGTCCAAGTCTCTGGGTAACTATATCGGTATTACCGATGCGCCAGACGATATGTTCGGCAAGCTGATGTCCATATCCGACGATCTGATGTGGCGCTATTTCGAGCTGCTCAGTTTCCGTTCGATGGATGAAATCAATGGATTCCGGCGGCAAGTCGATACTGGAGCTAATCCACGGGATATCAAGTTTCTGCTGGCAGAGGAGTTGATTACACGTTTTCACGACAGCGCCAGTGCCTCCCTGGCCAAAGAGAGCTTTATTGCGCGTTTTCAGAAAGGCGCGATGCCGGACGAGATGCCTGAGCTAAGCCTGGAGGCAGGGCCGGATGGTCTGCCTATCGCCAATCTGTTAAAAGATGCCGGCCTGGTAGACAGTACCTCCGAGGCCATGCGTATGATCAAGCAGGGTGCGGTAAAGATCGATGGTGAACGGGTGGAGGATAAAACCCTAACGATCAACGCTGGAACTGAGGCAGTATTCCAGGTTGGGAAGCGCCGCTTCGCCCGGGTTACCGTACGCTAGGCATTGAGTAATAAGCGCAGAGTTCTTAAAAGCGCGTAGCCGTAAATTAACGCTAATTACCGCAAAGACTCGCAAATAGTACTTAAAGAATTCGCGGTTTTTTTTGCGTCAATTTGCGGCCAGACAGAAACGGCTGGGAGATAAATATCTCGAAATAAGCGCTAGAACCTAGATAGTTTCTCTCGGCTAAACCTGGTTATAAGTCGTTTTTATCTTATGAAATAATCACGGTTCATCTCGCGTTGTAACAAACCTGAAATTAACTGTTGCAAGGAGCGGGCGTCTGCGTATAATGCGCGTTCTGCTGGTGGGGCACATCCTAAAAATGGGTCTTTAACAGCATGGGTTACAACCGTTTTTGCAGGACAAAACGGGGTCAAATAAAGTTCTTGACCAGTGACGCGGGGTACGTATAATGCGCACCTCATTCCGGGCGGCAGATTCAGCGCCTACCGGATGCCAGAAACAGCAAATTAGCTGTTGACGGTATAAGACGGAAGTTGATATGATTCGCCGTCTTGGTTCAGCGAAAGTTGAACACGCTCTTTAACAATATGATTAGGTAATTTGTGTGGGTGCTCCGTCGGTTCCCGGCTTCGGCCAAGAGATATCGATGAAGTATCTATCAATTCCAAAACGATAGTGATTTGTCGAGCCAAGATTTGGTCTCATCTTATAGAGACTGTTCAAACTTAAACTGAAGAGTTTGATCCTGGCTCAGATTGAACGCTGGCGGTATGCTTAACACATGCAAGTCGAACGGCAGCACGAGAGAGCTTGCTCTCTTGGTGGCGAGTGGCGGACG
>JBNKDM010000047.1:0-15254 GCA_050288245.1 Sedimenticolaceae bacterium
GAAGATAACCGGTTGCGGTGGGTTGAGTCCGCTGATCAGTCTTTCCTGTTCCTTTAATATCGCCAGGTCGTCCGGCATCTCGAATGGTTCACTGAATTTGCGTTGAAACTCTTCCATGATGCTTGGATCCAGATAGAGTTGCAGCGTGGAGAGATAGGTGACCGGTGCGCTGTTCAGCAGGGCGATGGTGCCGTCGATATGTTCATCACTGTGGGTGTTGCCGCCCAGTCCGAGGATGACGGTGGCGGATACCTTCATGCCGCCCGCCTGTGCCTTGTGCAGCACATCTGTCATGCGCTGTTGCGTTGCGCCCTTGGTGATCTTTTTCAGAATGAGGTCAGAACCGGATTCGATGCCGAAGTAAATAAGATTGAGTTTGTGCTCACGCAGCCGGGTCAGCTCTTCGCTGCTCTTGCGCTGAATGTTGCCGGGAGTGGCGTAGCAGGAGACTCGGGTCAGGCGTGGCAGCGCGGCCGTCAGCTCTTGCAGTATGGCGAGCAGATGATCGGTGGGGAGTGCCAGCGCATCGCCATCGGCCAGGAATACGCGCTGCGCATCCGGCCAATCTTTGGCCGCTTGACGGATATCGGCAGATACCGCATCGGCCGGGCGTGCGACATACTGCTTGTTGCGATACATGGCGCAGAAGCTGCACTGGTTGAAGCTGCATCCGAGCGTGGCCTGGATGATCAGGTTGTTGCCTTCGGAGGGAGGGCGGAACAGTGGCATGTCGTAACAGAGCATCTCTATAATCCGGATTATATCTCAACTGCTGTGTTGTGGAAAAATTTCCTGCTTACATATTACCTATATCTGCACGGCAAAATATTTTCCACGCCTTGCATTTGAGCGAGCTCTGAATTTTATAGACACCCTGAGATCCATACTTAATTGTAACGTACATGTTTGTGTTTAATGAAGCAGTGATAAGCTCGTTATCCCAGGGCGCGTTGAATTGTGGTTGGCAATCGTATTTATGTCATTCCTACGTCGGTGGCCTGTTTAGATAACTGGGATGGCTCGGTCTGAATGCCATCGGCGCTAATACCATCGGCGCTGTTGCGATTGCGTCTACCCGATGGCAGAATTATAGAATAAGACTAATATCAATATGAACCTGCTTATAGGCATATCCTATTGAAGCGGGAGGGTTAATTGGACGATACGATAGGAATACGCCGGGCGCAGTCATGTGCGCGCGATGCGCGGCAGGCGGTGCGGGAATTTCATACCGCGGTTTCCCAGAAGGAGATGGCGTTAGTCATCTTTTTTTGTTCCTGCGAATATGATTTGGATGAGCTTGCAGAGGAAATGGATAGTCTGTTTACCGGGGTGCCGGTGGTGGGTTGTGCCGCTGCCGGAGAGATAGGCCCGGCCGGCTATCTGTCCCATAGTCTGACGGGAGTAAGTTTTTCCTCGTCGAATTTCGTCGCTGCAGTCGGTCGGCTGGATGGCCTGCGGCAGTTTGAGATAAGTAGCGTGCGGTTACTTGTTCAGGATCTGTTGCGTGATCTGGAGGGGCGTTCGCCGCTGGCCAATCCCGATAATACCTTCGCCCTGCAACTGCTTGATGGTCTGTCGGTGCACGAAGAGCCGGTGACACGGGTGCTGCAGCATGAACTGGATAAGGTGCCGCTGGTCGGAGGTTCCGCTGGAGATGGGCTCAGTCCCGATAATACCCGCATCTTTCACGATGGGCGTTTTCATTCCGACTGTGCGGTCTTGGCGCTGGTTAGCACGCCTCTACCGTTTAAGCCATTTATGACTCATCATTTCGTCGCTGCTGAGCAGCGTATGGTCGTAACATCAGCTGATCCCAAGCGTAGACTGGTGCATGAAATAGACGGCAGGCCGGCAGCGCTTGCCTATGCCGAACTGGTCGGCGCCGATGTAGCAGATCTTGGTCCGTTGCATTTCGCCACTTCACCGATAGTGGTGGTGATCGGCGGTGTAAGCTATGCGCGCTCAATCGGCGAAGCACGTCCGGACGGCAGCCTGAAGTTTTTTTGCGCCATTGACGAAGGTATGGTGTTGCGCATTGCCCGCGGTACCGATCTGGTCGAAAATCTGCGGAGGGTTTTTGCCGGTATCACAGATGAGATTGGTCAGCCACAGGTGGTTATCAGTAGCGATTGTATCCTGCGGCGACTGGAGATTGTGCACAACAAGTTGCAGGGAGAGGTGGCGGAAATATTGGAGCGTAATCGTGTCATCGGTTTCAATAGCTACGGTGAACAGTATCGTGGCGTTCATGTAAATCAGACCATTACCGGTATCGCTATTGGCGCTGCTGACGTGGGTTCCTGACATGCCTAAGCAACCCTCTACTAAGCTGCATAGCGTGGATGAATTACAGGCGGAGATTGTGCGTCTGAATAAGGTTATCCGTGCGCTGGTGGACCGTGCCGAACGCAGCACCTATCTGCATGGTTCTGATTTCTGTCTGTTTCAGACATCGGTGATGCTGGAAGAGCAGATTCGTGCCCGCACCGAAGATCTGGCATCGGCGCTGCATGAGAACGAAAAGATCACCCGTGCTCTGCGTGAATCCGAGGAGAAGTTCCGGGGTGTGCTAAGTCAGTCTCTGGTGGGTATAGCCATCATCGAGGGAGGTAAGTTTGTCTATACCAATGATCGCTTCAACGAGATATTCGGTTATGATGCAGAGGAGATTCGTTCGCTCGGCCCCATAGATATCGCCATCGACGGTGACAGGTCAAGGGTTGCGGAGAGCCTGCGCAAGCGCATCGACGGCGAGGTAGATCGGGTGCACTATTTTATCCGAGGTCAGCGTAAGGATGGTGAAGTGATCGATCTTGAGGTCTACGGTAACACCATAACCGTAGGCGATGAGAGGACACTGATCAGCGTGGTAATGGATGTATCTGAACGAACCCGTGCCGAGCGCCAGATTCTGGCTATGCAGGAACGTCTGCTGGATCAGTCATTACACGATTCTCTAACCAACCTCTATAATCGCCGTTATCTGGACGAGGCGCTCAAGCGCGAACTTATCCTGGCCGAGCGCGGCGCTTACCCGGTCAGCCTGATCATGTGTGATCTGGATCATTTTAAGAAGGTAAACGACCAATATGGTCACCAGGCCGGAGATGATGTGCTGCGGACATTTGCTGATCTGCTTAGGCATAACGCGCGTGCCAGTGATATCTGTTGCCGCTATGGAGGAGAGGAGTTTCTGTTGGTGTTGCCGCAGATGACTGAGAAGGATGCTGTAGATCGGGCTGAACTGCTGCGCAGTACCATGGCGGCTGTTCCGGTGTATCACGATAGTACGTCGATCCTGGAGTCGGCGTCGTTCGGCATCGCCACATTTCCGCGCGATGGCGATAGCGTGGATAGATTGATTGCAGCAGCGGATGATGCGCTCTATGCATCCAAGGCGGCCGGGCGCAACCGGGTCAGCGTTGCATCCCATCATGTAAAGTGAATCTACCTGAATCTGGTTCTAGATAAAGTAGAACAGTGCCATCACACAACCCAAGATAATTAAAACTATCGGAACTACAGTTACCGCTTCAAAGGTTCTTCCGGTAACCATTCCGATCAATCCCTCAAACCGGCTGCGCGTCAGAAAGGATAAAATTCCCAGTACTACCAGAAATCCGCCAAAGATTGCCCCGATTGTTTTCAGGGTCTGAAGTTTTTCTGAAGCTGATCCTGCAACCCCACCACCTATTTTGGTGAATTTATTCCCGGCCAGTGTGGGGTCGACTGCCAGCAAAATTAGAAGTAGCGCAAGTAGGAGTAGTATTGTTGATCGTGACATGGCTGAAATCTCTTATTCTGATTGTTTTATATTGCTCTCTAGCGAGATTGTAATACCTTATCCTGGACTTATCCGTCGGTTACGCGGTGGTCGGTCACGGCTCCTTGGGCTAATACTGGCAGATCTATCAGCTCGTAATGTATTTTTCAAGCACTTTGATTGTGAACTCCTGTTCAGAAATGATCGCTTTTACCAGGTCACCGATGGACACAAGTCCCAGTAACTCGTTGTTCTCTACAACTGGCAGGTGTCTGACACGCTTATCCGTCATCAGGGCCATACACTCCTCTGCTGAATCCTCCGGTGAGGTGCAGATTACCCTGCCTGTCATCACCTCACTGATAGTTGTCTGCTGCGATGAGCGGCCTTTGAGCACCACCTTGCGGGCATAGTCACGTTCGGAGAACAGGCCTTTTACCTTACCGGAATCCATAACGAGGAGGGCACCCACCTCTTTCTCCGCCATCAATTCAAGTGCCTCGAACACACTCTTGTCCGGGCTGATTGACCAGATGTCATTTCCTTTACTCGCAAGAATATCTTTCATTTTAATCATTCATTTTAGTCCCTTGGTTAGGTGGATTTATGACTATTATTAATAACGGTTTCGACTAAATTAAGAGAAACTGTCAGGTTATTAAAATATAGCTTCCTTTAGTAATGAAGATAGCAGGTTTATGCAGATTGCCAATATGCGGGTTCTGTATGTCAGATGCTAATAAACGAAATGCTATGGAAGATATGGGGTTGCATCAGGTTAATTCAGTATTGATCTGACGACTTGTAAGTCTCTATCATATTCGGAGCGACAGCCCGGTCTCGTTATTTGGTTTTTGTGGCACTGTTGTTGTACAAAGCAGTCTTTCTACTTCAAAGCGTGAATATGGCTTAGCTGTTGTTATGTTGGTGTTGGAAGAATCCAAAATCAGATGGTTGGATACACCACATTTATCGATATATGCGGACCAATCGTCATATAGAGCGAGGATATCGGGTGGGTTTCTGAACAACTTTACTCTTTTCCGTAACAGAAGGAGCATCTTGGCAGTATACGGTTTAGGCTTCAGTAGGAGTGAAATCCATGCATTTTTTATGCGGGAAGAGATTCTTTGGGTGAACATGTCCGGTGAAGTACACAAGGTTAGAACAACCACGCAGTTAGATGCGTTGATCAGTCTGGAGAGATAAGCATACTCGCCTTCTGGCAATGATTGGCGAATAAAATCATAGTGGATGATCAGTTGCTCAACAGATGATAGGCGTATTTCGGGTAACTTTCGTGCCTCAATGCAGAGTGGTGGAGTGTAAGGGTCAACACCAAGCTGGTCACATAAAGTTGGTAAACGGCTTTGTTGTATCATCGTGATCAACGTGCTTTTACCTGCGGCGCTTGGTCCTCCCACTATTATTAATCGATTTGTCTGGAACATCTGTGATCCCCGCACATCAATAAATACAAAAATGTTGCCATGTTTTGCCTGGCTAAGTCGTCACGGCACTGAAGGAGTGCAGCCGGTAACTCTACACCTTCTACCTTTTTCGCTGAACAGAAACTTTATGCCTTGGGCTGAATCTTGATGAATATCATAAATATTGCCTGGATCTTCGGGTACACATGCGTGCGTTACCTAGGTTGGTTATATATGGGTGGTGATGGCTGCATGTGTGTTTTTGAACTACTTTGTTGCAGGTCGTACAGAAAAGTCTGTCATTTTATTTGATATGGTTTGTGCGCGCCTGGTAAATTGCGATTTCATCCGGTATCGATAGATACATGCCGGGTATTTACAACTACAGCGGCCATTGGAAATGCAGACAGCCGATTCAGATATTCCTGCATAGTACGGACGATGTGTTATGTCTATTTATTATATCCTCTGTCGTACAGCACATTGGAGCTGCAGCTTACGAGTCAAGAAAACATTGGTCAGCGTTATTGTTCCCTTCATAATATCTTGCTTCAACAATATTTCCTTCCGGGTCGCGAAAATAGATTGATCTCCCAGTGCCATGTGCCCCCCAGCGTAGGACGGGGCCATCCTCTATATCAACATCGTTGGCTTTAAGTTTCTCTAGTAAGTTTTTCCAGTCATCTTTGCTCAAGGAGATGCAGAAATGATTCAGGTTGTTATGGTCATGCTTGCTCCGAGAGTTTTCCTGCCACATCTTTTTGGGAAAAAGATCTATAACTGTATCCGGATTTAAGCGTATAGATGGGAAGGGTACCCTCCCTGAGCTGTATTCATCTAAGCGTTCTGGAGCAAGCTGCAGGGTATCGGTATAGAATCTAAGCATCTTCTCCATATCTTGCACATTTAGCACAATGTGGTCCAAGAAGCACTGCATCCTCAATCCCTCCAAGATTGGTTGTCTGCCTGGTCCAGACGCATATCTACAGCACAGACATTTTTATATATACCAGCAAGCATAATACAAATTAAAGCATGCGCGGTATCTGCGATGAGTGATGATGAATAATCGGCCTTGCCAGCGAGAGATCGAGGAAATAGCTGAACCTTGCCTCAAAGCTGAGCAGCTCATCATCCAGCATAAAACGCCAACAGTAGATACCACATAATGCATACTTACTATTGTCTATCAGTTGCACGGTCAATGTCTTTTCGTGCAGGGCAATACTAAGCTCTTCGTAACCTCCCAGTCTTGCGAAATACTCTCTGATTTTAATTGGGTCATTCAATAATCTATTTGAGAATGTGGGAATTAAAATGGCCTCCTTATGATAGAGGCTCAAGACTGATTCGATATCTCCTGCATTGATTGCATCTATCCATTTCCTCAAAATGTCATTTGGTTTGTTCGTCATGTTATTTCTTTTCCCGGAAGTAGAGATTTGCATTAAACGTTTTAGCCGGAGGTCACCTTATCCAGGGCCTGGTCAATATCGGCAATGATGTCATCTATGTGTTCTATGCCAACAGAGATACGCACCAGATCTTCAGTTACGCCTGCGCTGTGTAACTCTTCTGCGTTCAGTTGTCTGTGGGTGGTTGATGCAGGATGGCATGCGAGAGATTTGGCATCGCCGATGTTAACCAGGCGCAGTATCATCTGCAGCGCATCAATGAACTGTCCACCGGCTTCGCTTCCACCTTTGATCCCAAAGCTTAGAATGCCGGAGGCATCTCCTTTGGTTATCCTGTTACAGGTTGCATAGAACGGACTCTCCTCCAGAGCAGCATAATTGACCCATGCCACTTTGGGATGGTTCTGCAGGTGCCTGGCTACCTGGAGTGCATTCTCACAGTGCCGCTCTATTCTTAATCCCAATGTCTCGAGACCCTGCAGAAGCAAAAAGGCACTGTGGGGTGAGAGTGCCGCCCCGGTATTGCGCAGTGGCACGACCCGGCAGCGTCCAATAAAGGCAGCTTGTCCGAATGCCTCGGTATACACCACCCCGTGATATGAGGGATCGGGAGAGTTGAACATAGGGAAGCGCTCCGGATTGGCTGTCCAGTCGAATTTGCCGGAGTCAATAATGATTCCTCCTACGGTAGTTCCATGGCCACCGATATACTTGGTAAGGGAATGGACCACGATATCGGCTCCGAACTTGAACGGCTGGCACAGGTAGGGCGTAGCGACGGTATTGTCTACTATCAGAGGTATTCCATTACGATGGGCGATATCCGCAAGTCTCTCCAGATCTACGATATTGCCTGCCGGATTGCCGATGGATTCACAAAAGATGCCCCTGGTCTTGTCATCTATCAGATCCTCCAGCCCGGTGTAATCATCATACGAGGCCATACGCACATCTATACCCTGTTGCGGAAAGGTATGGGCAAACAGGTTGTAGGTTCCACCGTAGAGCTGGGCTGTACTGATAATATTGTCTCCCGCACTGGTCAGGCACTGGATGGCGTAGGTGATTGCGGCCATGCCGGATGCCACGGCCAGGGCGCCGATACCGCCCTCCATCTCGGCCAGCCGCTGTTCCAGCACCGCTGTGGTCGGGTTCATGATCCTGGTGTAGATGTTACCTGGTACCTTTAGGTCGAACAGGTCTGCCCCGTGCCGGGTATCGTCGAAGGTGTAGGATGTGGTCTGATAGATCGGGACGGCTGCAGCCTTGGTTGTTGCTTCTGATTCGTACCCGTGATGTAGCGCCATAGACTCTAGTTTCATCTTTTCCTCACTTGGAATCTGTATATCTCAAAAATATTATTATTGTCTGGCGCTCTTATGCCGGTGCCAGGCGTTATGGTTTCACTTGATCATATTTTTCCCGGTTACTCAAGCTGGGCCATGGGTATATTGCCATAGACCTATTCGGAAGTTGGTGGTTCTGCCAGATAGGCCGAAAACAGATAGCGAATCTCATCCATATGCTCCTCAATCACAAACGGCATGATGTTGGTGAAGGTATCCAGGATGATTACGGCATTGGTGGAAGAGTCGCTCTGGGCAAAGCTTTTTATCCGTTGCGCGATGCAGATGTTTACCCGATGCAGGTTTTTATATATTTCCGTCAAGCCTGCTAGTTCCAGGTCGCCCTCTTCTCCATCCCGCTTCAAGAAGTATTGCGCCAGTAGATACATCCCGGCAGCCCGGTAGATGGTCTCATCTTCGGTTGCCAGTGGCAGATGGAAACGGGCCATCGGTTTCAGATAGTTGGTGTGAGGGCAGCCGCTGGTCGCAAACAGCAGGCCTAGCAGGGAGCTGATACCTTTTTGTGCGGTGGTGTGCTGGGTGACGCGTCTTGTTTCATTTACCACTTCAAGATCGATCTCATCGTATGAGGTGATGTCGTCGAAACGGCCGATAACATGAAATATATTTGCGGCTACCGGGCAGGCAGGGTGTTCATTTTTATTCAGGGTGCAGTGGGGGCACTTATAGAACTCTAGTTCGACCCAGTCTGGCAGATCCTGCGCCGTCAGATTGGTTGGTTCTAATGTTTGTCTGTCCAGATGCAGATCTACCGTCTCTTGCCTCCGGTTATCCAGGTGGAAGATATAGCGGATATCTATGGTTTCCATGAGTTCTCTAGTCCAGGTTGCCTGCAGGATTAAGGTAGAGCTTATCAGTATCAGGAGACTTTAATTCTAGTCAATAACTACGCATGTCGCTGGTTGGTTTTGGAAGTTCTCTGTTGGCTATAGCTGTACTGGAAATAGGAGCGAAGCTCGCGTTTATGCCAGATTTCGTGAGATCAGGTGTAGCATATCGATAAGATGTTGTTGCTCTTTTCTGCTCAGGTCGCGGTAGGCATGGCTCCTAAACTCGGCAACACTGCTCTCTATGTCTGCATACATCTTTTTTCCGGCTGGGGTTATATAAACATGTATTGCACGACGGTCCTGGGTATCTGCCTGACGTCTTACCAGTTTTTTCTGTTGCAGACGTTCCAGGATGCGGCTGATATTGGGGCGGTCTTTCAATAGAAGGTCAGAGATCAGACTCTGCTTTATTCCGTCCTGATCGTACAGTAATGAGAGGGTTGCGAACTGTTCAGGTGTGATGTCAAAAGGGCGTAATACCCGTGCCAATCCTGTCTTCAGGCCGGCGGTCACAATGAATAGGTTAAAGCCTATGGAGTCATGGATGCTATCCGTCATGCGGCTAATTGTGGCAGTAATTAGTTGTCATAACAATTATCCAGTCTGGATAGATGGGTTCGATTGGGTTTTGCCAAGGTCTGGATTTGCGGACTGGCACCCGGATTTTGGTTATGATTGTATATCTATTCATTTTCGTTTATTTGGTTTTGCTATGTCTGAGTTTCCAGTAAGGCGTCATCGCACAGTTGCAGTAAGAGTAGGTGGTGTCACGGTGGGGGGGGAGTCCCCTGTCGTAGTCCAGTCCATGACCAATACCGATACGGCAGATGTGGAGGCTACCGCAAGTCAGATAGCGGAGCTGGCCCTGGCCGGATCAGAGCTGGTGCGAATCACTGTAGATACTGAGGCGGCGGCCCAGGCGGTGCCGGCCATTCGTGAACGCCTGGAGCAACGCGGTTTTACCACGCCATTGATAGGTGACTTTCATTTCAATGGCCACAGCCTGTTGGTGAAGTATCCTGAGTGTGCTCGGGCCCTGGATAAGTATCGGATCAACCCTGGGAATGTGGGGCGGGGGGCCAAGCGGGATGTACAGTTTTCCGCAATGATCGAAATCGCTTGCCTGTATGATAAGGCCGTACGAATCGGAGTGAACTGGGGTAGCATGGATCAGGATTTGGTCGCCCGGATGATGGATGCAAACTCTCATTCGGCTGAACCGAAAACCAATGATGAGATGATCCGGTCGATAATGCTTGAATCGGCAATCACGAGTGCGGCCAAGGCAGAGGAGCTGGGGTTGGGGCGGGACAGGATGGTGCTCTCGGTCAAGATGAGCGGGGTGCAGGATCTTATTGCAGTGTATCGCGATCTGGCGCGGCGCTCTGACTATGCTTTGCACCTGGGTTTGACCGAAGCGGGCATGGGTTCTCGTGGAATTGTGGCCTCAACCGCGGCACTCTCTGTGTTGCTGCAGGAGGGTATTGGCGACACCATTCGCATCTCTCTGACCCCGGAACCCGGCGGTGCCCGCTCCGAAGAGGTGGTGGTGGCACAGGAGATATTACAGTCGATGGGGCTGCGTTCCTTTGCGCCAATGGTGATTGCCTGTCCCGGTTGCGGTCGCACCAGTAGTAGCTATTTTCAACAACTGGCTAAGGATATTCAGACCTATCTGCGGGGGCGTATGCCGCGTTGGCGTGAGTTGTATCCTGGTGTGGAAGAGATGACAGTGGCGGTGATGGGGTGTGTGGTTAATGGTCCTGGCGAGAGCAAACACGCCAATATTGGCATCAGTCTGCCTGGTTCCGGTGAGGAGCCGGTGGCACCAGTGTATGAAGACGGCATTAAGACCGTCACCCTCAAGGGGGGACAGATCGCGTTGGATTTTCAGGCGGTTGTGGATGCCTATGTGGCATCACACTACAGTAGATGATTTGAAATCGTTACCTGGTGTTGGTGTGAGTGTGATTCTGCGGCGGGTAATGCTTCGCCTCTGAGTATGGCTTTCGCCGCCTTGATGGGATCTGTTTCGCTGGTGGTTATTACCTGCACTCCATGTCCGGCCATCCTGCTGAGGAAACCATTGCCACAGCCGCCGGTCAGCAACACATCCAACTGCTCAATAGGGTGCATGACCCCGGTGAATGAGTGGATGGCCATTTCCGGTGGCAGATCCAGACGCTCGATTTCCTTTACCTCGCCGGTATCGGCGTCTGCGGTATAGATAAGAAAACGTCGTGCCTTACCTGCATGACCGGTGATGGTGCGGAAGTTCTGACTGGTTACACCTATCTTCATGACTTATGCCTGTAGCTCTAGTTCTGGTTTTCTTGCCTTAGGTATCTTCGCGTCGGCAAGGTTGTTGCGAATAGCCAGTGTCCAGGTCTCCATGACCACGTTTGCTACCGGCATCGGTGCCTCCATAAAACTTAGCACGAAGCTGTTTTCCATCTCTGCTACTCCGATGGAGCGGGGGCGTAGCCCCAGTATTTGCGGATTAGGTATGGTGAATCCGAAACAGAAAACTATGTTTTTGGCGTCCAGAATAGATTTGTCTATGCGTCCCTCTTCCAGGGACTTGGTGTGTGCATAGTGATCAAAGGTCGCTATGTATCTGGCAGCATTGTTGCTGTCTATTTTCTCTTTCAGAAATTCGAGAATCTCATCTACGGTCTTAAAGGTGGTTTCACTCTTTTCCACCTCCAGGGTAAAAACCGGGTATGTCTCTTGTAATAGAGTCTGCTTCATTACCTGCTCCAGTCGCCTCTCTTAGAAGTGTTGGTTCCATTAACTAATACAGCAGTGAGGCTGTACGTCTCCTACGGGGATCAAGCCTATGGAATCCCCCAATAGTTTGCATTGAAAAAACGCAATTACCGAGGCTGAGACTGAGAAATGATTTAACCTTGCATAACCTACGGGGCGGGGTGTCGGGGGTGGTTAATCCTCTGCGATATGTTCCAGGTTGCGGATATCCAGCAGGAAGTGGTTAGGGACGGTTTCAACCAGCAGGCTGGCGCGTTTGAAGCTGGCAATTACCCTGCTGGTGGTTTCGGTGGTTATGCCCAGCATTGCGCCCATATCTTCACGGCTGAACAGATCACATTCACTGGCCTGTTCATCCTTAACCAGGCGTAACAGCAGGCGGGCAACCCGTTGTTTGGCCGACCCGGTGGAGAGTTCAGTCAGCCATGCATCCGCTTCAGTCAGTGCGTGCTGCCATCTGGTCAGCAGCTCTTTGTGCAGAACCGGATTGGTTGCGGAAAGGGCCTGCACTACGCTCACCGGCAGGCTGCATGCCTGGGTAGGTTGCAGTACCACCGCGTCATGTTGGTAGGGGTGGCCGAGGAGGGATTCCAGACCGATCACGTCTGTAGAACGTACCAGCCTTACGATGCGCTGGTTACCGTCAGGAAGATACTGCACCAGTTTCAGGACGCCGGAACGGATGGTGAAGAGTCGTTCGCCCTTATCGCCTGCGCGGTAGAGGGTTGAGTGTTGCGGTAGATTGTAGATGTCTATGGGTTGATGGACTTGGTCAAAATCCTTTTCATCCAGACCGGCAAACAGAACGGAGTTCCTTATGACGCAACTTACACAGTCCGCCTGTCCTTCCCATGCATCTTTGTCTGATATCAGTTTCATCTGTTAAATATGACACAACGCTGTTGTGAAAAGTACCATATATGTGCTGCTGCCCGGCTAGCCTGCCACATAATGAGTAGACAGTAAATTTGTTTCTTGTTACCCATATAATGCTTGTGGGTAATAAGGCGCAACAGCCAAGGCCGGAGGATATACGGCATATAGAGTTGGAAACAATGGCATATCTCATTTGACCTGAGGCGGTTACAATCAACCAAAGCAATCACACTGCAGCAATAGCTGTCAGGTACAGGTAACACAATCTTTCATGGCACTTATTACACTACGCAATATACAGCTCGGTTTTGGTGGTCCCCTGCTGCTGGAAAATGTGGATCTCACCATAGATCAGGGCGAACGTGTCTGCCTGCTGGGACGTAATGGAAGCGGCAAGTCAACCCTGATGAAAGTGATCTCCCAGGAGATACCGCCGGACGACGGTGAGATGGTTGTGAGTCAGGGAGCGGGGATCGCCCGGTTGGAACAGGAGGTTCCCGGCATGTTTGCGGGAACGGTGTTTGAGGTAGTGGCGGATGGTCTGGGAGAACTGGGAGCCCTGGTGAAACGCTACCATGAAATTAGCGCCGCACTGGAGGCGGGGAACGATGGTGATCTGTTAAAACAGTTGGAACGTACCCAGCACGAGCTGGAAGCGGTGGATGGATGGCAGACGGAACAGCGGGTCGAGACGGTGATATCCCGCCTCTCTCTGAATCCTGATCTGGGCTTCGAGCAACTATCCGGGGGACTCAAGCGTCGAGTGATGTTGGCGCGGGCGCTGGTGCAAGAGCCGGATCTTTTGTTACTGGATGAACCGACTAACCATCTGGATATTGAGTCCATCGCATGGTTGGAGGAGTTTTTTCAGAACTATAGTGGCACTCTGCTGTTCGTTACCCATGACCGGGTATTTATGCAGAAGCTTGCAACCAGAATCATCGAACTGGACCGGGGCCAACTCACCGACTGGCCGGGTGACTATGCCAACTTTCTGCGACGTAAGGATGAGATGCTGCACGCTGAAGATAAGGCCAACCAACGGTTTGATAAAAAGCTGGCGCAGGAAGAGGTCTGGATCAGACAGGGAATCAAGGCACGGCGTACCCGCAACGAGGGTAGGGTACGGGCCCTCAAGCAGATGCGCGCGGAGAGGGGGCGCCGCCGGGAACGGGAAGGTGTTGTCAGTATGACGATGCAGGGGATGGAGCGTTCCGGCAAGCTGGTGGTTGAGGTGAATAATCTCAGCTATGCCTGGGAGGGTATTCCGATAATCAAGGGCTTATCCACCAGCATAATGCGCGGAGATAAGGTGGGTATTATCGGGCCCAACGGCTCCGGCAAAACAACGCTGCTTAATCTGCTACTGGGGCGACTGGAGCCGCAGGAGGGGACAGTAGAGCAGGGTAGCAAACTGGAGATAGCCTACTTTGATCAGCTGCGCGGTGAACTGAAGGAGCAGCTGTCGGTCCAGGACAACCTGGCGGACGGTAGTGACAAGGTGGAGATAAACGGTGTCACCAAACATGTAATAAGCTATCTCCAGGATTTCCTGTTTACCCCGGATCGGGTGCGCCAGCCGGTGAAGTCACTCTCCGGTGGCGAGCGTAATCGGTTGATGCTGGCCAAGCTGTTCTCCCGTCCCTTTAATGTACTGGTGATGGACGAGCCAACCAACGATCTGGATATGGAGACCCTGGAACTGCTGGAGGAGCTGCTGCTGGAGTATCAGGGCACTCTGTTGCTGGTAAGCCATGATCGCGCCTTCCTGAATAATGTTGTGACCAGCACCCTGGTGTTTGAAGGCCAGGGTCGCGTTATGGAATACATAGGAGGCTACGATGATTGGCTGCGGCAACGGCCACAGCCGGCAGCAAACAACAAGGCCGTCTCCAAGACAAACGCTAACAGAGAGCAAACGCCGAAGAGCAAACAGAATAAACTGAGCTACAAGGATCAGCGTGAGTTGGATGGTCTGCCCCAGAGGATTGAACAGCTGGATAGTGAACTGACAGAACTGCATGCTGCGATGTCTGATACCGGATTCTATCAACAGGATGGGGCAACTATAGCTGCGGCTAACCAGAGACTGGAACAGTTGCAACAGGAGCTGGAACAGGCCTATGCGCGTTGGGAGCTGCTGGAATCCGGCGGAGATAATTGAGAGATGCAGTCTGCGTCTACTGAAGAAAACTAACATACGGAGACTCGGTTACACAGCCATGCCAATGACAGAGACATTATCTATCACCGCATCCACCTTTACCCTCATATCCCTGGCAGAGATCGGAGACAAGAGTCAGCTGGTATGTATCACGCTGGCATCACGCCACCGCCATTGGCCGATCCTGCTGGGGGCGGTCACGGCATTTGCCCTGCTGAATATCCTGGCAGTGGTGTTTGGCGCCGGGATCGCGACCTGGATACCGGAGAGGGTGACTGCCGGTGTGGTTGCAGTACTGTTTGCCGGTTTTGGAATTCATGCCCTGCGTGTTCAATCCGATTGTGGATCGGAAGAAGCGGTGGAAGAGCGTCCGGGGCACGGTATTTTCATCACCACTCTGTTGCTGATACTGGTGGCTGAGCTGGGCGATAAAACCCAGATTGCTGTGGCAGGACTGGCCATGGAATTCGAACCGTTGGCGGTATGGCTTGGTGCAACCCTGGCCCTGGCGGTTATCTCTGCTCTCGGGGTTTGGGCCGGGTGTACTATCTTGCGCCGCCTCTCTCTGAAGTGGCTGCATCGCATCGGCGGTGGAGTGTTCTTGCTTTTCGCCTTACTTGCTGCCTGGCGGGCTATT
>JBNKDM010000048.1:0-15231 GCA_050288245.1 Sedimenticolaceae bacterium
CGGCACCCCGGTAAAGTCCTGCAGCACCACCCGGGCCGGGGTGAAGGCTATCTCTTTGTCTGGCTCTGCCTGGGGATCCCAGTTGGCTATAGCTTCTATATCCTCCCTGGCGACATCCACCCCATCCTCCAGCCGCAGCTGATTCTCCAGCAGGATCTTCAGACAGAAGGGTAGACGTGAGATATTGTAGCCAGATTCCAGGGCCTTGAGGCTGAATATCTCGTATGCGACTCCGGATACGCTGAGTGTGGTACGTGAATTAAAGCTGTTGTTCATAGCTATCCACCTTTAATCCTGTTCCAGCCTTCTGGTTAATAATCCTCCATGTTGCGCCACTCGGCATCTTCCAGCCAGGTGGCTGGATGCTGCAACAGTTCAATCAGATTATCCAGGATAATGTAGTGTTTACCCTCCTCTTCCGCGATCCTCAGACAGAGGGCTTTTTGCTCAGGGTCGTTCAACTCTTCGGCCTTCTGCTTATAGGTATCCTGGCTCTTCCTCTCAATATCGCGCGCCTTGATATAGGCATCCACCTGCTCGTCACTGAGAGTGTTATCGGAGCCATTCTGTTTAATCTCGGTGAACAGGGTCTTGATCTTGGCGATGTGCTTTTTATCACCCATAGCTACCGGCTTATTCTCCTTTAACTGCATAAACACTTTATAGTGTTCAGCTTCAGCATCAGCCAGAATCTCAAACACCTTTTTAACCCCGATGTCGTCTGCCTTAGCCGCCATTTCACGGTAGTATTCTTCTCCATCTTTTTCCGTCTGCAGGGCATAATCGATAATATTCACTAAAATCCTCCTTCTCGTTTTCTGCGCCGATACATAATATGCACCGATTATAATTCACACACACCCGGCACGTTTATTACCGGTCAGCCATGGTTATATTTATAGAGTGTAGTTTATAGTTCGAGCAGCTTCACTGCATAAGATTAATCCAGGCAGATAGATTTGATATTGTTTAGACCGGACACTTCAAAATTAGAAGATCTATGTCTCTGACAATTCGTGGAATTGAGCAGATATCAACATTGTCCTAAAACCAGGTGCAGTTCATCCTATCGGTTTAGGAATACTGTATTTAAATATTTACGTAATAGACCACATAATTTCGCAAAAGTATGCATCGGTTTTTCATCTCCATTTAACCAAAAAACCTAAGCGCCAGTTATCAATTACTTGAATCCATGATCGATCAAATATTTTTTTAGCCGTGGATGCTCCTTTGCCAAAGTTACAGCACTCTTGCCGTCAATAGGTATTTGGTCACGATCCGCACCCGCATCAATAATCTGTTTCAATGCATCGAAGAGAGCCTGCTCTTTTTCCGGGTCATCTGGGTCGTACGAGTATTCCGCTTCTGATAACAAAAGCATCAATGCGCTAGCTCCTTCTTCTGATTTGGCATTTATATCAACCTTGTCATTAACAAGCATCGAAACTAACTCATAGCTCTGATTTTTTACGGCAATATGTAGAAGCGTCTCCTTATTACGATTGCGTATATTCTGGTCCGCACCATACTTACGCAACACCTGATATGTCTCCATATCGGCGTTCTCAACTGCCAGCTCCAGAGGGTATTCTCCACCAAGATAGGTATCATCCGCCATATTAAACAGTTTCTCCGTTACGTTCAGATTCGCTTTATTTTTGAGTAAATAATCAACAACGGCAGGACGCAAGGTGTTAATAGCCATCAGCAGTGGCGTTGTATCATTAAAGACTGCATTCACATCCGCACCCTTCGCAATGAAACCGCCAATCGTATCTGTGATTACTTCGTCACCTTTATTTGAATCCCCGAGAGTACTCAGAAGCTAGGTATAGAGAACTTCACTTGGATGGGAGTTACTGATTGAGGCAAAGACCGCTTCCGGGTCTGCCTGCTTCCCGTGATCAATTCCTTTTGTATTGAACTTTTCGGACACATAGTCATATATCCGCAATTTAGTTTTCAGCATGCCGATAGAGCTTAGGCAGTCCATAAAAGCCGACTCTCCGGCGCTGCCATTCCTTCCGGAGTAGTAAACCCTGGCCACATTACCGGCAATTGAGTAAAAGGACAGCCTCCAACTACTGTTAACTTGCGATGCATAGCCCGGACAGATATCAGCGATCTTAGGTTCGCCGGGATCAGCCGTGGTATCTTCGAACCATAATGCCTGCACCTCATCACTTATACTCATTGGTCTCAGCATGGAATCCAGTTTTAGCTTGGCCTGATGATCTGGAAGTTCAATATAGATATCAACATCGAATAAACCGTCAAGTATTCCCGATGACGCCGGCAGACAGATAAAAGTGCAAGAGATGAAAACAAGCGATTCTAACCAGTAACATCTCAGCCTTATTGACTTCTGTATTAGCATTGGGAAATTCCTTTGGGAGAAGAGCATCCCGCCACAGTTTTTATATTCCTCGATGATTATGGAAACTAACAAACTATTTATCTTTTTGCAGGCGCTTTAGAAACACCTGCATCTCCTTGGCGGCCTGGATATCTCCCTTTGCGTTTGCCACCTTAATACCCTGCTTCAATACAATTTCAGCCTGGTCATTTTCACCGAGTTGCAGCAACGTTTTACCGTATAGTTTCCAGGCAGCAGAATATTCCGAATCAAGTTCGACCGCCTTTGCCAGGTGCAGCTTGGCCTGTTCAAGATCATTTTCTTTCAGATAGACGCCACCAAGACTGAACCGCAACAGCGCATTATCCGGCCCTGTTTCGAGTAGTACTAACAATTCCTTAAGCATTTGTTTACCTAAATTTATAGATTAATGGGGGTAGATAAACCGATCTTCAGTCCCTATGTATATTGAGTATATTATTTTCAAGCGGGAAAATAAGTAAACAGCGGCGCTCTTTGGTAACATTTTACTTGAGGTAACAGCAATGATCTTTCGCCAACTATTTGATCGTGAATCATGTACCTATACCTACCTGATCGCCCATCACGAGAGTGGCGAGGCTATTCTAATCGACTCGGTAATCAATAATGTACCGCAATATCTACGGCTTATTGCTGAGCTGGAGCTAAACCTGGTGCTGGCAATAGATACTCATATCCATGCAGATCATATTACCGGCATGAAAACCCTGCGCAATAAAACAGATTGCTCCATCGCTTTGGGAGAATATGCCATGGCGGAGTGCATTGACTATAAGGTACGCGAAGGTGAACAAATAAAGGTGGGGGATATTCGCCTAGATGTTATCTATACCCCCGGACATACCGATGACTCCTACTCCTTTGTCATGCCGGACCGGGTACTGACCGGAGATACCCTGCTGATCAGAGGCACCGGCCGCACAGATTTTCAAAATGGCGATCCTGCTGCGCAATACAATAGTCTGTTCAATAAACTGCTGAAGCTACCGGATGACACCCTGGTCTACCCGGCGCATGATTACAACGGCATGACTGTGAGTACTATCATCGAGGAGCGCAGGCACAACCCGCGCCTGCAGGTAGGATCAGAACAGGAGTATGTGGAACTAATGAATGGCCTGGAATTGGACAAACCCAAGCTGATAGATATCGCCGTACCCGGCAACCTTGCCTGTGGCGAGGCACCAGCCAATCCAGATTAAATGCCACCTGTCCTGCGAAGGAACAGATATATCCTAAACCTTAGACATTCTGGAAAAAACCTCTCCGATGAGATGAAAATCCTGCTTGCGCGGAGCGGATTTTCTCCAGGCCAGACCGATGGTTCGAAACGGCTCTGGCTGTTTGAATCGGCTTAACACGATGTGCTCGCTGCGCCCGATCTCCACATCCAGCGACATCTCCGGCAACAGGGTTATACCAACCCGGCTTGAAACCATCTGCGTCAAGGTGCTAAGACTGCTGGCGCGGAAATCTCCCAGTTCATGCGCACCACCGCTTTCACATACCGGCCACACCTGATCACGCAGACAGTGGCCGTCCTCCAGTAACAACACCTCTTCATTCAGCAGATCGGATTCTCGCACCTCATCACGTGTTGCCAGGGGGTGACCTTCCGGAACCGCCAGCAGAAAAGGATCATCAAACAGAGAGAGGGTATCCAGATTACCCAGATCCACCCCTAGTGCCAGCAGTGCAAGATCAAGTCTGCCTTCATTCAGCATCCGCACCAGAACATCCGTCTTCTCTTCATACAGCAATAGGCGTAGATCAGGGTAGCAATCACGCAGCTGCGGCAATACTCTGGGCAAAAGGTAGGGGGCGATGGTTGGAATAACCCCGAGTTTCAGAGTGCCGGACATGGGAAGACTCAAAGAGTGGGCCGCCTCTATCAGATCGTTGGCTTCATTGAGTACTATCTGCGCCCGCCGCACTATCTCCTCGCCAGCAGGTGTGACCAACACCATGCGCTGGTTGCGCTCCAGCAGCTTCACCCCCAGCTGCTCTTCAAGCTGACGTATCTGGGTACTCAGGGCGGGCTGGCTTACATGGCACGCCGTTGCGGCTCGGTTAAAGCTGCACAATTCAGCCAAAGTGGTAAGATATTCGAGCTGACGAATGGTTATCTTCATAATAACCTAATGTTATCAATCCAGTAATAATAATCAATTAGAAATATGGAAGATCAACTCCTATACTGTGGTCTGTCTATATGATTAAGCAATCACTAACACTCTCATTCGGAGGAAACCGGAATGGAACTAAAAAACAGTAAAACCGAGCAGAATCTCAAAGACGCGTTTGCCGGCGAATCACAGGCCAATCGTCGCTATCTCTACTTTGCCTCCAAGGCCGATGTAGAGGGCTATAACGACGTATCAGCCCTGTTCCGCTCTACGGCAGAGGGTGAGACCGGACATGCCCATGGCCATCTGGAGTATCTGGAAGCATGTGGTGATCCCGCCACCGGCATGCCCATCGGCAGTACCGCAGACAACCTGAAATCGGCGGTGGCCGGTGAAACCCACGAATACAGCGACATGTATCCCGGTATGGCCAAGACGGCGCGCGAGGAGGGTTTCGACGAGATTGCCGACTGGTTTGAGACCCTGGCCAAGGCAGAGCGCTCCCATGCCAACCGCTACCAGAAGGCCCTGAACGAACTGGATATTTAAGCAGATCAGGCAGCAACCGGGGGCATAGTCCCCCGGTCTATTAAAAAAACAATATGCGGAGAGGACATAATGGCTGCAAGAGAAGGTAATCTGGAAGCACCAACTCGCCATGCCCTGGATTGGAAAAATCCTGAGTTCTATAACGAGGAGAGCCTGTTTCAGGAGATGGAGCGGGTATTCGATCACTGCCACGGCTGCCGCCGCTGTGTCAGTCTATGCAACTCCTTCCCCACCCTGTTTGACCTGGTGGATGAGTCAGAAACCATGGAGGTCGATGGCGTAGCCAAACAAGATTACTGGCAGGTAGTGGACCACTGCTATCTGTGCGACCTCTGCTTCATGACCAAGTGCCCATACACTCCACCGCACGAGTGGAATCTGGACTTCCCACACCTGATGCTCCGCGCCAAGGCGGTCCGCTTCAAGAGTGGCGACGTCAGCACCAGAGACAAGATGCTTACCAGCACCGACAAGGTAGGCAATCTTGCCGGGATACCGATCATAGCCGGCGTGGTAAACGCGGCTAACAAAATGAAACCTACCCGCAAGATTCTTGAGTCGGTACTCGGGGTACATGCCGACGCCAAACTGCCAGAGTATCACTCCAGAACCATGCGCTCCCGTCTTACCGACAGGATTAACCTGCAGGCCGAGGGAGAAGCCGCCGGGCCAACCAATGGCAAGGTGGTCCTGTTTACCACCTGCTATGGCAATCGCAACGAACCCATCATCGGTGAAGATCTGGTTGCGGTGTTTGAGCACAACAATATCCCGGTAACCATCATGCCGCAGGAGCAGTGCTGCGGCATGCCCAAGATGGAACTGGGTGACCTGGAAGCGGTGGAGAAGGCAAAACAGGCCAATGTGCCAAGGCTGGCGGCACTGGTTGACGCGGGCTGGGACATAGTTGCCCCTATCCCCTCCTGTGCCCTGATGTTCAAACAGGAACTGCCGCTGCTATTCCCGGATGATGCTGAGGTCAAGAAGGTGAGCGAAGCCATATTTGATCCATTCGAATATCTGCTGCATCGCCACAAAGGCGGCAAACTAAATACGAATTTCAAGGTCGCATTGGGCAGGGTTGCCTACCATGCCGCCTGTCACCAACGTGTGCAGAATATCGGCGCGAAGACACGGGAAGTACTTGAGCTTATACCAGATACCCAGATAGAGACGATTGAACGCTGTTCCGGACATGATGGTACCTACGCGGTCAAAAAGGAGTTCCATGCCATCTCCATGAAGATCGTAAAACCTGTGGTAGATCGGGTCAAAAAGTTCGAGGCCGACCACTATGGCAGCGACTGCCCCATGGCCGGGCACCATATAGAACATGGCATGGCCGATGGCAGCGAAACCAGGCACCCCATGAGCCTTCTGCGCAAGGCCTACGGCATTTAATTACGATTATGGAGATGTTGCAAATGAGCAAGTTGTCCCACGCCGACCTATACAGCCTTGAGGAGTATGACCGCATACGGCCGGAATTCCGGGCCAAGGTGATGGCACATAAGGATAGGCGTCGTGTCTCTATCGGCGAGCACGCAACCCTCTACTTTGAGGATGCACTCACAATGCAGTACCAGGTGCAGGAGATGTTGCGGATCGAACGCATATTCGAGGCCGATGGAATCCAGGAAGAACTGGATGTGTATAACCCTCTGATACCGGACGGCAACAACTGGAAGGCCACCTTTATGCTGGAGTATGAGGATGAGAACGAACGCAGGCAGGCACTGTCCAGATTGATTGGAATAGAGAAAAGGCTGTGGATACAGGTGGATGGTTTTGACAAGGTACAGCCAATCGCCAACGAAGACCTGGATAGAGAAACCGATGACAAGACCTCAGCAGTTCACTTTGTAAGGTTTGAACTTACACCTGAGATGGTAGAGGCGGCCAAGTCCGGCAGTAAGGTCAGTATGGGTATCGAGCATGCCGCATATACTCACTCTATTGACGACATTCCTGCCGACGTTAAACAATCACTAATAGCTGATTTACACTAATGCTACTAACAACTACGGAGAGATACTATGGCATACGAACTTCCTGAACTTCCCTATGCAAAGAGTGCGTTAGAACCACATATTTCGGCTGAAACCCTGGAATATCACCACGGCAAACACCATGCTGCCTATGTAGCAAATCTCAATAAGCTGGTCGCGGGAACTGAGTTCGAGGGCAAACCCCTGGAAGAGATCATCAGTAAGTCCAATGGCGGCATCTTCAACAATGCTGCGCAGATATGGAATCACAGTTTCTACTGGAACTGCCTCAGCCCCAATGGCGGCGGTGCACCTGGCGGCACTCTGGGTGATGCGATCACTGACACCTTTGGCTCCTTTGATAGCTTCAAGGAGAAATTTACCGCGTCAGCCGTCGGCAACTTCGGTTCAGGCTGGACCTGGCTGGTAAAAAACCCTGATGGATCCATTGAGATTGTCAACACCGGAAATGCCGGCAGCCCTCTCACGGCCGGACAGACGCCGCTGCTGACCTGTGATGTGTGGGAACACGCATATTATATCGACTACCGAAATGCCCGCCCCGCATATGTGGGGGCGTTCTGGAACCTGGTTAACTGGGAGTTTGCGGCGAATAATTATGCGGCATAGGAGTCATGCGATTATTCATGATTTTTGTCAAATAACTATTGACTAAGGATGCAACAAATGCCAGCATAACATCAAACATGATGTTAGTTGATCTTTGTATAGGCATAATCATCCAGGGATGGAGCAATTTGTCGATCCCTGATTAACCAACCAAATAAACAAGAGGCAAGAACATGGCAAAAATTAGCTTGAGAGGAACTGATATAAACACTGCCGGCGATCTCCCATCAGTTGGCAGTCAGGCACCCGATTTCCTGGTCACAAAAACCGACATGTCTGATATCACGTTAGCGGATCTGAAAGGCAAACGTGTGTTGCTTAATATCTTCCCAAGCATCGACACCGGTATCTGTGCAGCATCTGTGCGCCACTTCAATGCAGATGCCGCCAACCTGGACAATACGGTCATTCTCTGCGTATCCCGTGACCTCCCCTTCGCCCATGCCCGTTTCTGCGGAGCCGAAGGTATTGAGAATGTTGAATCGGTCAGCGAGATGCGTAACTCCAGCTTTGGTGACAACTACAATGTCCGCATCGTCGATGGTCCCCTGGCAGGCCTTCTCTCCAGGGCCGTTGTAGTACTGGATGAAGATGGCAAGGTCATCTACACCGAACAGGTGCCGGAGATTGGCCAGGAACCAAACTATGAGGCAGCTTTGAACTCCCTGTCATAACGTCTCCACCTCTGGGCCGCGCCTTGCGGCCCTTTTTTTTCGAGGATAATGATGGCGATAGAACAAGGTAAATCAGCACCTGCATTCACCCTGTCTGACACCAATGGCAACAGGGTTTCCCTCAAACAGTTCAGAGGCAGAGATGTCATTCTCTACTTCTACCCGCGTGATGACACCCCCGGCTGCACCAAAGAGGCATGTGGATTCCGTGATATCTGGAGCGAGATAGAAGAGTTAGGCGTGGTAGTGCTCGGGGTATCACCTGACACCAGCGAATCCCATCAGAAATTTTCAGCTAAATTCCATCTACCTTTTACCCTGCTTTCTGACCCGGATAAAAAGGTCATGACCAAATACGGTGCCTTCGGTGAAAAGGTCATGTATGGAAAAAAAAGCATGGGAGTAATACGCTCTACCGTCTGGATAGGGGCCGACGGTAAGATAAAAAAACACTGGAAGAGAGTTGCCAAGGCGGCAGACCATCCAGCCAAGGTACTAGATGCGCTACAGACACAAACCTGAAATAGCTCCTGATCTAATAGTAAAACTCCAAATCAATCTAATACATCTGCCCGGGAAAACAGAATTTTATTCCCGGATTTTTATCTATTGTTACTGCATTTAGGGTATGTCCTGCCTTTAGGATTTGCCTATCCTGCCGACAACATAATCTAGAGCGCATATGAATAACAGGGAAATTACTTCACGTTTTTTGCCGGTTTCATTTAGTGCACGCTCTTTACATAAAAATTAGGTAATAAGCTGCGTGCCGACAATGATATGTGATCAGGTACGTAGCAATAGAATCAGGTCAATCGGGGTTTTGCATGTTACAACGCTTCAGCATAAAAATAGTTGTCTGGATAGTCTTGCTGCTATTTGCGGCGGGACCATCCATGGCAGCCACTATTAACGTCAACTATAGCCTGAGCGACGGCAGGGCTGTGACGGTAAAATACAATGGCAATATCGACACATACGGACTCGAATTCAGCCCGGTCAATATTGATTTCGATATGGATGGCAGTTACGACCTTGCCACCATCGGCTACTGCGTAGAACTAACCCAGGGTGTTGGCAGCGGTGATACCTACCCGGTTGATCTGCTGACAGCCACTGACAACTATCTGGGAGCGGCATGGATCATGGATAATTATGCCGGCAGCGGCAATGTCATACAAAACGCAGCTGTTCAGGTAGCCATCTGGGAGACGGTCTATGACGGCATTGGTGGAAGCCTGAAAAACGGTCTATTCCAGATGTCTTTCAGCGGCAACGACCACCATGTGTACAATCTTGCCAAGCAGTACATCAGGGAACTTAAGAGCGCCAGCCTGACCGGGCTTGATGGATATATGATCGCCGCAAATCCCAGCAAACAGGATCTATTGGTTGCTGTTCCCCTGCCAGCTGCGGTATGGCTTTTTGCTTCAGGGTTATTTGGTTTGATTGGCTTTAGAACAGGCGCACTTAAGCGATAGGCAATCAACATATTTGATTAAGGAAAAGGCGGATACCTATCCGCCTTTTTTGTGCCCATAACTCTGAAAACCAACCTCGCCCCGCTCCATCTCCCTAGAAAATATCTCCAGGTCGGTAATGACAGGTCCGCATCTGCCAGCAGTACAGATATATGCGGCAATTGCTCCTTTGTCTGTGTGCTGTTCTAATCCATTCGGAAGCGGTCCAGCCCCTGATGGTATGGCCAGGGTGATGCGACCTGGCGCGAAATTTCTATCGGCACGCTGTAACCAGAAAGAAAGGCTGTCCGGATTACCGCGCAAGATCACAACCTCAGGAGGTGTCAGGTAATCACGTAGCGCGATCAGCATAGAGGCATGGGCATGCGGCAGCTGTTCCAACTCATTCCAGAACGAGGTAATTACACCCTCTGCCGCCTCCAGGTATCTGGGTTCCCCCAGGAGGTGGCCAAGCCTTCCTAACACCCGGGCGGCAATACTATTGCCTGAGGGCGTGGCTTCATCGTACGCTGGCTTGGGCCGATGAAACAGCTCTTCATGGTCATCGGCGGTAAAGAAGAATCCACCACCATCTCTGTCCGCAAACCCATCCAACAGTCGCTCCGCCAGTTGCATGGCAAGATTCAGATCACCATCCCGCCAGCGCGCCGCAAGCAGCGCCAGGATAGCATCGATCAGAAAGGCGTAATCATCCAGATATGCCGGCAGGTGGGCATGTTCACCCTTACAGGTTGCCAGCAATCTTCCGTCTACCCACATGCGATTTTTGATGAACTCCAGGGCTCGTTCAGCTGAGGCGATCCATTCCGGCCGGTTGAATATATGACCAGCCGTAGCCATCCCTTTTATCATCAAGGCGTTCCAGGATGTAAGGATCTTTTCATCCCGCCCCGGGGCCACACGGATAGTGCGTCTGGCCAACAGTTTTGCCCTGGCGCTCTGCAGCAACATTCTGACGTTGTCTGGCGTAATTCCGATATCTTCGGCAATCCCCTCGACATCGGCGTTGACGTGCAGGTGCCACCTGCCCTCGAAGTTGGGAGCATGATCCAAGCCAAAACGCCGCTCAATGACTGAGAATTCATCCGGTGTCAGTTCGGAAGATATCTGCTCTCTATCCCACAGATAGAACTGACCCTCACCCTCTTCCGTATCCGCATCCAACGAAGAGTAGTATCCGCCCTCAGGCGCTTGCATCTCACGCATAACCCATCCGGCAATTTCATCTGCCGTGCAGGCAAACTGTGGCTCTCTGGATATCTGCCAGGCCGTGCTATACAGGGTCAGTAACTGGCCATTGTCGTATAGCATCTTTTCAAAGTGGGGAATCATCCACTTCTCATCCACCGAGTAACGGCAGAAGCCTCCACCCAGTTGGTCACATATACCGCCATCCGCCATGTTTCTCAGGGTAACGGCAGCCATATCCCAGGCACGGCTGTTATCTTCACCTGCAACAGTGCCTGCAGCATACTCATGCAGCAACAGCTCCAGCCTGGATGGTTGCGGGAACTTGGGGGCAGCGTCAAACCCACCATTTGTTGCATCGAAACCCTGTTGCATCTGACGCATGAACAGTGCGAGTGGCCGGGAAGTAATGACCGTTGCTTCGGCATTAGAGCGTACAGATATCTCCTTCATGGCATTTAGCAGGGAGATATTTTGCCTCTCAATCTCTTCCTGGTTATCGCGGTAAAAACAGGCTATGCCGGATAGCAGCTCTTTAAAGGAGGGAAGACCATAGCGTGGACGCTTGGGAAAGTAGGTACCGGCAAAAAACGGGATGCGTTTATCTGGGGTGAGAAACAGAGTCAGGGGCCAGCCGCCGCCACGCTGGACCAGAAGCTGGTGAGCGGTCTGGTAGATCTTATCCAGATCCGGCCGCTCTTCCCGATCCACCTTGATATTGATGAAGTGCTCATTCATCAGGGCGGCGGTCTCTTCATCCTCGAATGACTCATGCGCCATCACATGGCACCAGTGGCAGGCGGAGTAGCCGATAGACAACAGGATAGGTCGGTTTTCTGCACTGGCCCTCCCCAGCGCTTCAGCCCCCCATGGATACCACTCAACCGGATTGCCTGCATGTTGCAACAGATATGGGCTGGTCTCATTTATCAGGTGGTTTACTGGCATCTGTACGCTTGGGCCGATGGTGATGTGCTGCTCTCTTCAGGATCGGATCCGGCACGCCCTAAAACTCTCCAGGATATACGACTGCCGCGACCTTACGGGGTAACTGCGTGATATAGATAATTGTAGTTTATACAAGGGGCCATCGGCCCGAACCAGGCTGCAGTCAGGCCAAGCATGAATGGATCAGTCCCAGCCTTCGCGGTTCTGCTTGGCAATCTGCTCGGCATCCGCTGTCAGAACCTGCTCCAGCTGCCCCCTGGCCTGCAGTGACAGCAGTCTGCGATCCTCCGGCGCCTCAGCCAGATACAGCCTCTCCAGCAGCTTTTGATCGTAGGCATAAAATACCCTTGCGGCATTTTTCGATCTATATGCACCAAAGCCCAGCTGCTTCAGGGCCTCTTCTCCCAGATGCAGGGCCGAGTCATACAGTTCGCGCTGAAACAGTGTTACGCCACGACGCATGATCTCGTAGGCATGGCCATTGTTGCAGGCCCTGGCAAGAATAGTGAGATGCGGGAAATGTTTCTGCGCCTGTTCGATTATTTTCAGGGACATCTCGGCATCATCGATGGTGATGATCAACAGCTTGGCCTTGTCCGCTCCGGCCGCCTCCAGCACATCATGCCTGCTCGAATCACCATAGTAGACCTTGTAGCCGAATTGGCGAATGGCCTCAATCTGATCCGGATTATGATCCAGGATGGTGGTGGATATGCCATTGGCATGCAGCAAGCGACCGATGGGACGGCCAAACCTCCCGAAGCCGGCGATGATTACCGGATTATCCTCTTCATCTATCTGATCTGGCTCGCGCGGTTGATCCAGAGTGATGAAGCGGGGTGCTATCACATGCTGGTACAGCAGCAGTAGAAATGGCGTGGTCAACATCGACAGCGCCACGATCACCACCAGATAATTCATGATGGCTCGGTCCAGCATGCCGCTGTCAGATGCCACAGAGAAGATCACAAAGGCAAACTCACCGCCCTGGGACAACATAAACACAAACAGACTGGTCTGACTCTCCGGGATCTTACCCATCTTCGCCAACAACCAAAGGACAGCACCTTTTACCACCAGCAACAAAACCACCAGAAACATGATGGTCAGTGGATCACTCAGGAAAAGTCCAAAATCAATCGACATACCTACCGAGATAAAAAACAGCCCCATCAACAGACCCTTGAACGGCTCTATCTCCACCTCCAGTTCATGTCGATACTCAGACTCAGCCAGCAGCACCCCGGCAAGAAAGGCGCCCAGGGCCATGGACATGCCGACCGCATTAACCAACATGGCTATGCCGAACACCAGCAGCAGGGAGAAGGCGGTAAAGATCTCACGCAGACCGGTATTGGCGATGTAGCGGAATATTGGCCGGGTAAGATAGTGTCCGCCGATTATAATAGCGCCGATCACTCCAGCCGCACTCAACAGCCCCAGCCAAATATTCTCACCCGTATCCCCCACCACCACCCCCAGAGCCGGCAACAGGGCAAGGATAGGAATAACGGCTATATCCTGAAACAACAGAACAGAGAATGCGGAGTTTCCGGCATTGGTGCTTAACAGATTGCGCTCTTTCAGACTCTGCAAGGCAATGGCGGTTGAGGAGAGAGAGAGTGCCATGGCCACAACCAGGGATAGGTTGAAGGAGTAACCCATGAGCAGGCCGATCGACAATACCAGCGTGGTGGTGAGAATAAGCTGGCTCCCCCCCAAACCGAGGATGGGACGGCGCAGCTTCCAGAGGCGCCTGGGTTTCAGCTCCAGACCGATAATAAACAGCAGCAGAACCACACCGAATTCCGCAAAGTGCCGAATATCATCCACACTCTCAACAAACCCAAGACCCCAGGGGCCGATCGCAGTGCCGGCGGCCAGATATCCCAGCACAGAACCGAGACCAAGCCTTTTTACAATCGGTACAGCTATAATGCTGGCAGACAGATATACGATTGCATTCAAGATAAGCTGATAATCTTTCTCCATCCCATCAACCCCCAGGACGATATGCGATCAGACGCTGCCGATACCTCTCTCCCCACTCAGACAACTGCTCATCACTTAGTTTATGAGAACCGTACATAATAATCGGCTCCAGATAATTCATACCACAGTGATTGGCCATACACTCATAGGGGTAGAGGATCTCACGCATATCATGCAGGTTATGTCCATCATGCCTATATGACTCCCTACTCTGACCGACTGTAATCACGGACATAAAATCCCTTCCATGCATGGCATCACCACCGGTACCAAAGGCAAAACCGTACTCAAGTACTACATCCTGCCACTGCTTGAACATGGCAGGTGCGCTGTACCAATAGAGCGGATGCTGCACCACCAGCAGATCGGTTTCCCGCAGGAGCTGTTGCTCCCTGTCAACATCTATATGGAAATCAGGATAATCTTCATATAGATCACGCACCTGTACCCCGGGAACATCCCGCACTGCTTCAAGCAGTACACGGTTCGCCCTGGAACGGTGAGGAAAGGGATGCACAAAAAGCAGCTGAATGTGCGGGACGCTATTATCCGTCATATGTAGCCTTCTGATATGGACACCAGATACTGCGCTTATTGTACATAAGGAGAATACTATTGATATAGGGAACATTTACCCGTGTATGCCCTATTATATTCACCTACAGGCATATAGAATTGACTGAAAAATATCACTATACACCTAATCTCTCACCGGGCCGGCGGACGAGACAAAGATATAACAAGGGAACAAAATGGCAGTAAAAGAGTTGAATGCAATTGTCGGAGAAGCAGTGTTCCTATCCTCCGAAACCATGATCCTGCGGGTTATACCGGATAACTGGGAGATACCGGATTATAGTCCAGGACAATTTACCGTTCTGGGCCTGCCTGCCAGCACCCCAAGGGTGGATATTTCCGATGAAGAGGAGGGAAATTACCCCCCGGGCAATACCATAATGCGCTCCTACTCCATAGCATCGTCTTCGCACAAGAAAGAGTATCTGGAGTTTTATATCTCACTGGTACGTTCCGGTTCCCTGACGCCAAGACTATTTTCGCTGCAACGTGGAGATAGGATTTTCATGCGCCCCAAGATCAGCGGCCTGTTCACACTGGATGAGATACCCAAAGAATCCAACTTGATTTTTATCGGCACCGGCACCGGTATTGCCCCCTATATGAGCATGATCCGAACCTTCATAAAGCCGGATGACACCAGGAATCTTACGGTAATCCATGGCGCCAGACACTCTT
>JBNKDM010000049.1:0-14135 GCA_050288245.1 Sedimenticolaceae bacterium
TGGTTGGCGGCGGAATGACCGCACTATATCTCTATCTGCTCGCTCTGTTGCAGGAGCAGGAGTACTCTCTGCTGGCCGGATCGATCGGTTTGTTTGTGATCCTGGCGGCGGTGATGTTTCTCACCAGAAATGTAAATTGGTACAGCGCTGCGGAAAATGAAGCGATTAATAGTGATGTCTAGACATAAGTACAACCACAAAACAGCTGGTAAGACGCGGTGAGAACAACGAACCGTATCAAATAGGATGGTTCAATGTGAATGCGGATTTTGACTGGTTCCCACGCTAAGCGTGGGAACGGTAAATATTAATCAAGCCGGATTCTAATGGCTCTCCAATGGTTATCTGTCAACGCCAGGCTTAACAAAGCTGTATACATAGTCGAGTACTTTTCGGTAATCGTCTGAGTCTATATCGTTGGTCAGGAGGCTGAAGCCGAGGGCGGAGTCCTTTGAAATACGAAGCATCCCCCGAGTGATGTATATGAACTCCCTCGGAGGCAGCTGCGGCATATTTACAACTCTTGCATCTGTGATGACGGTGAAATAACCGTAGGTGGAGTCCACGGGTATCTTCTGGAGGGTGATGCCCTTTTCTACCGCGATAGAAAGGTATTTTTCGGAACTGACTTCAATGGCACGTGCTATCTTCTCCGGAGTATCGAACTGTGCAATATCCGGGGTATCAGCCTTGAAGTAGAGCATTAGACTGAACGGATAGCCCCGCTTGTCGTCAACGCGGACATTGGCAAAACGTAAGGTAAGTTGACGTTCAACTTTTACCTTCCAGTTGTCAGTTTCTGAAATTCGGAAGGTATCGTTCATGCTTGTTCTTACCTCAATGGTCTTTCCCGCCCATGATGAGGTGGAACAGACAGCAAGAATCAGAGCAGTAAGAAAATAGGGTAAGCGTGACATCCAGGTCCTCCGGAAATTGCAGCTGATTTAACTGTGGAAATTCGTTAGCAATGCTTCCAGAATAAATTACATGAACACATATAACAATTGTTGAAGTAAGTAATTTGATCCAACTTAGAGTCGATATGGCTCAAATGCGGTAATTATCTCTTCTTCGGCTGTGGCCGCTGTAATCCATTTTTCCATTTCCGGCAGTGCCAGGATCGCCGCTACATAAGCAGCACATATTTCATCGAGTTGCACATCGTATGTCCGGAAGCGTAATGCAACCGGTGCGAACATGGCATCGGCAATGGTAAATTCTCCAAAGAGCATCGGTCCGCCGTTACCAAATCTCTCGCGGCAGTCATGCCATATTGTTGTTATGCGCTGAATATCAGCTGCGCTTTCATCATTTAATCCCATGCCAGGAAAAGACAGACGGCAATTCATCGGCATGAAGCGGCGCAGAGCGCTGAAGCCGGCATGCATTTCGGCACTGATACAGCGGGCAAGGGCACGGGCCTCCATATCTATTGGCCACAGCGATAAGTGTGGATACAGTTCCTGCAGATATTCGCAGATCGCCAGCGAATCCCACACTACCAAATCACCACTCTTTAAAGCAGGTACCAGCCCAGAAGGTGACAATTTTCTTATTGTGTCTGCTGAGTTGTCGGTGTAAAGCGGTATTCGCACTTCGGTAAACGGAATATTGAAATGTTGCAATACAAGCCATGGTCGCAATGACCATGAAGAGTAGTTTTTGTTACCTATTACCAGTGTCAGTTGCTTCACTTGAAATGGTCCAATTTAAATTTATAAATAGTTATTGCTAGGTCCTGAACAATCACATCATTACTAATCCAGGCGTTTCTTGAACCTGGATGTTGCGACAGCCAGGCCGCCCAATGTAAACAGCATCAGCCAGAACACATCCGGCGTCATATCAATGATTTCCACATCTCTCAATACCACACCGCGCACCAGGCGCATGAAATGGGTTGCTGGCAGGGCCTCGGAAATGTATTGAGCTGCAAGCGGCATTCCCTCATAGGGAAACATGAAGCCGGAGAGAAGAATGGAGGGTAACAGGATAAACACGGTCATCTGCATGGACTGCAACTGGTTCTGGGCGATGGTGGAGATCACCAGACCCAAGGTCAGGCTTGCGGTGATGAATAGAAAGGTGGCGGCAGCCAGCTGCAACAGACCGCCGTTGATCGGGACATAAAACAGGATGTGTCCCAGTCCTAAAATTATACTGACCTGGATGATACCGATAAAAATATAGGGGATGATTTTGCCAATCATCAACTCGATAGGATGTACCGGGGTAGTTATCAGCATCTCCATATTACCACGTTCTCTTTCGCGCACTATGGCTGCTGAGGTAAACATGATCATGGTCATGGTGAGGATGGTCGCCACCAGGCCCGGAACTATGTTTACCGCGGTTCGCTGTTCCGGGTTGTACAGCAGGGTGACCTCAAAGGTCGGGACCTTGCGGTTGGGCGGCTTATCCAGTAGTTCTGTAAGAGGCATACTTCTCAGGCTTTTTATCGCACCGGCCACAATGGTATCCGAGCCATCTACCAGCCACTGCGCCACCGGACGACTGGTCTCTTCATCGGTCGATGGTGGCAGGCCAAGACCGACTGTGGGGTGGCGTGCCAGGCGTTTACTGACATCATCCGGGATGATCAATACTGCCCTGACCTTGGCGCTGGCGATCGCCTTCTCCGCCTTGTTCAAATCATCGAAGTGCCGGGTGAACGTGACCACCTGGGTGGCATCAATCGTCTGAATCAGGATCCTGCTTAGTGCAGTTTTGCTGAAATCCACCACCCCGACCGGGATATGCCGGATATTGGTGTTGATTGCATAGCCAAACAGCATCAGCTGAATCAGCGGGATCATGACTATCATGCCGAATGTCATTCTGTCGCGACTGAGCTGGGTCAGCTCCTTGGAGATAATGGCGTGGATACGTAATAGCGAATTCATGGTTTGCCGTTTCCGGTGCAGGTTACAAATACATCTTCCAGACTGGGGCGTACCAGTGACAGGCTATCGTTCGGTCCCATGTGCTGCTGTTGGGATAGATAGGCCACAGGATCCTGTATATTTTTTTTCACCAGTACCCGTAGACGGGCACCCAGTTGTGCCGCAGATATCACATCGGGCAGATTGAGGTATGCCTGTTTTAACTGGCGCAGGTTTGATGAGGCGACCTCTACCACCTGTGCATCCATATCCTGCATGAGCTCATCGGGTGCGCCATCGGCGCGTTTAACTCCATACTCCAGGATGGCAAGTTTGTGGCAGCGTTCGGCCTCATCCATGTAGTGGGTGGAGACCAGAATGGTTGTGCCCTGATCACTGAGATCAAATAGTTGCTCCCAGAAATCCCGGCGATTCTCCGGATCCACGGCTGAGGTGGGCTCATCCAGCAGTAGCAGATCCGGTTTATGCAGTGTCGCCGCCGACAAGCTGAGCCGTTGGCGTTGCCCGCCGCTCATGCTGCCGGCCATCTGCCGCCGGCTTTTCTCTAACCCATAGGTTGAGATCAGCTCATCGACCCGCTGTTTCTGCCGGCGTTTGGGGATGCTGTAGATGTTGGCAATGAATTCGAGGTTTTCCTGTACCGTCAGATCATCATAGAGGGAAAATTTCTGGGTCATGTAGCCGATGCGCATTCTTAGTTTGTCCGCATCTGCTGGCAGTTGATTACCCAGTACCTCCGCCGCCCCAGAACTCGGGAGCAGCAGGCCGATCAGCATACGCATGGCAGTGGTCTTGCCGCTGCCGTTGGGACCTAAAAAGCCGTAGATACTGCCCCTCTCTACACGCAGATCCAGCTCCTGTACCGCCTTGAGATCACCAAAATTCCGACTTAATTTTTCCGCCTTGATGACATAGTCAGTCATGGCAGCTCGACCTGTGCCGGTACCCCGTTCGGTAATCCGGCTTCACTGTCAGGCAGCTGTACCTCTGCCCGGTACATCAGGCGCGCACGCTCCTCCTGATTCATGGCGTAATAGGGGGTAAAGGCCGGTTCGGTTGCAATCCAACGCAAACGTCCGGTGATCGGTTTGTCGATGCTGTCTACATGTACCACCAGTTCATCACCGATCTTTAGTTTGACCCGATAGGGTTCCGGCACATAGATTCTGGCATAGGGCGCCTTTCCGGCCAGAACAATCGCCAACGGACTGCCAATGGTGACGCGTTCACCCAGATTCCAGGGTAGGTTGTCCAGGACGCCGTCACGGGTGGCTACAACCGACAGATCTTCAAGGCGTTTCTGTTCACTCGCCAGGGTCGCGAGTGCGGCATCCAGCGAAGCCTCCCCGGCACGTAGATCCTCTTCCCGCGTGCCGTTGGTCAATGTCAGTAACGCCTCCTGGGCACTGTTTAGATTGGCCTGGCTGGTGTCGCGTGCGGCCAGGGCCTTGTCAAGTTCGGATTGGCTTACCAGCTTTTGATCCTTCAGGTTCAGGATACGCGCATAATTTGCCTCACTCTCAACCATAGATGCACGTGCACCTGCCACCTTGGCCTGCGCTGCGGCCACATCCTCTTTTCTGGCGCCATGACGCAGCTTTTCCAGATTTGCCTGTGCCTTAGCCACCTCGGCGGTTGCCTTGGCGACAGCAGCCCGTTGCAGGGTGTCATCCAGTTTTACCAGCAGCGTGCCTTTTTTCACCATGGCGCCTTGAGGGACGGGGAGGGCAACGACCACCTCATTGGCGGTGGCGGTATGGGCAATACGGTCACGCTCCAGGGTGCCAAGTGCTAGATGTGATGAACTGCCGCAGGCAGTCAGTAACAATACAACAAGATAAAAGGGGTAACGCATAGTGGTAACCTTTGATCAGATTAATTCAATGTTCAATAGGTTAAACAGATTGATCGCAATTATAAGGTAAAAGGTGCCACTTCACTATTTAACCAGATTTGATGTGCTTGGGATTCAGTTGGCAAAGCCCTACCCTCTTGAGGGTATCTTGTAGACATTCGAAGATATCCATTGTTTCAAATGAGAATTCAGGAACGATTATTGGTTTGGCACCATAATAGACCCCGAGGCCGCTGTTGGTTTCTACCTTAACCCCTGCGATATTCCATGCCTTGATAGTGTAGTACGCAACCACACTGGCGCCATCTCTGCCGGACTCAAACAGCTCCGGTGTTACGAGCAGTTCATGCAGGCAGAGTTCAAACTGCTCCTCAGTCAGCTTGGAAAACGTTGGCTGAGCAGCTGTTGTATGCAGCAGCCGCATAAAATGGGTATCAAATGTCTCTGATTTCAGCGCCCCGCCGGGACTGGGCAGATAAAAGACCGATCCGGTAGCAAACGTATACTCCCCGACCTACTTGGCCAGGAACTGATTGAGGCGCTCCCGTTGGACGGCTGGCTGCATCTTCCTCAGCGAGTGTCCCCAACATGAACTTTTCGGTGGTGAGTAGTACATCACTATTCCCTGATTAAACTAGCGTATACAGCCATGGTCAAGATAATAGGTGTAGATCAGATATATACCAAATCCGTTGCAGGCAAACAGAGGCACCGCCAATAGATTCCAGGCTATTGCAGATCAGGGGCACTCTACATGTCAGTCTAATAGCTTTTTGTGCCAGACATTCATGCTCTCTATGCTTCCGGATATATTGGTATTATTCTTCAATCTTCCGCCAAATTGGTAGCCGGCTTTACTGAATACAGTGTTTATTCCGGCCGACATAGCCCGGGCAATGGTGTAGGCAGTGCGAATGCCTTTGTGCTTCATCTCCTCTTCCATTCTTGAAAGGAGGATTTGTGCCAGACCATTGCCGTTCCACTCCGGGAGTGTCGCAAAATCGGTCATCTCAACATTCGATTCCTGTTTATCCATCTCTGCGGATGCAACCGCAACAAGCCGGCCATTAGCCGCTATCCCAAAGTAGACAACATGGCTCTCCATGGTTGCGCGAATATAGTCTGGGTCGTGGATCGGGAAGGGATAGGATTGGAACATCTGTTGATAGATATCTGCCAACTCTGGTGCATCTGTTTGATTGCAGCTGCGTATATTCAGTCCCTGCCTGAGAACGTCTCTGTGCTTATTGGCTTGCTTTGCAAGAGCGGCTGCAAGTATCTCTTCAATTCTGTCTAAACTGGACTCATCAGCACGTGCATCCTGCAGGAAATATCCCATGAACAGTGACGCCTCTCCGTCCGAGTAGAAGTCTGGTATACGCGCCTCCTGCTGAAAGTCGGCGGCGATAAAGATATCAGAATATCTTTCCGGTATCTTGGCAAAGATCTTTGAGTAGTTATGCTGCCTTGCCAAGGCAATGAGATCAGATGGATAGGCAGCAGACAACTCTGCTGCCACTTTGATTACATATATACGGTCATTGTAACTGCCGTGCTGGATAATACTCCCCTGATATCGTTCGATTGTATCCTGAGTTGTCATTAATCGCGCCGTCCCATCCGCTCATTATTGTCCGGAATAAGGGTAATGGTTTCGTCATTGTCGGATAAAAGTTTTTCGATACCTACAGATCTGTATTCAGTGGCATCATCCAATGAAAGTTGTAAATCGCAGTTTTCGCAGTCGCGGTTGCAAAAGGTGGGTTCATAGCTGTCAGGCTCTTTGTAGGTGGTGATAATCCCCTCATAATTTCTTAAGATCACCTTATTGGTTGACCATGAGATGAGATAAGTGGGCATGACCGGGATTTTGCCTCCGCCACCTGGGGCGTCAATTACATAGGTAGGCACGCAGAATCCGCTGGTATGGCCTATCAGGCTTTCGATGATTTCAATCCCTTTCCCTACCGGTGTTCTGAAGTGAGTCAATCCTTCGGACAGGTCACATTGATACAGGTAATAGGGGCGGACTCTGTTGGCAACAAGTTTATGGACTAATGAGCGCATTATTCTGGGGCAATCATTCACGCCGGAAAGAAGTACGGTCTGATTGCCGAGAGGGATTCCCGCATCTGCCAGCTTGGTCAGCGCATTCTTTGCAGATGTGGTCAACTCGCGTGGATGATTGAAGTGGGTATTCACCCAGAGAGGCTGGTGTCGCTTTAACATTGCGACCAGCTCATCTGTTATCCGATAGGGCAGAACCACTGGGGTACGGGTGCCAATACGGATTATTTCTACATGCTCTATTTTTCTGAGTTCTGTAAGGATGTAATCCAGATATTTATCAGATAACAGGAACGGGTCGCCACCACTTAACAGCACATCGCGAATAACCGGGTTACTGCGAATATACTCTATTCCTGCGTCAATCATCTTTTTTGACGGGATATCATCCATATCTCCCACCTTTCTTTTTCTGGTGCAATGCCGGCAATACATGGCGCACACATTGCTCACCAATAACAGAACCCGATCCGGATATCTATGGGTAACTCCGGGAACCGGACTGTCGGCATCTTCATGCAGTGGATCTGCCATGTCGGCATTGGATATGCAAAGCTCCTTTATCGATGGAACAGACTGGAGATAGACTGGGTCATTCTCAAAGTTATCGATATCTATCAGTGATAAGTAATATGGCGTGATTGATAGTGGAAACTTCTCTATGGTCTCCTGGATCTGGGCCTTCTTCTCTTTGCTTAAATTAAGTTCAAGTAACTTATCCAGATCACTAAAAGAGGTAATACGATGCTTTATATGCCACTTCCAATCTCCCCAGTTTGATTTGGATGATCCGGAGTCTATTCTTTGCGCGAGTTGTTGCTGGCTTTTGTTAAATATCATGACTACCTTAATTGAGTTGTGGATATCCCCTGCAGCAAACTACCAGGATTGCCAAATGGGATTAATACCGCTGGCATGCAGCGAGGAAGATGTTTAATGGGATGAAAAAACAGTTACGGATATGGATGCAGGTGGTTAATAAATGGCAGCTTCAGTGGGAACATCAATTTGGATTTAACTACTATATGTATGCGGATGAGAAAGATGTGTTTGCCTGCGGCAATATTCTGACTGCTGATCCTTATCTGCTGGATCAATGTCTAATCATACATTATATGCGGCCTGCTCTCAAATTCTCAGGAGTGGGACGTTGAATATGCATAGCTTAAGCACAATTACATTGCGGCATATCAAAACCATGCAGAGTAAGATTTTGCCACTGAAATAAATTACAATCGATTCCATGATTATCCACCGTATCACCTCACTGTTTCCGCTCTGGGCACTTCTGTTATCGGTTAGTGCGCTCTTGTGGCCCAATATCTATGTCGGGATGAAACCGGCGATAGTACCTTTGCTGGGGGTGGTGATGTTCGGCATGGGCATGACCCTGACCTGGAGCAACTTCGCCGAGGTATTGCGGCGTCCCAAGGTGATCGGGGTAGGGGTGCTGTTACAGTTTCTGCTGATGCCGCTGGCGGCATGGCTGATCGGAACACTGCTCAGTCTGCCTCTTGCGTTGCTGGTGGGATTGGTGCTGGTGGGGGCCTGTCCGGGTGGTACCGCATCCAATGTGATCTGTTACCTGGCACGCGGCGATGTCGCGCTGTCGATCACCCTGACCACCTGTTCCACCTTGCTGGCGGTATTCGCCACCCCGGCCCTGACCTGGCTCTATGTTGGACAGCAGGTACCGGTGCCGGTGCTGGATATACTCTGGTCGGTGGCCAAGATCGTGTTGTTGCCGGTCACCCTGGGGGTGGTGGTCAACACCCTGGCCGGCGTTTCGCTGCGGCGGGTCAAGTTACTGTTCCCGCTGCTTTCAGTGCTGGCGATCGTGGTGATCATCGCCATCGTGGTGGCCCTGAATCAGACCAGGTTGGCCAGCATAGGAGTTACCGTGGCGCTCGCGGTGGTGCTGCACAATTCCGTGGGCCTGGCTGGTGGATACTGGATCACGCGCCTGTTGGGGTGGGAGGAGCGCATCTGCCGCACGATAGCCATAGAGGTGGGGATGCAGAACTCGGGTTTGGGGGTTGCCCTGGCGGTGAAATATTTTTCTGCAGTCGCTGCGGTGCCGGGTGCACTGTTTTCCATCTGGCACAACCTCTCCGGTTCCATGCTGGCCAGCTACTGGTCGCGCAACGAGACCACGACCAAGTAAGCCGCGGAAAAAGAACATCTGCGAAAATATCAGAAATACTGATTTCAGGGGTTAGACAGAAGAGCCAGCATCAGGCCTGAGACTGGTAACTCTCTTTCCAGCACTCCACAAGGTTGCGCCCATTTCTCTTTGCCAGATACAAGGCTTCGTCGCAGCGCCTGGTCAGGCTGTCTATATCATCCCCTTCCCGGAACTGGGCGACACCGCAACTGATTGTCAATCTGATCGGGGACTCTTTTGTATTGAAGTGCTTATTCTCGATAGTCATGCGAATACGCTCAGCCATCGCTGTGGCGATTTCAACTGAGCAGGGAGTTAGGGCCATAAATTCATCGCCGCCCCAACGCACCAGTAGATCATTACCCCTCATCCCCTGATTAATAAGTTCCACCACCTGTTTGAGAACTGTATCTCCGGTGATGTGACCGTGAATGTCGTTGATTCTCTTAAAGTAGTCCAGGTCGATAAGGATGGCGCTGAGATTACTATGCTGTCTTCCGGCCGTTTTCAGTGTTTTGGCAAAGGTAAAATCGAGTTCGCGGCGGTTGAAGGCGCCGGTGAGCTTGTCGGTGATCGCGAATCTTTCCAGCTTGGATTGGAAGTAGTTCACGGTAAAAATGTTGATGGCAATCACCACAATAATTATGATGGCAGCGAAGACCATATTGCGCAGAAAGTTGGTCTTGATTGTTTGCAATGCCTCGTTCTGGTTCTGCTCCACAATAAGATACCAGTCGAATTCCGGTATGTAGCGGGCAGTGAGGAGAATATGACTGTTTTCCTCCTCATACTCATACACCTTATCCTGAACTTTCCGGCCCAGTATGGCGTCGGCATGTTTACTGATACCAGCGATATTGTGCAGATTAACCTTTCCGATGAGGTTTTTGTCGTAGTGCACCTGTACCAGACCGGATGCGTCCACCAGATAGACGTTTCTTTTATACTTCTTGCGGTAGGTGTTTAGAATCTTCGACACCTTGTCCATCTTCAGCCCCACACCGGCGACGCCGAGCAAATTGCCGTTGTAGTCCTGCAGCCGGTGGTTGATAAAGATGGTCAGGGTATTCTGTGAGGCCTCATCGGTATCGACATCTACGGTATAGTCCTTTCCGCTATCGATGAATCTGTAGTACCAGACATCATGCTCATCTTTTCTGCTTATCTGCTTGAGGATGCCTTTGAAATGGTAATAGTTCCCGCTTATTTGAGAAACAAAGAATGTCGAGAAAAAGCCGTATCTATTTTTGATCTCGAGCAGGTATTTTTGTATTTGACTTTGGTCTTTTTCTCCATTTAGGGCCCAATCTTTGAGAAATGTATCGTGGGCCATAAGGGAAGATACAAAGATGGGGCGCATAAGATCGGTCTGGATCTCGGAGTATATGTTGTCCCGGGTAAGGGGCAGGGAACTGTTGATGATTCCTGAGCGTACGGAATCCTTCGCTACCTGATAGTTGACGATGTTGATGGCAACAAAAGCAAAGACCAGTATAAGAGTGAGGGCGGCTATTAATTTGTATTTAATGTGTGAACGGTGCATGCCAATCAAATCCCCTAAGTGCAAATAATAGTAGCAAACAACGCCATATTTGAATAACAAATCTTTCTTGCAGGCAGACTCCAATCACTGTTCGTCCGCTTTTGCACCGATATGTGGCGTTATTCTTGTGTGGAACTCAGACATCCATACAAAACCCGCTGTTTCTTATTCGGCACGATCTGTCCGGTTCGCTGCCGCTAAGCCACTGGGTGCGGAGGGGAGGGTGGTGGGGTAGAAAGTGGTCTCTGCCGCTTACGTTAGGTGCTTCCGCCCAGTAAAGATAGATGTGGTAACTTTTGTTATTGTTTCAGACGCTGAACTGCTTTTCTGGTTTTAATCAGATTACTTGCATCCGGGTACTCTGAGATTGTGTTATCGAGATAGTTGAGCGCAGCTGCAAACGAGAGATAGCGATAATCTTTTTTCAGATCTGGATCTACCGGATACTTTGCCTTGATTGCATTCAGGGATTCATCCCAATAGACCACGACTGTTATATCATCTCTCTTGTTGGGATCTGAGTCGCCGGTACTGTTCCACTGATACCATTGGTATCCTATGGTCTCATACGCCAGAACCTGCGGACCAAAGTCACCATAGGTGAAGAGGGCAGATCCAGCCCATGCCAGGTTAATACAGCAGATAAGGATCGATGAAATCAACCAGCGCATAATTAACGGTACATTCGGTGTCAATGTAACTCTCTTCCTGGATTATGAGACAACCATAAAATAGATGTGTCCAGTTTTATCCTGCATGTACGCGTAAATTCATCACCATGCTTAATGCTATGGTTAGGGATGAGACTGAGTGGACTTATTGATGGTGTTTTTAATCCACTTGACGCCACAGTCGCTTGTTAGGCATTTTTTCTAAAGAATAGATATTTAATAATAACTAGTGGAACTCCAATAAACACCATATATGTACCGGCTTTTGTGGATGTTTCCATATCGGAAGCTAGAGCTCCTGGGATAGATATTGCTACAATAACTCCAACAATTTGGATGAGACCACCAACCAGCCTATTTTCAATTTTTCCCCCTATTTTAAATGCCACGTAAAATACACCTATCCCAACAAGCGCTAAGATTAATGCCGTAATATTCATATGTTCTCCTTGTTTTAAAAAGCTTAACGGCCGCTTGATATGACATGGAAAGCGCGGCTGCGCATTCAGAGTCAGCACTCAAAGCTATTGTTAGCCTATGCTAAATTCTTTATCTGTGACCACGCTTCATTACCGATAAAAGAGAGCTATTTTCATCTGTATTGGTGGCGATTTGCCGCAAAAGCTCTATCGTTTCAGACATACACATCCCTGCTTTGGTTAATTGTAATTATCCCCCTAAACATCTTTTGTGATTATGATATTTTGGCCCCATAACAAACAAGTCTGCTAGGAAATTACTACTTTGCTCGCGAATAAGGTACTTAAAAAGTGTTACCGGCGGAGCAGAGAGATTTCTGATAAGATGCCGCATTGATGCAGGATATCTAGCACCTGAAGGCATTCCGCCGATGCGGAGAGATGGGTACTTGGTTGGACTGCTCCTTCCACGAACTTTCATCCTGAAAGGGTTCCTTATAATTGTTATGAATTATATGAATCTTTTATTGCATCCCTTGTAAGGTATTCTGGCATAAAACACAATGTTGTATCTGCTGAGGTGTTGCCTTTTCCCCTCACCCCGACCCTCTCCCCAATGGGGAGAGGGGGTGTTAGTAGTATGTGTTGTTTTGCCTCCTTCTTCTCTGGAGTTGTCTACCCCACAAGTGGATACCAGGGTCCACCAAAAGAGGAGAGAGAAGTGATGTGGGACAACCATCATCTCAGCATTGAAGTATCGAGGAGCCATAAAAAAGAGGGTAGCTGTGTTGCATTTTGCGATAGCAACCACCCTTTACTGTGTGATATGCCACAGTTATCTTCGGCATGTTTAAAATATTGATGGTTATCAATGCCGGTTGTGGTTCTGCCACTTAGATTTTGCTTGCGATGACTTAGCGGATGTGGCTTATTTACTCGATGCGCAAATCTGATTCATTTCTTCTGTTTTTTTTCGTATGCCTGTTTCTGTTTGTTGCGACGCTGGTGGACGCCAGTCGTCGTCAAGGTGCAGCCGTTGCTGTCCTTGCGCAGCGGGCTGCTATGGTGCGTGAGTTGGATCTTACCGATCTGGCTCTGTTTACCGAGGCACGCTATACCCGCAATCCAACTCAGGCAGATCTGCACTCCGCGCTGCAGGATCATCCGATGGCGATGGAGCATTTTCCCAGTGGTTCACTCTATCCGCCTCCCAAGGTGTGGTCGCAATGATTGAGTTCATCCGTAGGCAGAGATATCTGATCGATTTCACCCTGTCGTCACTGCTGCGGCGCAAGGGGAAGAATCTTGGGTTGTTGCTGGTCTATACCATGATTGTGTTTTTGCTGGCCTCGGTGATGCTGTTTACCCACGCCCTGCGCAGAGAGGCCGGTATCGTACTGCAGCAATCCCCCGAGATTGTATTGCAGCGCACGGTGGCGGGGCGGCACGCTCTGATCCCTGCGGATTATCTGGATAGGATCGGGGAGATCCGTGGGGTGACCAGAAAAGATGGGCGTCTTTGGGGCTACTTTTATGACGCCGCGGTGAAGGCCAACTACACCCTGATGGTGGATAAGAAGCGTAAGCTCTCTCCCAGCGAGGCGATCATCGGCGCCGGTATCGCCCGCACCAGGGGGCTGGTTCTGGGCGACTACCTGACTATCCGCGCCAGCAGTGGCAAGGCCTATTCGTTTCGGGTGAAGCAGATACTGGACTGGGACTCCGAGTTGGTGAGTGCGGATCTGGTGCTGGTATCGGAGAAGGCGTATCGCACCACCTTCGGCATCCCCGAGGGGGTGTATACCGATCTGGTGCTGGCGGTGAGAAATCCGCGCGAGGTGCGCAAGATCGCAGAGAAGCTGTCACTGAAGCTGCCGGATACCCGCCCGATCCTGCGTGAGGAGATACTGCGTACCTACGACTCCATCTTCTCCTGGCGTCAGGGCATCGTGTTTGTGCTGCTGGCCGGTTCGGTGCTGGCGTTTGTGATCTTCGCCTGGGACAAGGCATCCGGACTCAGCGCGGAAGAGAGGAGGGAGATTGGTATTCTGAAGGCGGTGGGCTGGGAGACCGGCGATGTGTTGCGTATGAAGTTTTGGGAGGGTGCTATCATCTCGCTCTCGGCCTTCTTTCTCGGTTATCTGCTGGCCTATCTGCATCTGTTTTATGGGGCGGCCGCTCTGTTCGAACCGGTGCTGAAGGGGTGGTCGGTACTCTATCCAAGTTTTACTCCGATCCCGTTTGTGGATGGTCTGCAGATCGCGACCCTGTTCTTCTTTACCGTATTTCCCTACATCGTAGCCACCATCATCCCTATCTGGCAGGTATCGATCACCGATCCTGATGCGGTGATGCGATGAAGCTGGCGTTGGAACATGTCACTAAGCTGTTTAATCAGGGTCGGCCCAACGAGTTTTGCGCCATTCGGGATCTCTCCCTGGATATCCAGCCCAATCAGGTGACCTGCTTCAAGGGGGCGAGCGGCTCCGGCAAGACCACCTTGCTCTCCATGA
>JBNKDM010000050.1:0-13396 GCA_050288245.1 Sedimenticolaceae bacterium
ATCAATAATATTCGGTTTGGTGATAGTGTTGTTTGTGATCTATGCCTTGCTGGCCATCCCGTTCAAATCATATGCACAGCCATTGATTGTTATGTCCGTTATCCCGTTTGGCATCATTGGGGCCTTGGGTGGACACTGGATTATGGGTATGGATCTAACCATGTCCAGCCTGCTTGGGCTGATGGCCCTGGTGGGGATCGTAGTAAACGATAGCCTGGTGCTGGTGGACTACATCAATCAACACAAGACGGACATGGGTCTGCACGAGGCAATACTAAAGGCAGGTGCGGCGCGTTTCCGTCCGGTGATGCTCACATCACTCACCACCTTTATCGGTCTGATGCCGCTGCTGTATGAACAATCGACCCAGGCCCAGTTTCTGATACCTATGGCGGTATCGCTTGGTTTTGGTGTTCTGTTCGCCACCTTCATCACCATGTTCCTGGTGCCGGTAAATTACATGCTGATGGAAAACGGTAAGATGAAGATCAGGCATTTTGTAACAACAAGGGTTTATGCTGTTATAGGGAAGAAAGATGCAGAAAAATGATATTAGGCTAACGAAGAATCTGTATGACTACATGCTCTCCGTGTCCCTGAGGGAACACGAGGTATTACAGGCGCTGCGGGAAGAGACATCCAAGGATCCGAACGCCATCATGCAGATCCCTCCGGAGCAGGGCCAGTTTATGGCGCTGCTGGTAAAGATGCTTGGTGCCAGTAAAATCCTGGAGATTGGAACCTACACCGGCTACAGCGCATTGTCGGTTGCACTGTCCTTGCCGGATGACGGATTAGTCGTGGCCTGTGACTCCCATGTGGAATGGACCAATGTCGCCAGACATTACTGGAAGCTGGCTGGGGTGGAGCATAAGATTGATCTCCGCCTGGCGCCGGCACTGGAAACGCTTGATACACTGTTAAATGACGGAGAGGCAGAGACATTTGACTTTGCCTTTATCGATGCCGACAAGATTAACTACGACGGTTATTATGAAAAGTCTCTGCAACTGGTTCGCGCCGGAGGGGTGATAGTATTGGATAATGTCTTTCTCTTCGGTTCGGTTGCTGACCCGGATGCGCTGAGTGAAAGGATGCGAGAGAGGATATCACCTAGCAATATCGCTGCAATGCAGGACCTCAACAGAAAAATACATAAAGATCCGCGGGTGGATATGAGTATGTTGCCGGTTGCCGATGGATTGACCTTGGCGCGGAAGATATGAATTTCTTATCTTAAAAACCAAGTGGCATTTCCCCAATAACAATTTCTCTGGTAGCTTCTCTACCCGCATGGAACACAAATAATAATGCAGGATGCCGACATCTATAACTTCATCTCTGCCCTTTAGGGTATTTCACGACAAAACCGGTAAGACCACTAGTGAAAATAGGTGGCTACACCTTCTACAATCCTCCCAAGCCCTGATACCTGGGAACTGCATCTTTAACTAATTGGTATGGCCTATGGTGTAGCGTCCATCCTCAAAACCGGTGAAATACTGCCGGACTAGCGGATGATGTACCGGTGATGCCATAAGATCTGATTCTATGTTGCATTGCGCCACATAGGTCTCCTGCTCACTCCCGTCCACCAGTACGCGATACCAGGGTTCATCTTTGGGTGGGCGGCTGTGGGCAACCTTTTCGTACCACTCCTCGGATAGCATGAATTCATAATCTACATCGTAGATTACACCGCGATAGCCAAAAAGCTTATGGTGAACCAACTGACCGATATTCCACTTTGCCTGTTTCATATGTCTACCTCGTATCAGTCGCCGCAATAGTATTATCTAGGTGATTTCCTTATGGTTGATGAATATTCACTCTACCAAAAGTAGACATGGTTTATTGGCCCAAGTTCACGCAGGAGCGATGGGTTGTGTTTATTAGACAAGCCGTCGTCCAGGAAGAACCGTTTATAATACATGGTTGTTTTGCAGGAAGGGGTTGTGAAGACGTTCCTCTCCAAAGGTGGATTCATCTCCATGCCCCGGAATAAAGACTACGTCGTTACCCAGCGGAAATAGCTTCTGTTTTATTGAGTTGATCAGCGCGTTATGGTCACCTCTGTCAAAGTCAGTTCTTCCCACCGAACCTTTGAATATTACATCCCCGACGAAAGCTACCTTTGCCTCTTTACTGTAAAAGGCAATGTGTCCTGGGGTATGGCCGGGACAGTGCAGTACATCCAGGGTGGAGTCACCTATCCGGACTTTGTCTCCATCTCCCAGACATGTTGTCGGGGTAAAGGCGCGTACAGATTGATAACCGAACATGGCACCCTGGCGCGGCAGGGCATCCACCAGAAATTTGTCATCCAGATGTGGGCCTTCAATAGGTATGTTGAACTGCTCGGCCACATCTGCTGCCGCGCCGACATGATCAAAATGGGCGTGGGTGATCAGGATTCGCTCCAGTTCAACCCCCTTTTTCTCAACCAGTGCCATAATCTTTTCGGCTTCGCCACCGGGATCGATTACTGCGGCCTTGTTTGTTTTGTCACACCAGACCAGAGAGCAGTTCGCCTGCAGAGGTGTGACAGCTATTATAGAGTATTGCAACATCTTGATTTTTGCTCCTTGAGAAAACTGGTATGCCACGTTTCCACGCTAGAGCGTGGGAGCGAGAACGGATAGAATGGGGCAAGGATACAATGCCGGTATTGTTAGGTCCAATCCATGGCAGTACATGATCACAACTAAAGATCTTTGATACAGATGAATTTTGCATTTGAACCAATAGGCTTTATCCGGTCTCCCTTCAAACAAAAATTTGGTATTCCACGCCAGCCGGGTTTGGTGCCGGAGGTAAAGGCTAGACTGGAACTTATGCCGCCCTATAACAATCCGGATGCGGTAGCTGGACTGGAAGGATACTCACATATCTGGCTGCAGTTTATATTTCATCAAGCGCTCCGCGAAGGCTGGCAACCAAAGGTACGGCCGCCACGTCTCGGTGGGAATCAGCGGGTGGGGGTGTTTGCCAGCCGTGCCCCATTCAGACCGAACCCGATCGGGTTGTCAGTCGTTGCCCTGGATCGAGTGTTGCTGGATGGTGCTGATGTGGTGTTGGAGTTGTCCGGGGTCGATCTGCTAGATGGCACGCCGGTATTGGATATTAAGCCCTATGTCCCGTATGTGGATAGTATCCCGGATGCCAGATCCGGTTTTGCCTCAGCACAGCCGCAGGCGTTGCTGGCAGTGCGGTTTTCTGAGCTGGCTGAAAGGCAGTTGCATGGGCGTGCGGATGGCGCTGAGCTCCGCGTCCTGATTACCGGGCTATTGGAGCTCGATCCCCGCCCGGCATATGCAGAGGAGGATGGCCGGGTATATGGTTTTCGCCTATATGATTTTGATCTGCGCTGGCAGATGGATGGTGACGAGATATTGGTTTTGGAGTTGGCAGATTAGCCACCATTATTAAACTCTATCACTCTCTTTTGCGGTGACAGGTTGATCTCATCTATGGCTGCCCCCTGGCGCGCCGACAGCATCAACCAGACCGCTTCCGCCACATCCTCAGCCACCAGGTGCATGTCAGGTTCCGGTCCCGGGTTAAACCAGGTCTGGGAGAAGAAATCGGTAGCAACCATACCTGGGTTGATGATTCCTACCCTAACCCCACTATTCGCACACTCCTCCCGCAGGGCCTGAGCTGTTCCACGCAGGGCAAACTTGGTGGCGGAGTAGACCACCCCCTTTTTCCCGCCGGATAGTCCTGCTTCTGAACCCATCAGGATAATGTCACCCCGGCCCTTGGTTTTAAGATGGGGCAGGAATTCACGTATCAGCAGGATCTGGCTGGTTAGGTTCAGGTCAATCATCTGTCGAATCTGTTGGGGAGAAAACTCCTCCAGCGAGCCAAAGCGTCCAAAACCGGCGTTGCAGACGATGCCGTCTATCTCCGGGTTGGATCTGCGCAAGCGACCGATCTGATCCGGTAGCTGGTCTATCTTCGACAGATCCATAACAACGGGTATGAGGCTGGCATTATCACTGTCGTCATGGGTTCGGCTGATGCCGACAACATGGCAGGACTCACTGAGTAATCTATCGCTTATTGCCTTGCCAATGCCACGGCTTGCACCGGTAACCAGGATGGTTCTGTTGTATGGCGTCATCTGTTATCCCTCGTCGCAATCGATTGTAGTTATCAACCTGTCCAGCATATCCAGCTGTTCTTGAATCAGCTGCGATACCATCTTGCCGTTGAGCATGTTGGCTGGATTCTCCCTATTGTCTGATACCACCTTGATGCAGTGGATTCTATCAGGAGTGGTCTGTTTCGTGGCGCTCCGGTAGAACCCTGCCGCTTCCATCTCTATCAGGGCATTCGTGGAGTATGTGGTGTCCGGTGTAATGACAGAGATAACCCGTTCGGAGGGACAGGGGATGGTCGCTTTTGTCTCCAGATGCCAGATGTGTCCTCTCTCTCTATCTTCAATCTCACTGGCCTGAAAGATCTCTCCTAGCGGATGGTGGGGATGGCCGGCGATCCCCAGGTTGATCCAGATGTCATCCAGCCTGTAGTCGTTAACCGAGTGCAGCCATTCGGTAGCTCTGGCGGCGCTATCCGCCCCGGGTCCTGAGATGACCAGGGAGATATGACCTTTGCGGTAGAGGCGATAGCGGTCATGGTGGTTATCCCGTACCAGTCCCAGATGTCGGTTTATCGGCCTTGCTTCAGGCGGTAGGGCCACTACCAGATTTATCGCTGGTTCTAGCATGTTCTGACTGCAGGAGTGATCATGGTCGTTAATAATGCGGTTGCTTTTGTGGAAAAGAAACTGTTTTGCCAATAATTCAATATAAGAAATAGATTATATAAATAAACGTATCGATAAGCTTAGTTGGTTAAAGGTTTAATCATGTGGCAGACTCGGGCGATCTTAACAAGAGGAATCGCCAATATGAGAGTAATTCTGCTAGGTGGCCCTGGGGCCGGTAAAGGCACTCAGGCTAACTACATCAAAGAAAGGTACAACATCCCTCAGATTTCCACCGGCGATATGTTGCGCGCCCACGTGAAATCAGGGAGTGAACTGGGTAAGGCCGCAAAAAAGATCATGGATGAGGGTGGTCTGGTATCGGATGAGATCATCATGGGTATGGTGAAGCAGCGCATTACCGAAGATGATTGCCGCAACGGATTTCTGTTTGACGGGTTTCCCCGCACCATCCCTCAGGCCGAGGCGCTGCAACAGGCCGGAGTGGAGATTGATGCCGTGGTTGAGATTGATGTGCCTGATGAAGAGATCATCAAGCGTATGTCTGGGCGCAGGGTGCATTTGGCTTCGGGACGTACCTATCATGTGACTTTCAATCCACCAAAGGTTGAGGGCAAGGATGATGAGACCGGAGAGGATCTGATTCAGCGTGACGATGACAAAGAGGATACAGTGCGGGCACGTTTGAAGGTGTATCACGATCAAACCGAACCTCTGATCACCTTCTACTCGAAGTGGGCGGAAGCAGGAGAAGCTAATTCCCCGAAATACCATAGGATTGAGGGCGTCGGTGGCGTTACAGACATCCGAGACGCTATCTTTACCGCCCTGGGTTAACCATTAATCTCAGGATTTTATATCCCCGGCAATGTATGAAATCGTCTGATTTGTCATATTTTTGCCGGGGATTATTATTTTGGCCACAAATTCTGCTAGAATCGCAGCCTTTGATTTTGTCCAAACATGGAGCTGGATGTGGCGGTAGTAGAACTTACAGGTGAAAATTTTGAAGAAACGGTAATCAATAATGACTTTGTCATCGTTGATTTCTGGGCTCCATGGTGTGGGCCATGTCGCTCTTTTGCTCCGACCTTTGAGAAGGTCTCGGAAGAGCATAAGGATATAGTGTTTGCCAAGGTGAACACTGAGGTGGAGCAGGGGATAGCCGGGCATTTCCAGATTCGCTCCATTCCTACCCTGATGATTTTTCGAGAGAAGGTTATAATATACAGTCAGGCAGGTGCCCTGCCTGAGTCTGGATTGAAGGATTTGATCCAGCGTGCATCTGATCTTGATATGGCAGAGGTTCACCGCCAGATTACTGAAGAGCAGAAATCGGAAGATTCTTAAACATGGCATTTGTCAGGCGTTAGGTCTGTTTTTTTAGATATAAAGTCTGCAAAATCAATATGGTATGGTTTTCACACTACTCCAGCGTTGTGTTTTACTGCGTGTTTTGTGACCCTGAACACGCATTAACTTGATTGTTATATGGAATAACGATTGGAAGTTTTTACGGGAAATGCTACGTTTATTACATAGCAAAACAGTAGGATATTCTTTCACTTAACATTACATAGTAGCGGGTACATATATGAGACTTTCAACTAAGGGCCGGTACGCAGTTACAGCTATGCTTGATCTAGCCCTGCACGGTGGTGATAAAGCGGTTACTCTGGCAGAGATCTCCGAGACTCAAGGCATTTCGCTATCCTATTTAGAGCAACTTTTTGCCGGATTACGCGCCCGGAGACTGGTAAAGGGTGTACGTGGACCTGGCGGTGGTTACTACCTGGGTATGCCTGCCGGACAAATCACTATTGCAGATATCATATGTGCAGTTGACGAATGCGTTGAACTTACCCGTTGCAGCGGTAATAAGGATTGTCGCGACGGTGAGACATGCCTTACCCACAACCTCTGGAATGAACTGAGTAGTGAGATCTACAGCTTTTTGAGCGGGATCTCACTGGAAGATCTGGTTCGCCGCGGAGGAATGGAGGTTGGCGGCTGTAACAAGGATGAAGGAGGTTGTTTTTCCACTAAGTTGGGCAATCCGGAAGCGGCCTAAGTACTGGATCAGGAACGAGACCCTAATAGCAGCAATCTCAGCGAATAAGCGCGCCCGCATTCAACGGTGGCATGTGCCAGGGCTGGGATGTAAAGTCATCTTAGTTCATGTGGGATAAGATCGCGCATGGATGGAGGTTTGCTTTGCTGCTGAGGGTCTTTTTTTGTTGGCGGCTATGTACAATATAGTTTGAATGTAAGAGAGGGTTGCGGGTTATGGCGGTTCAGCGTGCACGTAGTGCAGAAGAGTACGCAGACTGGGTGAAACAGGCCAGGTTTGAGGTCGAGGATCTACATGGGTGTCTGTTGTACGATATGGAGGAGATAGGAGAGACTGGCCGTTTCCCTGCCTTCCTGGAGCCACTGTCCCAGCTTATCGAAGATCTCTATCAATCCATGTGCAACGGCGAATATGCCTTTGGTCGTGAGGATCTTCCATTCATCGAAATAGTTGACAGACATGCCAATGACATCCCTTTTTACCTTCTGTTGCGACAGATTAACGAAACCCATCGTTATGGTCTGGATGTGGGCGAGGATAGCTAGAATCCGCTGCCAGCAACCATAAAGATATTTGTTCACATTAGGGGAACCGGATGGACCAGACACTGGTTTTTGATCAGGAACTTATCGAGAAGTACGACTACGCGGGACCGCGCTATACCTCTTACCCCACGGCACCGCAGTTCCATGAAGATTTCGGTGAGGACCAGTATCGTGCCATGGCTGCCAAGACCAATGCATCCGGCAATCCTCTCTCTCTCTATTTTCACCTGCCGTTCTGCGACACCGTCTGTTTCTTCTGCGCCTGCAACAAGGTGGTGACCAAGGAGCGGGGACGTGCCGCGCCCTATCTTCAGCGTCTGCATCGTGAGATCGCGCTGCAGGGAGAGCTGTTTGATCGCAGCAGGCAGGTGCAGCAGCTGCACTGGGGCGGTGGTACACCAACCTTTATCAGCCATGATGAGATGCGCGAACTGATGCGGGTAACTGGCGAACACTTTAACCTGGCGGACGACGATAGCGGAGAGTACTCGATCGAGATAGACCCGCGTGAGGCTACTGCCGATACTATCGCCTTGCTGCGCGAAATAGGTTTTAACCGCATGAGTCTGGGGGTGCAGGACTTCGATCCCAAGGTGCAGCGCGCGGTGAATAGGATTCAACCTGAGAAGCAGACCATGGCTGTGTTGCAGGCCGCCAGAGATCATGGTTTCCGCTCTATCAGTATCGACCTGATCTATGGGCTATCTTTTCAGACGGTAGAGGGCTTTGCCAGTACTCTGGATAGAATTATCGAGGCGTCACCTGACCGCCTTTCGGTGTTTAACTATGCCCATCTGCCCAAGATGTTTATGCCGCAGCGCCGAATCAATGCGGAAGACCTGCCGTCACCGCAGGAGAAGCTGGATATTCTGAGTATGACGGCGGAGAAACTTACAGCGGCTGGTTATGTGTTTATCGGCATGGACCATTTTGCCCGTCCTGATGATGAACTGGCCAAGGCACAGCGTGAGGGGACTCTGTACCGCAATTTTCAGGGCTACTCCACCCATGCGGAGTGCGATCTGGTGGCCATGGGGGTCACCTCTATCGGTATGGTTGGTACCACCTATAGCCAGAATCTACGCACCATTGATGAGTATGTAGAACGGATAGATGCCGGCAAACTGGCGATATTCCGGGGTCTGGAGCTGAACCGGGATGATCTGATTAGACGTGATGTTATCACCCGTCTGATATGCCACTTTAAGTTGGACTATCCCGGCGTGGAACAGCAGTGGGATATAGATTTCAAGGAGTACTTCGCCCCTAGTCTTGAGAGACTGGGATCGATGCAGCAGGATGGTCTCCTGGAGATGGATGATACCGGCATCAGAATTTTGCCCAGGGGGCGGCTGCTCATCCGCAATATATGTATGGAGTTCGATAAGTATCTACCGCCTGCATCGCAGCAGAAGAATTTTTCGCGCGTTATATAAAATAAAAGAGCCATACACCGATCCTGCTGGCATATGGCTCTTTGCTGAAAATACGTTTATCCGACGGCGCGGCGCTGGTCAGGAAACTGCAGGATATCTCCTGCCGCATTCTCTCTGGATTTTTCGCCTTTATTCTTCCTGGTACCTGCTTTGTCATGGTTGGCTGGGCAGATCTCTAGGATCTCAAAACCGCCGTCACTTGGTGCGAATCCGGCCCCTAAGGAAAACTCGAACAGGGAGTCGATTACGTCGCGCATAAGCATCTCAAGCCCATGCCCACTCATTGCTTTATGGTTATTCTGATTGTCTGACATGAGAATGTCTCCCTATATTGTGTTCACTAGTGCTAGCGGCACGTTAGAGACAAACTTTAACCCCTGATGCAAATAGGATTTTATGTCTTGTTGCGGCGGTCTGAGTTGAGATCAGCTCAGGAGCTGATATGTTTCGTCAGGTGCGGTTTGATTAGATTTAGCAGGGCGGTGTGGGCTTTGATGCCGCCGGCAATGATGTTGCCTGTCTCCAGGTAGCGTTCGCCGCCGCCTATGTCTGTGACGGTGCCACCGGCCTCGCGTACCAGCAGCGCTCCGGCAGCAAAGTCCCATTCGGATAGGCCCAATTCCCAGAAACCATCCAGTCGACCGGCTGCAACATAGGCGAAGTCGAGGGCGGCGGAGCCAGGGCGTCTGATTCCGGCGGCAACCTTGGTTACATCCTGGAACATCTTTAAGTAGGCCTCCATGTTGCTTAGGTCACGATATGGAAATCCGGTTCCGATCAATGCCCCTTCCAGCCCTTTGCGCGAGCTGACCCGGATGCGCCGGTCGTTGAGAAAGGCGCCGGATCCACGGGTTGCGCTGAACATCTCCTCACGCAGTGGATCGTAGATTACTCCATGTTCCAGTTTGCCCTGGAATTTCAGGGCTATGGAGACAGCGAATTGGGGGTTGCCATGCAGGTAGTTGGTGGTCCCATCCAGAGGATCAATGACCCACTGGTAATCGTTACCACTATGGCTGCCGCTCTCCTCCCCGAGGATGGAGTGATCAGGATAGGCCTTGCGCAGGACCTCGATAATGGCCTGTTCCGCAGCCTTATCCACCTCGGAGACAAAATCATTCTTGCTCTTTTCAGTGACTGTGAGGCTGTCGGTGTGCTCGAAATAGCGTAAAAGGATATTGCCTGCGCTACGAGCTGCGCGTACTGCGATGTTAATCATTGGGTGCATGGGCGGCAAAGATACAGCAACGGCATGACAGTTAAAAGGTTTTTCACTATTAAAATGCCAAGAATGCCTATCATATTCCCTCCCGTATTTATGACTTCATATCCCTTATGCTGTAATCTTCGCCATCATGCTAAGCAATATCAGAATCGTCCTCATCGGTACCACCCACCCGGGAAACATAGGTGCAGCCGCCCGTGCCATGAAAAATATGTGTCTGGAGCATCTATATCTGGTCCAGCCCAGGCACTACCCCAGTGCTGAGGCCACGGATCGGGCCTCGGGGGCGGATGACCTGCTGCAGCGGGCGCGGGTATGTGACACCCTGGATGAAGCGCTGCAGGGGTGTCGTATGGTGGCGGGGGCCAGTGCCAGGATACGTAGTGTCAATTGGCCTCAGGTTACGCCACGGGAGTGTGCCGGTCAGATGCTGCAGGAGGCGGAGCAGGGTGAAGTGGCGCTGATCTTTGGGCGTGAGAGTTCCGGACTAAGCAATTCCGAGCTGGACCGCTGCAATCTTTTGGTACAGATACCATCCAACGCAGATTACAGTTCCCTAAATCTATCCCAGGCGGTACAGGTTCTGGCATATGAGCTCTATATCGGCTCTTTGGTCCAGGATGACCGGCAGACGCAGAGGTTGGATGTGGCGGATGCGGAAGAGATGGAGGGGTTGTTTCAGCATCTGGAGCAGGCCATGGTGGATATTGGATTTTCTGATCCGCGGCAGTCGGATAAATTGCAGCGACGCCTGAGAAGGCTGTTTCTGCGTGCCCGCCCGGACCGGGATGAGATAAATATCCTACGCGGTATCCTGAGTGCCGCTCAGGGGCGTAAATCCATGCGAAGCTCTGGCCAGAACGAATAATAATCTAGTAGAATGCTATGTTTTTCCTGTAACACAAAATCAGGGCGGGATCGGCAAAATGTTTTCAAGACTGAAGGAAGACATCGCATGCATTTTCGAGCGGGATCCAGCAGCTCGCAATACATTTGAAATATTGACCTGCTATCCGGGTCTGCATGCCCTGTTGATACATCGTGTGGCCCATCGGTTGTGGGAGAGCAGGTTTTTCTGGTTGGCGCGCGCCTTGTCACATTTTGCCCGCTGGTTGACTGGCGTAGAGATACATCCGGGCGCGGTTATCGGGCGCCGTTTCTTTATCGACCACGGGATGGGTGTGGTCATCGGGGAGACTGCCATCATCGGCGATGACTGCACTCTGTATCACGGAGTGACCCTGGGTGGCACCAGTTGGGATGCAGGTAAACGTCATCCTACCTTGGGGAATAATGTGGTGGTAGGGGCTGGGGCTAAGGTTCTGGGGCCTATTTCTATAGGCGATAACGCCAGGGTAGGATCTAATGCTGTAGTGGTTAAACCAGTCCCGGTTGGCGCCACGGCAATAGGTGTGCCCGGACGTCTGGTTGAGACAACACAGCAAGGTGACGACACCCGACGTAAGGAGATCGCCAACAAGATGGGATTTGACGCCTATGGTGCCACCAAGGATGCGCCTGATCCGGTTGCCCATGCCATTAATTGTATGCTGGACCATATCCACGTGATGGATAAGCGCATGCAGTCCATGTGTGAGGCCATAAAGGAGGTTGGTGGTGAGCAGATGGAGACAGAACTTCCCAGTCTGGATTCCTGTGAGATAGCATCAACCGCTGAAGAGCTAAGCAAACTTGATGCGAAAGAGGGTGATGTATCCGATGATTCAGGGGCGTCCTAGTATATTTGTAATAGTTGACTGGTTTACTCGGTAATACTAGTATTAGTACAGTAAACAGATCAGGAGTAGTGCACGTGAAGCTTACCACCAAGGGCCGTTATGCGGTAACTGCCATGTTGGATCTGGCCCTGCATGCTGGCTCAGGTCCGATCACATTGGCCGATGTGGCCAGGAGACAGGATATATCGCTCTCATATCTGGAGCAGTTGTTTGCCCGTCTGCGCAGAAAGTCACTGGTATCCAGCGTGCGTGGACCGGGTGGAGGCTATCGTCTCGGCCGCAGTGCCCAGGAGATATCCGTAGCTGAGGTGATTACCGCGGTTGATGAGAATGTTGATACCACACGTTGCGGTGGTGCGCATAATTGTCAGGACAGTCAACCATGTCTTACACACGATCTTTGGTGTGATTTGAGTGATCGCATCAATGAGTATTTAAGCGGTATCACTCTATATGATCTGGTTACGCGAAGTGGTGTACAGAGGGTAAGCGAACGCCAGAACGACATGGGAGACACATCAGAACAGGTGCATGTCGGGATGCCAGGGGTACAGACAAATGCTTAGGGTTTTACGAGAATCTTTTTTCTGGAGTAAGTTGCAATGAAGCTACCGATCTACATGGATTATTCGGCCACCACACCGGTTGATCCAAGGGTTGCTGAGAAGATGATCGCATGCCTGACCATGGATGGAGTCTTTGGTAATCCCGCGTCCCGTTCCCACAGCTATGGCTGGGATGCAGAGAACATGGTGGAACAGGCAAGGCGTGATGTTGCCGCTCTGGTTAATGCAGATCCGAAGGAGATTGTCTGGACCTCCGGTGCCACAGAGTCGGACAATCTTGCACTCAAGGGCGCAGCCCACTTCTACCAGAAACAGGGCAGGCACATCATAACCAGCAAGACCGAACACAAGGCGGTACTGGACAGTTGCCGCCAGTTGGAGCGCGAGGGCTTTGAAGTAACCTATCTGGACCCGGAACCAAATGGTCTGATAGATCTTAAGAAGCTGGAGGCGGCCATACGTAACGACACCATCCTGGTATCGATCATGCATGTGAACAATGAGATCGGTGTGATACAGGATATTGAGGCCATTGGTGAGCTGACCCGCTCCAAAAAGGTGCTGTTCCATGTGGATGCGGCCCAGAGCACCGGAAAGGTGCCGATAGATTTGCAGAAGATGAAGGTCGATCTCATGTCCTTCTCTGCCCATAAAACTTACGGGCCAAAGGGTATCGGTGCCCTCTACGTGCGACGCAAACCGCGGGTAAGGATCGAGGCGCAGATGCATGGCGGTGGTCATGAGCGTGGTATGCGTTCCGGTACCCTGGCTACCCATCAGATCGTCGGGATGGGTGAGGCATTCCGTATTGCTAAGGAGGAGATGCAGGCAGAAAACGTGCGGATAAAAGGGCTGCGCAACCGACTGTGGGATGGGATAAGGGATATGGAGGAGGTCTACCTCAACGGCGATCTGGAGCAGCGCGTGGCCGGTAACCTAAATGTCAGTTTCAACTTTGTTGAGGGTGAGTCGCTCATTCTGGCCCTGCGCGACATTGCGGTTTCATCAGGGTCGGCCTGTACCTCGGCCAGCCTGGAGCCCAGCTATGTGCTGCGTGCCCTGGGGCGGGATGATGAATTGGC
>JBNKDM010000051.1:0-12976 GCA_050288245.1 Sedimenticolaceae bacterium
CGCTGGATAGCCGGAACATATCTGTTCTGGGCTGCGGTTTCGCTGATAAATTTTGACCTGCTGAATTTTCTGACTGTTCCGCCGTTGCTGCTTCTCTTCCCGGAAGCGATTGGAAGGTTTTTGCCTTTTCTGCTGCCGCCGTTGCTGATCGCTTTCCTGATTGGGATTGTTGCAACTGCTATCTACTACTCGATAGGTAAGACCAGAGGGAGCAACCACTATTTAGCTATGCTGGTGTTTAATGGTTGTCTTCTGCTCTCATTCTTTATTTCCGCAGAGATCTATCGGGATCATTTGATGTCCGAGGCCTTGGCCGGACATCATCCGGTAGACTTTCAAAGAGCCTCTTTTCTGGATTCTGTTCTCTCCTATCGTAGCTACTTCCGTTCTTCACACGCCAGTTTTGTGGAGCAGGGCAAGAGATATGACTGGAGCTATGCGGAACGTAGATTTTTCCAGCTGCCGTATTGAGTTAGCGAACAGCCAGGAAACAACCGGGTCTGAGTGGGATGTATGCCAATACCAGGAGCCGTTGCTCTCGGTCACGTTGTTCTCTAGTTCAGAAGAGAGCAGCACCTTGTGGCAGGGATAATTGTGTCATGGTTGCTGTCATTCCGCAGCTTGGATTAAACAGGCGGGGCTGCAAATATTTATTTACATATATTGCTGATATCGAGGGTGAACTCACACGGCTGACCTTTGTTTTTCCAGCGATGACTCTCAAATTCACCGGTGCATCCGGCGTCCTCCAGCAGCGCTTTACCGTCATTGGAACATACCAATACCACGGCGTGCCTGTGCTCTCTGAGTATGCGCACCTTGTAGTGTTTGAATGGGGCGAGCAGGTTGGGGTTATGTACGGTAGCCTGCTTCAGCAGGAGATCGTCTGTCATTTCAGCCGGAGGATTGTCGTAGCGCACAGTGGTCTCTACTGGCTGTGACAGACGTTTCAGGTCCAACGCCAGTTTATACATCTGATCCTGGGTGTAGGTAGGGCTGACAGCGCATCCTGCTATAAGTAACACAGACAGAATATATATAAGTCTCTTCATTTGATTAACTCCAGTACACCAGGTTGCCGCTTGGATCTAATCCTGTATCCAGATTCCAGTCTCCGATCTCGCTAAGGTAGGATTCATCGTTCTCTAATATTCCGCTTGCGACCACTGCCCATATTCTGGCAACGTTCTCCAGCGCCAGATCAAATATCTCATCATAGTCCATGCTGCCGCCAGGCACCTTCAGACCATGAGTATATTTAGAATACGGATTTTTGGTATATACCAGCCCAAGGCCGGCTGCAACATGTCGGGCAATCGGAATAAGACGTCCACCCTCTTCGGCAATATTGTCTACGATAAAACGAAAACCCTCGTGCCAACGATCTATATCCGGTGGATTTGTATCCGCTTCTTCTCCGTAGATATCCGAGAGCATGCTCAGCCACAACGCCTTGACATCCGGATCCAGACTTTTTCGGTCATGGGGATCACCACAGGCGCCAATGCCGGAATCAAGAAATTCAGCTTGTCCGATATTTCCCAGGTTCATGCGACGGTAGATAAACACGTCCTGATGCATCTCGCAGACCCTATGCTGTCTTTTGTTTTGCGCATAGGGTCCAACCTTAAGCTCTATAACAGGGTGGATGGTTACGTCGGTAATGACGTGGGCGGCATAGCCAAGCAGCCAGGCCAGTAGCTTATTTTGCACCTGCGCGGATCGCTGGCGTATGGCGTTAATGCCGGAATGAATCATCTGTCCGGTTTGGACGTAATGCATCTTGTCTGCCCATGCTGACGCATTCTCATCACCAAGCACCAGATAGGGATAGTCCGGGCTGATACTGCCAAGCTCAATATATTTGCCGTACCTGAGTATTGTAGGTATAGCCTGCAGTGGAAAGCCATCGATAGCTTCCAGCCGCATGGGGTTTTGCAGCAGATTCACCAGGGTCAGATGTGCATATGCTCCCGGCATGTATAGTCTCCGTGTGGTTATTTGGGATTTATTCCTTGTGTTGGACAGGATTCTATCCCTGCGAGGTGGAGGGGGCAATGTGGATTGTATGGATAGGGATTGTACAGACAGGAACCGATGTGATGGTCATTGCACAGTTTTACCAGGACAGTAGGTGCATGCTCCTCTGGGCAATAAAGAGTGTTAACCATCGGTTATAAACTTACGAAATATCCGATTAATTCGCCATTCCTGCTAAGGCCGAAATTCTTATGTTTGGATTGTCATGTTCATGATTATTGCCGGTATAACAGTTGGCTCCATGGTACAGAGAGGGATACTCTGATAACCTATTTCCAGCGCAGGGGATAGATAGAGCAGACATGAGGTGCAAACTCATTAATCCTTCTGAATTCCCCGCAGATAACCAGAAAGCCGGCTATACAATCCACATCAAATATTAAAAAGGAGAACGGGTGTCACCAGAGGAGCTTGAGCAATACCTTTACGACCACATCCCTCTGTCGAAGGCGATGGAGGTATCTGTCATGTCAGTGGAGATAGACAGTGTCATCCTGCAGGCACCGCTGGCGCCCAATATCAATCACCGCGAAACCGTGTTTGGGGGCAGTGCCTCTGCACTGGCAATTCTGGCCGCATGGTCGCTACTCCATACCCGTCTGCGCACGGAGGGTATAGTTGGCTGCCGTTTGGTGATTCAGCGCAATACCATGGAATATGACAAACCTATATTCGGAGAATTCACGGCACGGTCGTCTCTGGAGAGGGCAGAGGAGTGGACAAAATTTACTCGTATATTGGCCCGGCGAGGTAAGAGTAGAGTAACGGTAACATCCGTGCTGGAGCACGCAGGGCAGGTTGTAGGAAGACTCAGCGGCGAGTTTGTGGCGTTGCGCAGATAAAGTGCCGTACTATGCTGTTGATTCGTATAGCCAACGGCACCATGCCTTCGTAATGTCTCTTTTGGTGTGACTATTACCATGTAACTCAATATTCGCCCATGGCAAATTATTAACTGCTAAATCTAATGATAGGAAAAATTAACAACGTGAAAAAATTATTATTAATTCTTAGTGTTTTGGTAGTAACGGGCTGCGTCAGCTCACCCTCTATGCAGGATGCTGAGTCAATCCCTTTGGAAAAGGGTAAATCTTCTTACTATCTTAAAAATATAACGGTAAACCTTACTCTAGGTCATGGGGCTATCCCCGGAGATGACTCTTTTTCCAATGAAGAGGAGTTAACAAAACAGTTTAATAATTCCTTAAGTATGGCTTTAAAGAAAAAAGGTATATTGGCCTCTGATTCGTCCAGTGCCGATGCTGAGTTGGAGATTACCATAGAGTATAAGCGTAACTTTAATTATGGTGGCAAAGCACTGAATAAGCCCCGTATATCACACTTGGTCAATATTTATAAAGATGGAAAAAAATTAGTCAGCTTCGGTCAAGATAACTATACAACGAAATATTCTTACTTTAAGGAGCTGGCGGTTAATGCTGAAATAGCATCATTCAACTGGGGCGCTGATGATGAACTGCAGGATATCAATTTAATTTCAGAAGCAATTGTCGATGAAATCTCCAATGTGGGATCATAGCTGTATATAAGTGCCGTTGAGTATCCGGTGGGGATATATGAATTAAGTAAACTGTCCCTGGATTACACTAATTAATTTGGTACTTACGCCTATCCCAAATAGCCCAAATATCTATGCTATATCTGTTCCTGATTATTGCGATTGCTCTCTTGGTGTATGGTCCGCATTTATGGGTGAAGTATGTACTTAGAAAGCACAATACCCATCTAGAGAATATGCCCGGCACCGGGTCAGAGTTAGCTCTGCACCTAATAAAGCGATTTAACCTGGAAGGTGTGGTAGTTGAAAAAACAAAGAGAGATGAGGACTATTACTCACCAATTACCAAAACAGTTGGCTTGTCCCCTGAAGTTTACGACGGAAAATCCATTACGGCTATAGCAGTTGCCGCCCATGAGGTGGGGCATGCAATTCAGTATAATAATGCCGAACCCATAGCCAGGTTGCGTGACAAGTATTCTCACATGGCTCAGTTAGCACAAAATATTGGAATATATGTTTTGGCTGTTTCACCGCTGCTTGGTGTTCTCACAAGAAGTCCTGGTGCAATAGTTTTAGTCGTATTAACCGGTCTGATAACTATGCTATCGTCTGTTGCTTTGCACGCAATGGTTCTACCGGGAGAATTCGATGCGAGTTTTTCTAAGGCACTGCCAATTTTGGGCTCTGGCTATGTCCCCAGTGAGTACATGCCGGCGGCAAGGCAGGTTCTAAAGGCCTGCGCACTCACCTATGTTTCTGCAGCATTGGCTGACATTTTGAGCGTCTGGAGATGGATCGCTATACTGAGATAGCGCGCAATATGCGGCGGTAGCGAAATCCCTAAGAATTTCAATAAAGGGGCGGAGGGAAGATATTTTAACTCTTCCGCCACTTTTTCTTGTACTACTTTCTAATCATGCTTTCTTGGTAAACAAGAGTGCGCCGCTTTAACCTGATATTGCCAGAAATTCTCCTGGCCATTCGTTTTCTACAAAGGCCAATGATTCGCCGCTATCGCATCCTTCTATACTTTATTAAATACCCTTTTAAATCCTGATGTAGTTGGATGAATCCCATCGTGAAACCAGTCAACATTAGGAGTGCCATTACGAAGTAAGCATTTGCATGTATCTACTACAAGAAATTTGTCAGACTTCTGTTGTAAGGCATGAATGCTTTTGTAATGCGGTGGCATAGGATTTCTGAGTTGTTATTGCAAAATATTTGTGTCCTGCATCAGGCCGGTGCTGAGTTTGCCGCAATTGCGTCTAACACACCACGTATCGTGTTTAAGGAGATTGCAGCAAAGTCGCCCATACCACTAGTGAGTATTGTTGAGAGTACCTGCGCCAGGGCTCAGGAGATGGGATTAAAGAATATTGGTCTGATGGGTACAAAACCTACCATGGAGGCGGATTTTTACCAACAACCATTCGCTGCTAACGGCATATCGATCATCGTGCCTGCAGAGCAGCAGCTGTTTATCCATGAAAAACTGTTTTCGGAAATCGAATTAGGAATCTTCAAGGACTCTACCAGAGAGGAGTTACTGGCTATTGTAACCAGGATGGTTGATGCAGAAGGTATTGGTTCACTGATCCTGGGGTCTGCCGAGCTGCCGCTGCTATTGACAGGGGAGGGGATGGCACTCCATTTCTGAACACCTCTGCTATCCACTGTAAGAGCATTATAGAATATTGTATTGCAAGTTGAGAGGTTGTAACGTAGACGTAAAGCAATGGCAATAGGTTGCTGTGCGCTAACCCATCATTATTTATAGGTGCTTAATATGAAAATCGTATTTGGTTTAATTATGATCGCACTAACCTCTGTCTGTTTAGCTAAGGAGATCACTGTAGCTGATTCAGGCATCACGTTTGATGCGCCGGATGAATTTGTGCCTCTGCCCCAGGAGATTATTGATGCCAAGTGGCCTAGTAGCAGAGCGCCCAGATGGGTGATCGGGAATGCATCAGGAGCGACGACCATTGCCTATGACATAAAACCAAATGATATTTCAGCTGCGCCATTATCCGGACTGATGAACAGTTTTAAAACCGTATTTGACCGTGTTGTTCCGGGTATTGAGTGGATAAAACGAGAGGTTATCGATATATCCGGTAAAAAGTGGATATATCTTGAGATGACCTCCAATGCCATAGATACGGATATACACAATATTATGCTGGTTACCAGCTATGGCAAGGATATGCTTATATTCAACTTTAACTCTACCAAGGAAGAGTTCTCACAATATGAGTCAGAACTTAGAGACAGTGTTAATACCATTAAGTTGCCGTAAAAGACGGTGCAGGGCTGGGCAGAGAGTAATATTTTCTAATATTAGTGGAAATTTTTCTCTGAAACGGTTTTTCCTTCGACAGGATATAGATCGTTCATTATACTATCACCCAGCCGTAAGCTACGATCGCCGTTTTGGTATGGTGGAACCCCGGGACAAGGGGGCCCTTTGTCGAGTAGACAGCTTGCCAAGAAAGGGAATTTATAAATGCACCGATTACTGCTTCTGACCCTGGTAATTCTGGCCAGTGGTTGCGTAACCAATCAACCGATTAATACAGAATCGCTTGCAAGCCTTCGTGATCGCCCCGGAGTTGTTGCATTTATCGATAGTGCCGATCAGATTGAGTACTGGTATCAGGGCATGATGCTTGGCATTGATCGGCAGCTTACAAGTTATGGACCTGTTTGGGATTCGAATCGGGATCTATCTGCTGTTCACACCGCTGAACTGTCAAGGCTGGGCTTCCAAGTGCGCTCACTTTTTGCTGCTTTGACTGATGCTGAGATTGGCCAGTTTGTCTCACTGAAAAAGCAGTTGAGTGATATCTCTGCACTGGATCGCGAACAGTACAGGCGCCGCGGTACTGATCATTTCACGCGGCGTACTCCAGTTAGCGAGCTTACCCCAAAAGTGCTTCAGAAGATTGTGCCGCAAGTGCGCGATGTTCTTCTGCGCAAGGGATACCAGAACTTCATCCTCATCAGTTGGGATGGTTTTCACGTCTACGACTATAAACTTAACCCGGGCGCTGAGGAGTTCTTCCACAACCGTTTCTGGTTTGTCGACCTACTTCAAAATAAAATTATATGGTCGGGAGATGTGCTTTCCCACCAGGTTGTCGCCTTGCCACTGGCCAAGGACAAGATTTATCTTGAGAATGACGATTTCGCTGCGCTGAAGTCCCATGCAGTGAGATTGACGCGGAAGGTCTACAGAGGCACATCGAGTCGTATTGCAAACGAATTCTCCGGAAACGTAGCCAGGGAGATGGGACTCAATCCCAAGTAGCTCGCAAATTATAAAATGGGAAAATGCTATGAACGGCACTTTGTTTCGATATTTAGTAGCAGCCTTGGTCTGTATTGTGTTGACTGCCTGTGCGGCACCGATCTATAAGGCATCGGAATCCTTTACCCGGGAGGCGCAGGCATTTGCGCCACCAGCCGACCGGGCAGCTATTTACGTGATCCGCCCAACCCAGTTCGTTGCCATGGGCGCATCCCTAACGTTGCTTCTTGATCATAAAGAGTTCGGTACGCTTCCACCAAAATCCTATCTGTACACCACTGTGCTTCCACGTAGCCATGTACTTGATGTCCAGCTCGCCCTTGCGAACAATGTTTCGTTGCGCTTCACTGCGGAAGCAGGAAAGTGTTACTTCTTCTATGCGGCCAGTCGCATCGGCGGCTTGGAAATCAGCCCACTTGATGAGGCGGAGGGCAAGAGAATGGTGGCTGCAAGCCAGCTGAGCGGAGATAACGTATACGAAGTTGAACCAGGTATGCCTGCAACGCCACGGTGATTACACCCAGTAGACAACGCATGCAGCTGCCACTAGGCCCCCACTTAATTTCGCGCGCCATTCGATTGCCTGGACTACTTGTTCTGGCACTAGTGATATTAGGCACTTCTTCATGCGGAACGCCAACTTTGATCTCTGCATCTCCTGATAAACTGCATCAGGTAGCAGGATCTGGCAACGTGGTTGCACTCAATAAAGCAATCGTATCGGGTACCAATATCGACCAGGTAGACGGCTTTGGCAAGACTCCGCTCTTTTATGCGGTAGCTGGTCGCAGATCGCCGGTAGTAGCTGATCTATTGCAACATGGTGCTGACCCCAATCATATCGCCGACGACGGTAATTCGCCTCTGCATGTTGCGGCAGAAACTGGAGATGTGGATATTGTCGAACTTCTCCTCCGTTCCGGTGCCAGGCCAAATTCGCTGTCGGAACAGGGCATAACACCGCTAATGCTCGCGGCGCGCGCCAATCAACCAGAGGTGGCCCGCAAACTGCTGGCCGCAGGTGCACGCGCACAGGCATTGAGCGACCATGGCGACAGCGCCTTGTCGTTTGCCGTCAGAGCCGATGGAAACAGCAGCACTATGGTCAGGCTCCTGGTGAAAGCCCGTGCCCCGATAGATCATCCAAACAAGCAGGGTATGACGCCATTACTTGATCTCATGAACAAGCACGGATTTGGAAGCACAGATGAGTCTAGTGTACGTTTGCTGGTCGATGGTCATGCAGACGTTAACCGCGCCATCCATGGTTTTGGCTTAACTCCGCTCATGCTGGCAGCGCGAGCAGGTAGCTATGCTGCAGCGAAATATCTGCTGGCAGTAGGCGCTCGTATAGACAGTAAGGATTCTTTCGGCAAACGGGCTCTCTACTACGCTATAAATGCTGCCGACGAAAAACTTGTCGGCCTACTTCTTAAGAATGGCGCCGATGCAGGTGTCGCAGATAATAGCGGCCTTACACCATTAATGGCTGCAGTTATGTCGTCAGATGCTGCGGTGATAAAGCGACTGATCAAGGCAGGGGCGGACACGCAGGCGTCGAACAGGCAGGGCTACAGTGTATTGCTGCTCTCGATTGCGGCAGGAGTCGATCCCAGCCTGCTGGACCTGCTCATTGATCACGGGGCCAATCCCAATGGCAGCGCAACGGATGGCCTGTCACCGCTTGCCCTCGCTTGCCAGACTCGCCAAAAGGCTCTCGCTGTTCGGCTTTATGCGCGTGGCGCTAAGCCAGATTTCGACAGTGCTACAATCGAGGGTATATCTATGGACGCCTTTCTGCATGAAGCTATGGCAGGACACTTTCTTGATATAAAGCGATATCGTGAGGCCGGCGATGCATGTGATATAGCGCAAAAGCAATATCTGCGGCTGGCAGAGTTGTACCGCGAGTGGGCGCGCAATCAGCGAACCAGAGTTGCAACCGAAAAGGTAGCGACATCAGTTCTTGACTTGCTCATGTTTGTGGGTGAGACATTGGTACATGCCCGTGAAAACGCCCGGAGTAACCGTATGATGACTCAAGCGAAGGCAATGAGACATGCAGATAAAGCAGGAACCGGTTTTGTGGGCTATACACGGTATTTGGATTCGCATCCGAACGCATCCGCCGTCTATCGTCCTTACGAATTTACGAAGATAATGGATTCCGCGAATGCCAATCGAGCAGAAGATGAAATCTCCTCGACGGAAATCGCAGCAGAGCATTCCAAATCGCATGCGGATTTGCTGCACTTCCAGTGCTCATGCATTCGTACGTCCAGTGGGGCGAAATCATTGGACGATTGTCGTAATGTCGTTGAGACAGGCCGCAAAACGAAAGTATCTCCTGGGAGGACATCGTCAATTCAATAGTTTATTCATCAACATGATGCCAATTTATTATTGTGCAGGGTGCGGGGCCAACATATCTTTTCTGTGCAAACAGTTTGAAGGCGGGGTGAGGAGTATAAAACCTGTACCGGTAAGTATGGGAACAGTATGCATGGTTTCATTTGAATCTTGCCTATAGGAAGATGCATGCATACTGTCCCTATCATCCATGGAAGTTACGATATGAAAAATATTCTGCGTATACCTATATTATTTATCCTGCTGCTGCCTGCACTCTGTTATGCAAAATGGAATGACATGCAGGGTCATCCTGTTGAAGATACAGCATGGATGAAATCCAGCGGTGATTTTGGCGCGCAACTTCTACTTATAGGGGATGAAAAAGAGTTTTTTAAACGCTGGCAGACACCATCTGCGGTTGTGAAGTTTGATACAGTATCTGAAATTGGGAGAGGAGAAGCGTTAATAACACCTGTTATATTCAGTGGCTGTCAGGCAGATGCATCCGGCAAGTGCAATGTGAGTGGTGATGTTAAAATTCTGCGTCCGGATGGAACGGTCTACGCAGATATGCCGCAAGTGGAGATATGGCAGAACAAACCGGCACCACCGGATGGTATGTTGGAGCTTGGGGTCGGCTATGCAAAAGTCATAATTGAGCCATCAGATCCCACTGGAACGTATACAGTTGAAATAAGGGTAACAGATCATATTCAGAAATCATCCTTTGTCCTGACTCGTACCTTTTCCGTCTCCGCTGAAAGAGCTGTCAAAGCGCATCCGCAACCGGGTGCCGATGCCGCAGAAAAACTCAGCAAGTGGTTAACATATTATTATATGACTCCGCACTCAGACCGGGATATCGAAAACATAAAGGCGATGTTTCAGTCCGGCTTTTTTGATAAGCCGGATTCGGTGGCGCCACTCGTCATGTTTCTTGCTGAGTTTTTTCGGCAAAACAAAGACAGAATCCCCGGTTGGGAGAAGGGATTACATGAAATACCCCAAAATGTAGAGCTCTATCTTCTGCAGGCGCTATGGCAGGCCAATACACCCAATGCGTTAAAGGCTTTAGAAAATTGGCCAGGTGCCAAGGCAAGAAAAACTATAGAGACAATAAGACAAATCCCCGCACTAGATCTAAAAACTGTCCCGATAGACTATCCTGCAATGCTGGATATGTTGTGGGCGACATTTATGGCATCAGGAGATCCTGAGTATGTAGAGAGAATTATCAGCGTCCTTGCTTTGCCGACAGACTCGAATGAGAAGGATTCAAGAATTAATGCCATACTATTGGTCGGAGCTGCAAAGTGGTCGCTCTCCTCAAATGCATTGCAACACGAGCTGGTATATAAAACATGCCAGAAATTTACCGACAGCAGTAACCAAAACATCAGGAATGCGATTTCGGAAGTTATGGATAATGCGAATGAAATAAAGGCCAAACAAGGCAAGCAAACGGATAACTAGGCATGGGATGACATCTCTCTCCATAACCATTCACCGGGCATGATTATGAGCAGTTCTGCAATACACTTTTTTACAGTATTCATGGCCTTCTTCGCAATCATGAATCCGATAGCCAACTCCTCTCTATTTGTAACTCTTACTGATGATGTCGACGCGCACACCCGTCGTCTGATTGCGCTCCGCTCTGTGCTTGTAGCCTTCACCATTGTTGCTCTGTTTGCTGTAGCCGGGCGCGCGATCTTCGCGACGTTTGGGATCACCCTGCCGGCCTTTCGTATCGCCGGCGGCATCCTGATAGGTGTGATCGGATTTCATATGCTGCAGGGGCAGCACTCCTCTCTGCATGTACCCAGCCAGGATGATAATGCTAAGAGTGTTGAATCGGTGGTTGATATGGCCATTGTTCCCCTGGGTATACCAATACTCGCAGGTCCTGGAACCATCGCTACCGCAATGAACTTTGCTGCTGAATCTACTCTTGCCGAGATCGTGAGAGTGCTGACGGCATTCGGAGCCATGTGTGCCGTGACCTTTATTGCATTTACCGCAGGCCATTGGCTCTCGAAGGTTCTTGGCCTGAATGCGATAAAGGTTGTGTCACGCCTGATGGGACTGTTGCTCGCTGTCGTGGGGGTGCAGATGCTCATCGAGGGTGTTAAGGGCGCTATTGGCTGACAATCTATGCAACAGGAGGAGACACAATGAACACTTTTGATGCTATTGCCCAGCGGCGTGCAGTGAAGTATTACGATGCTGAGCACCGTATGAGTGATAAGGAGATCGAGCGTCTGCTGTCATTGGCGCTGTTGTCGCCAACGGCATTCAATATCCAAAACTGGCGATTCGTAGTTGTTAACGACCCGGAGCTGCGGCGCGAGATCCGCGCAGTTGCCTGGGATCAGGCGCAGGTTACCGACGCCTCTCTGTTCATTGTTCTATGTGCCGATCTGAAAGCGTGGGAGAAGAAGCCGGAGCGCTATTGGCGCAACGCCCCTGCAGAGGTAAGTGACTTTTTGGTGCCGGCAATCGATAACTACTATCGCGGACATGACCAGGTACAGCGTGATGAGGCGATGCGCTCCTGCGGCATAGCTGCGCAAACACTGATGTTGGCAGCCAAGGGTATGGGGTACGACTCCTGCCCCATGGATGGTTTCGATTTCAGCGCCGTCGGCAAGCTGCTTAACCTGCCTGAAGACCATGTGATTGCCATGTTCGTGGCTATCGGAAAAGGGATTAAAGAGGCGATGCCGCGCGGTGGGCAGCTGCCGCTGGGTGAGGTGGTGATTCAAGACAGATTCTGAGAAACTGTAATGGGTATGCGTGAACAACTGGAAAGATCGTTTACAGAGCAGAGGATGATCTACTGGTCAAATCTGGATCGTACCAGCAACGTACTGATTCTGCTGAATTTCAGTCTGTTCTTTGTCTCTAAACTGGTAATTACGCAGGGGTACTATTATACCTACTATTCATTGATGTTTCTCGCAATCACCAAAGTAGGGACACTGCTTCCTACAGGATTGCTCAATAGATTATGGTATTACCTGGTTCTGCTTACATTCGAGGTTATCGCATTTTACTTTTTGGCTACGAGCGTTTGGTATTGGGTTGTGACAAGTTCATAAGATAACAGTTGCGTCCTATTTTACTATTTTATCTTGAAAAAAGATGATTCCCATTGAGTCTATTGTTACCTTTGTCATCGCATCAGTACTGCTGAGTATTGCGCCTGGGCCGGATAATATTTTTGTCCTTACTCAGTCAGCCCTGTACGGTAAAAGGTCGGGAGTGATGGTTACGCTTGGCCTTTGTACCGGCTTGATTGTACATACAACTGCCGTGGCTCTCGGGGTGGCAGCAATATTTCAGACCTCGGTTATCGCCTTTACCGTCCTGAAGATGGTTGGAGCAGTGTACTTGGCATACCTGGCGTGGCGGGCATTCCGGGCATCGGTGAGCATGCTGGAGGTGCCAGGCTCAAATCTACGTTCCAGTGGCGCGTTATACCGGCGTGGCATTATCATGAATATTACCAATCCCAAGGTGTCGATTTTCTTTCTGGCTTTTTTGCCGCTGTTTGCATCTCCGGAGTATGGGAATATCGCTCCACAGATACTCTTGTTAGGTGGATTATTTATCTGTATCGCGCTGGTGATATTTTGTGCGATAGCGCTGCTGGCCGGAACTCTCGGCAACTGGCTGCGTCGTTCACCTAGAATGCAGGTATATTTAAATAGGATCGCCGGTACCGTATTTGGGATACTGGCAGTTAA
>JBNKDM010000052.1:0-12924 GCA_050288245.1 Sedimenticolaceae bacterium
CACAAAGACCAGATCACCCAACTGCCCCTGGGCGTGGTCGGTAATGCCGACGGTTACGGTGCCATCTCCCTCGTCCCGTACCCACTCGTGCGTCTTGGCGTATTTCAATTCTGCTGGTAGATTGCTCATAATTGTTCTGCCCTCTTATTAATAGGCGGTTGTTGATTTAGGAACCGAAACAGAGGCTCCCTATACCTTGACCTCTCCATGGCGCACAAAGGGTGGAGTTACCACCCGAACCGCAAGACGCTTACCACGCAGGTCCACCTCACAGCTATCACCACAGCCGGCACGAAGACGGGCCAGGGCGATGGATCTATCCAGAGTGGGGCCAAAACCGCCTGAGGTAATCTCACCTATCTCTTCATCACCGGAAAAGATCTTGAGATGGTCACGCAGTACGCCGCGCCCCTCCAGCACCAGCCCCACAAATTCTAGATTGTCACTCTTATCGCGTTGGGCCTCAAGTACCTGACGCCCGATAAATTCCCGTTCCTGCGGTTCCCAGGCGATGGTCCATCCCAGCCCCGACTCCAGAGGCGATGTTGACTCATCCATGTCGTGTCCGTATAGATTCATCCCCGCCTCCAGACGCAAGGTATCGCGCGCGCCCAGACCGCAGGGAGCAACACCGGCAGCGGACAGGGCGTTCCAGAATGCAGCTGAATCCGCAGCCGGCATAGATAGCTCAAACCCATCCTCACCGGTATAACCGGTACGGGCAACCAGCCAGTCACCATCCTCTACCGCGAAGAAACCCTTTAGCTCAGAGACTGGGCCTTGTAGCCTCTGAGGCAATAGTGGCATTGTCAGAGCACGCGCCTGCGGCCCCTGAACCGCTATCATGGCCAGATCACGCCTGGGCTGAAGCTTAACCTCAGCGCCTTGTGCCTGTTGCTCCATCCAGGCCATATCCTTTTCGGCGGTACCGGCATTGACCACCATGCGGTAACGCCCCGGAGCCATGAAATATACGATCAGGTCATCAATAACACCGCCGTCCGGATTCAGCATGCAGCTGTATAAAGCCTTGCCCTGCTGCTTGAGTCTGGCTACATCATTCGCCAGCAACCTGCGTAAAAACTCTTCACTCTCGGCACCAGAGATATCCAGTGCCAGCATATGGGATACATCAAACATCCCGGCATGCTGGCGCACTGCATGATGCTCTTTGAGTTGCGAACCATAATGCAGCGGCATATCCCAACCACCAAAGGGGACCATACGCGCCCCCATCTCGTTGTGCGTATCAAATAAAGCTGTCTTCAATCCCATTGTTCTGTTCCGTTTTACCGGCGTAATCTTGCAGATCTCACGGTTCTGATCAACGACCAGACACGAGTCACCGCCGGATATATATATTTGAAAGTATCTCTGTCGGACTAACCGGCCATCAAGGCTTCGATTTCGTCTACTGTTTTTGGCGCGTCCTTACTAAGTACATCACAGCCATCCCTGGTAACCACCACATCATCTTCAATACGAACGCCTATATCCCACCATTTTTTGGCTACACCCTTACTCCCTGCAGGTATGTAGATTCCAGGTTCTATAGTGAGCACCATGCCTGCTTCCAGCAGCCTTGACTCCCCATCCACCTTATAGTCACCCACATCATGCACATCCATCCCCAACCAATGTCCGGTACGGTGGATATAGAACTCTTTATATGCCTCGCTCTTCAGCAAAGTCGCAAGGCTCCCTTTGAGCAGACCCAGCACTTTCAACCCTCTGGTCACCACCCTGACCGCTGCCAGATGCGGATCATTCCAGTGATTACCTGGCTTTACCTTATCGATGGCCGCCTCCTGAGCACGGAGTACCAGTTCGTAGATAGCTCGTTGTGGTTTGCTGAATACCCCATTGACCGGGAAGGTCCTGGTAATATCTGAGGCGTAGTAGTTGAACTCGCAGCCTGCATCCACCAAGAGCATGGTACCATCCTGCAGCTCGGAACTGTTATCAATATAGTGCAAGACACAACCATTTCCGCCACTTCCAAAGATGGCCGGATAGGCCTGATGTCGGGCTCCTCTGACAGAACACTCATGGATGAATTCTGCCTCGAGCTGGTACTCCTGCATACCGGGACGACAGGCGCGCATCACGCGTTTGTGCGCTTGCGCTGATATCTTGGCGGCTCTGCGCATCTGGGCAATCTCGGAGCGACTCTTATACAGGCGCATATCGTGCAGATAGTGGTCAAGGGCGATAAATTCCAGAGGCCCATGCACCCCTGATCTGGAGTTACCGCGGATCTGACTGATCCATTCAGACATCAGTTTATCCAGTGCCGGGTTACAGCCCATTGCATAGAACACCCTCTCGCACTGCTCCAGCATCCGTGGCAGGATCTCATCCAGATCACCGATGGGGAAGGCGTCATCGGCGCCATACTCCTCTATTGCGCCTTCGTGCCCGGCACGCGCGCCATCCCAGCGCTCTTTCTCGGCATCCCTGTCTCTACAAAACAGTACATACTCTGCATGGCTGCGCCCTGGTATTAGCACAGCCACCGCCTCCGGCTCCGGGAATCCGGTAAGGTAGTAAAAATCACTATCAGGGCGATAGCGATACTCAACATCCCGGTTTCTTTTCACCACAGGCGCAGCCGGCAATATTGCAATGCTGTTTTCGCCCATCATGCGCATGAGCTGACGCCGCCGCTTGGCAAACTCTTTATTGGTCATTTTTCCGATTGTTCCCGCTGTTCAGAGGCCATCTCTTCATACACCAGCATGGCAGCAACCCAGAGGAATTCAGTCAGCTCGGTCAATGCCACCTCTTCCTCTTCATCCCCGGAGATATCATCCACCTCCATACGGCTGATCTCCGACAGATCATTCAGTGTCTCTTTGACCTGACCGGGTAACCCGGTTTCGCTTTCAGCCACAGCCAGACCGACCCCGTAAAGGAAACCTTCGCACCAATCGCGCACTGCAATAGCTCGCTGTTGCAGTGGAGCATCTTCATACGGCAGAAGCAGCGGAAACCCAAAGTCTTCTCCATCAATGCAGGCGTATATCGTCTGGGCAAGATCGTCCATAGCGGTCTGGCATGTAACAACAACCGGATCTTCTCTCTCCTCAAATGAAAACCATTCGCCAGATAATTTGTGCCGAACACTCTTCTCACCGCCACATATCAACCCGCTCAGCATGCCATGTGCCCCGGATGCGCTAGAGTCCACCCCAGCATCAGACAGACACTGCACTACATATTCATAATCAATTTGCATGGAAATTCCTTGTGCAGAACCGCCTGATTAGTCAAAAAACAGCCAAAAACTGATCATAGCATGCCCCCTCAACTGAGATAAATTTTGATCAACCTCAAACTATGATTATCTTCCTTCGCCCGACAATAAAAAACATACAATACAAAGGCAAAATATCCATTATACTGCTATGCAACAGGCCCTTGACCGTTGACCCAACAACCTACGCACTCTATATTGGAAACCATGAGCGACCAAGATATCAACATAACCGAAGATGACCTGCAAAGGCTGGAAGCAAGAGTAGATGAACTCATACAGACGAACAGCCGTTTGCGCGATGAGAACAACTCGCTTTTGACTACCCAGGAGAATCTGGTAGCAGAACGCGCCGAGCTGATTGAGAAGACAGAATTGGCTAAAAACCGTGTTGAGGCCATGATTACCCGACTCAAATCCATGGAAACCGGATCGTGAGCGATAAGCCAATACCTGTAACCGTGTATATCCTTGACAAGGAGTATCTAATCGCCTGTCTGCCGGAGGAGAAAGAAAAACTGCTTGAAAGCTCACGCCACCTGGATATGAAGATGCGTGAAATCCGCGACAGCGGCAAAATAATCGGGATTGAAAGGATTGCGGTCATGGCCGCACTAAATATCGCACACGAGCTGCTAGACCAGCGCACAAGCTCAATCTCCGGCAGTATTGCCACCAGCAGACGCTTTATGCGCTTGCAGGACAAAATCGAAACGGCACTCTCATCAAATAAACAACTGGAATTTTAGCCAGAAAGGGTCTAGCTTTAGAGTTAGCCACATCAACAACGCAATGTTGATGATGCGAGGCAAAGTTACGGACATTCCCTGTTGTGTACGCCAGCAGATCGGGTATTTTCTTGAGCCTACTTAATACCCAGGGGACAAAATGCTGACGCCAGTGTGCAGATCCACCATGAGTGGAGAGCCTTAGGCGGAACTGGTGGCCCCACTTGAACCTAAAGGTTCAAGAACGATGATACGCAGCGGCATTTACGGGGAATGTCTTCTTAATTCCGGAATCTCCTAACCTTGCAACAACAAAAACAGCTTCGTCGCGATATACGTACGCAACGACGCGCACTATCCAAAGCGGAACAACATAGTCACAGCCTGGCGGCACTCAAGATCCTGGCTGGCTCCAGTCTATTTCGTAACAGCCACAGGATCGGAATCTATCTTGCACATGACGGTGAAATAGACATCAGCTACCTGCTCCCAAGGATTCTGAAACAAGGTAAACACTGTTATTTGCCTTCCCTTCGTCCAATGTTACCGAATCGTCTTTGGTTTTCAGAATATATATTTGGCGACAGTTTGATCCGCAACAAGTACAGAATTGCTGAACCGGACATTCATAGACGTAAACCAATCCCCGCATGGAGCTTGGACCTAGTGTTGCTGCCACTGGTTGCCTTTGATACCAGCGGAAACAGAATAGGAATGGGGGGGGGATTTTATGACAGAACTTTTGCCTATCTGAAGACCAGAAGCAGATGGCATACTCCAAGGCTCATTGGTATGGCACATGAACTTCAGCGCATTGATTCTATCGAAACTAACGTTTGGGATATACCGCTGGATGGAATAGTTACGGAGTCACGTATATATACCTGCGGCCAACAAAGCAAATTTTGAATAAATACATGCCGCCTTGAAGTTGATACATAAAGATGTGGAATAGATCTGACTAAATTCCATCTTACTTCTTTAGCCGGATTTAGCAATCAAGAATAATATGGTGGCGCAAAAATCATAAAGCAAACAAAATTAATTGGCTAAGGCTGTATGATCTCATTTCTCAAATCACAACATCTCAATAATTTCACCGCTTAAAATACTGGTATTTTTCAAATACTTTATTATACTCACTAATGACTTTTTGCTAACTATGTTTTGGAGGGGACGAAATGGCAATCAAGAGAGCAGCAAAGAAGAAGACAGTCGCTAAAAAGGCGACTGCTAAGAAGACCGTGGCAAAGAAAAAGGCACCAGCGAAAAAAACAGTAGCCAAGAAAAAGGTTGCCAAGAAAAAAGCTCCCGCTAAAAAGAAGGTAGCCGCCAAGAAAAAGGTCGCTAAGAAAAAAGCTCCGGCCAAAAAGAAGACCGTAGCCAAGAAGAAGGCACCAGCGAAAAAGAAAACCACGCTGAGACCGCGTAAGGTCACGCCTCGCAAGAAACGCTAGATCTGCGTAAAATCAGAAAAGGCCCGCTATTGCGGGCCTTTTTTGTTAATACCACATAATCCTTATGTCAATCACGCGCAAGACCTCCACATAAGGTTAATCTGATACCCCACCGGAACTGGCAAACAGACGATAAGCAGGATTATCTGTTTCTTCACAGCAGGAGAGGCCCAGCTGCCTAAGAACCGTCTTGAGTTTATGCCTATTATCCCTTTGTGCCTGAACCCCCATCAACACTCTGCCATAGGCAGCCCCATGGTTTCTGTAATGGAACAGGCTGATATTCCAACGTTGTCCCATGTGTGAAAGAAAATCCAGTAGAGCACCAGGTCGTTCTGGGAACTCTATTCTATACAAACTCTCCTCGACTATTGCTGGCGCGTACCCTCCGACCATATAACGTATATGTAGTTTAGCCAGTTCATTCTCGGTCATATCAGTTACCGAATAGCCACTGCTTTCCAGCTGAGCAATCACTTCATATCGCTCCTGATCGCCATGGGTCAATTCTATCCCAACAAACACATAGGCATCGCTGGCATCTCTATACCTATAATTAAACTCGGTCACACTACGTTTGCCCAACGCACGGCAAAATTCCAAAAAACTACCGGGACGTTCCGGTATCCTGACTGCAAGTAGAGCCTCCCGACTCTCCCCAAGATCTGCCCGCTCTGCCACATGCCGCAGACGATCAAAATTTATATTGGCACCGCTGGCAATCGCCAGCAGATGCTCGCCGCCAATCCCCCGCTCTTTTACATAGCGTTTTAACCCTGCAACCGCCAACGCACCTGCAGGTTCAACAATCGCTCTAGTATCATCAAACTGATCCTTGATTGCGGCACATATCTCATCGGTTGTCACCAAGACCATGTCATCGACTACCTGTTTCGCGACACGAAAATTCTCTTTCCCAATCTGCCGAACTGCCACTCCGTCGGCGAATATACCGACCTGTTTCAGCCGCACGCGCCGATTTAATTTAATGGCCTGCTGCATGCTAGGGGCTTCCTCCGGCTCCACACCGATGATCTTCACCTCTGGATAGACGTACTTTACGTATGCGCCGACACCAGCAATAAGCCCTCCACCCCCTACCGGGATAAAAATCGCGTGAGGTGGGCCTGCGTGTTGGCGCAGCATCTCAACACCTATAGTGCCCTGCCCAGCTATAACCTCGGGATCATCAAATGGATGCACAAATAGCAGATTATTTTTCTGCGCAAGCTCCATAGCATATTCGTAGGCATCATCATAGGAATCCCCATGCAGCAGAGCCTTACCCCCAAGACCCTGCACCGACCTCACTTTGATACTGGGAGTGGTTTTCGGCATTACGATAAGTGACTTTATGCCAAGCTTGCTGGCTGCAAGCGCCACACCCTGAGCATGATTACCAGCAGATGCGGTAATCACCCCCCTGGCACGCTCCTCAGGCCTCAGGCTACTTATCTTGTTATAGGCGCCACGCAGCTTGAATGAGAATACCGATTGCAGATCCTCACGTTTCAGCCGAATATGATTATTCAGACGGCCTGAGAGTATCGGCATGTATTCCAGTGGCGTTTCCTGCGCAACCTCATATACACTCGCACGCAATATCTTCTCTACATATCGTTCAGACATACTCTTAGCTTCCCAGATTCAAAACCACCATGACTTAAGTTGTTTGCAAGGCTATCATATCCGGACACCTCAACCATACCGGAGTATCTGCATGACCGCTGACCAGCAAAAACGCATAGCTGCAGAGGCAGCACTGGAATATTTTGATGAAGGCATCATTGGCGTAGGTACGGGCTCTACAGTAAACCACTTCATCGATCTGCTGGCAGAGATAAAACCACGTGTGGAGGCCGCCGTCTCCAGCTCTGATGCCTCTACCCAGAGACTCAAACAGCACGGCATATCTGTCATAGACCTAAATGCTGCCGGGGAGCTGGAGCTGTATGTGGATGGCGCAGACGAATCAAATCATCACTTGCAACTGATCAAAGGCGGTGGCGGAGCGCTTACCCGCGAGAAGATCATTGCACAGGTCAGCAAGAGATTTATCTGTATTGCGGATGCAGGTAAGCTGGTGAAGATGTTAGGAAGATTCCCGCTGCCGGTTGAGGTCATTCCTATGGCGCGCAGTCTGGTGGCACGGGAGCTGGTAAAACTCGGAGGAACACCGGTGTGGCGCGAAGGGTTTATCAGCGATAACGGCAACCAGATCCTGGATGTACATAACCTGGAGATCATGGAACCGGTAAAACTGGAGCAGCAGATCAACAACATCACCGGCGTTGTGACCGTCGGCCTGTTTGCCCAACGGCCCGCTGACCTACTTATCCTAGGCACTGATAATGGCGCACAGCTGCTGGAACCATAGCCGGCGACAAATAACAGCGCCAGGCGTAAATCCACATATATAGCACTAACATATTTCACCCAATAAAAAACGGGGCCCGCAGGCCCCGTTAATCACTCAGTTTCTAATTATACAAACTTAGAAGTTGTGGATGATACCGAGTGACAGGGCATCCCAGTCCAGGTTATTTGTGTCACTGTTGAAATCAGTGTACGCAGCATAGACCTTGGTACGGGTGCTCAGCTTGTGATCCAGACCGATGCTCCACTGGTCAACATCATTGGCCCAAAAACCGATGGTATGGTCACGAACCATATCGTCGGCCTGACCATAGGCGATCTTAAAGGTGTTGTTGCCAGCGGTGTAGCTGCCGGACAGCTCCCATGAGTCGCCATCACCAACATGGTCAAGATCACGGTCTTCATAGATGAAGCCGACATGGAAGCCATTGGCGGTGTAACCCAGGCCTAGGCGCCACTTGTCATAATCCATACCGTCTGTAGCAGCAGGGAAAGCAGTAGCGTAAAGATCATCTACGTATTCACCACTGATAGCCTCATAGGCCAAGGTGGCGAAGAAAGGACCGTTGCTGTAGGTACCGGAAATAGAGGTAGCCTCGATGCCATCAGCGTCATTACTGGTTGAAGGAATAACAACAGCGGCCACGAAGGAGAAACCGTTCCAGTTCGGGCTCATGTAGAACACGGCGTCCTGAGCACGGATATCATCGAAGTAAAGTTGGTTGTAGTCACCAACGGTCTGGTCGAACAGTTCCAGACTGGCGGTAGAGCTCATGAATGGGGTATCTACCTGACCGATACCTGCCACACCCCAGTTACCTGCCAGGGCAACATAGGTGTTATGGTCGTTAGCAACACCACCCAAATCATCACCACTGATAGAGAACTCCATCTGGAACACAGCGCTCAGACCATTACCCAGATCCTCGGAACCCTTGATGCCGAAGAATGAGTCGTGGCTGTTGACCTGCGAGCCGTCAAAGCCCTGGACATCGGTATCCATCCCAGTGTCTTGGAGCGCAGCTGCGCCAAGAGCGCCGCCAACACCTGAATCGAAATCGACGCTGTCGATACTGTAGTGCAGACGCCCGTAGACGGTAACGTCGGCGCTAGCTGCCATAGGAGCCGCAATCACGGTGGCGACTGCTGCTGCAAGAAGCTGTTTTTTCATTTGTGAAACTCCCAAAATATATTGATATTGATTAAACTGAACAAAATTTAAAATTCTGTCTTTAGCAGGGTCGAATATAGACCTGATTTGACACTATTGCAACACTTATTTTTGAAAAATACCACAGTTTTCAATATGTTACATTTATAACAATTTTGCTCCGCATCATTGTTGCATTCATAACAATTACAGCATAACGTCAACCTCTATCCCTATGGATCAACAATCAAGCACGCAACATAACATACTGTAAACACAAATAAATTTATATATTTCGCAATTATTCTTCTTCATACCGAAATCACCTATGGCAGCCTGCCTCTTAAGACAATTTTATCATTGCATCTGGTCCATTTGACCAAAACTGGCCAACGATAGTGAATTTTGTTGCAAAAATGAGATAGATATGGGGTTACTGTCAGCCGCCATGATGGGTAGATTTTAATAATGCAGTTCCAGACATTTTATCTGGCCGGTAGCCGTTGCACGTCCCCCAACTTCTGGTAGATCTGCTTATACAGATCTACCGCATACAGTTGCCGAAGACATAGCGAACGATAAACAACATCTCTATATGTAAATACCTAAACCATTGGCCCTAATATTTTTCACCCAAAAAAAAAACGGGGCCCGAAGGCCCCGTTTAACACTCCAATTCTAATTATACAAACTTAGAACTTGTGGATGATACCAAGTGACAGCGCATCCCAATCGGTGTTTGCTGTATCTGTACTGAAGTCAGAATACGTAGCATATACCGTGGTACGGGTGCTCAGCTTGTGATCCAGGCCGATGCTCCACTGCTCAGCATCGTTAGCCCACAGAACAGGAGATCCGATAGTTCCGCCGCGGACCATATCTTCGGCCTGACCATAGGCGATCTTAAAGGTGTTGTTGCCAGCGGTGTAGCTGCCGGACAGCTGCCAGGACTTACCATCGTCAAACTTATCAAGGTCACGATCTTCATAGATGAAGCCGACATGGAAGCCATTGGCGGTGTAGCCCAGGCCCAGGCGCCATTTGTCATAATCCCAATCGTTGGTAACAAGACCATCAACAACAGCAGTAGCACCATTAGCAGTAGAGTAGATGTCATCTACATACTCACCACTAAGAGCCTCGTAGGCCAAGGTGGCGAAGAAAGGACCGTTGCTGTAGGTAGCGGACAGAGAGGTAGCCTCGATGCCATCAGCGTCGTTGCTGGATGAAGGCAGAACAACAGCTGCTACGAAAGAGAAACCGTTCCAGTTCGGGCTCATGTAGAACACGGCATCCTGGGCACGGATATCATCGAAGTAGAGCTGGTTGTAGTCACCAACCTGCTCGGAGAACAGCTCCAGGCTGGCGGTTGAGCTCTTGTATGGGGTATCTACCTGACCGATACCAGCTACACCCCAGTTACCTGCGAGGGCAACATAGGTGTTACGGTTGTTAGAAACACCACCCAGATCATCACCATCGATGGAGAACTCCATCTGGAACACTGCGCTCAGGCCGTTACCCAGATCTTCAGAACCCTTGATGCCGAATCTGGAGTTGTGGCTGTTAACGCCAGAACCATCATAACCAGCAGCCAGTGAATCCATTCCAGTGCCTTCAATTGAACCAGAAACGCCGGAATCATAGTCGATGCTGTCGATGCTGTAGTGCAGCTGACCGTATACGGTAACGTCTGCGCTAGCTGCCATAGGAGCTGCAATCGCGGTGGCAACTGCTGCTGCAAGAAGCTGTTTTTTCATTTGTGAAACTCCCGTTTATTGTGTGTTTAAAAGCGAACTATATAAAATTCTGTGTTCAGCAAGAATGACTATAGACCTGACGATGCTGTTTTGCAACTATTTTTTTGAAAAAAACCACATAGTTGCATTATGTCGCAAAAACACAACACACAGGCCTTTGGCATCGACCGGCAAGGCGCCATCGAACGATATATAACATATTGTTATATATACTATTATTCAATTTAAAGCAGAATTCATTAATAGTAACTGCGACCAAGATATACCCCATATATATACAGCATTGTATGCTCAGATAATGAGCCATACCACCCCAGAAGCCACAAAAAACACTCCGCCACAGGTAAATGTTGCAGATAATACACAACAAAATAATCCAGGGATCAGCTACCATAGGATGACGGAGACAACTTACACCGCTGCACAAAAAACGGGGCCTACCGGCCCCGTTCAACTAACCAGGCTGAAATAACGGCTTAGAAGCTGTGTACCACTCCAAGTGAGAGCGCATCCCAATCTGAGTCAACTGTATCACTATTAAAATCACTGTATGTAACATAGAGCTTGGTGCGGCTGCTCAGCTTGTGATCCAGCCCAACAGTCCACTGGTCGACATCGTTGAGGGCATACGGAGCCTTGGTGCCATCCATACCCCAGTCGTCAGCCTGGCCATATGCAACCTTAAAGGTGTTGTTACCTGCGGTGTAGCTCCCAGAAAGCTGCCAGGACTGACTGTCATCACTGACACCGGCATAACCTGGTATGCTATCAACATTATCAATATTACGGTCTTCATAGATGAAGCCGACATGCAGACCATTGGCGGTGTAGCCCAGACCAAGACGCCACTTGTCAAAATCATGGCCGGTACCGACACCTAATAGATCATTTACCCACTGGTCGGTGACGCTTTCATATGCCAGGGTGGCAAAGAAAGGACCATTACTGTAGCTGGCGGAGAGAGAGGTGGCCTCCACACCGTCAGAGTCAGTGCTGGCAGAAGGAATAACCACAGCGGCCACGAAGGAGAAGCCGTTCCAATTCGGGCTCATGTAGAATACGGCGTCCTGCGCACGGATGTCATCGAATCCCAGTTGGTTGTAGTCGCCCGTACTATCACCGAACAGCTCCAGGCTGGCGGTCGAGCTCTTGAATGGAGTATCCACCTGACCGATACCGGCCACACCAAAGTTGCCGGCCAGGGCGACATAGGTGTTGCGGTTATTTGCGACACTGCCCAAATCATCACCGTTGATGCCGAACTCCATCTGGAACACAGCGCTCAGGCCGTTACCCAGATCCTCGGAACCCTTGATACCAAACCTGGATGCGTGACTGTTTACCCCAAGACCATCATAACCCGCGCCGAGAGAGTCATTACCGGTACCAATAATGCTGCCGGAAACACCGGAATCATAGTCGATGCTGTCTATGCTGTAGTGCAGCTTGCCATATACGGTAACATCTGCACTTGCTGCCATAGGGACGACAATCGCAGTGGCGACTGCGGCCGCTAAGAGTTGTTTTTTCATTTGTTCACTCCAAAATATATTTTTTTAGGAGGCGCCATTCTATGGTTTATCTGTTACAGGCTTATTTCTGAGATGTTACATGTTGCGAATAAGCTGCTGTTGAGCCAGCACCAATCAATATCCGGCAACACAATCTAACCTACAGATGGCAATGGACATTTCCGATGAATCGCCGTGATTTTTATTGGCAGGTTTTGCACAAATGGAATCATGGGATGTAGCTTTCAAACCACAATGCCGGAGCGTCATGCAGGAGCTCTCTCCCGAGAGCAATAATATCTGTTCGATAAAGCATCTACCCGCGGCCTGGCTGCGAAGACAATCTGGCTGGAATCGGCGTCCCTTATTGTTTGCCCTTGCTGCCTGCCGGGAAAACCTGACAGATAGATTATTCGCTACGCTCACCTTTCGTGCCGCCCTGAATGGCGTTCAACGCGCTACGCGCTTTTGTCCCGCCTGCGCAGGAATAACGGCGGTGTTGAGACTGGGGGCTGTCCTTTATTGCCTCGTTATTGTTCCGACAGTATTGTTATGCTCGGTAAAAACACGCGGGGCCTGTTGGTGACACCCAAAATCTCCTGCGACGCCGCCGAGTACCGGAACCGCAACAGGATCAGGCCCGCAGGGGCGTCACAGGGAAGTGACGCCTCCAGCGAGGGATAGGG
>JBNKDM010000053.1:0-11695 GCA_050288245.1 Sedimenticolaceae bacterium
CATGCAGGGTACCGGACTGCACCAGGACAGTGGCCACCGGACCACGCCCCTTGTCCAGGCTTGATTCAACAATGATGCCTCTGGCAGGGGCGTCTACGACTGCCTTAAGTTCCAGCACCTCCGCCTGAAGCAGAATGGCATCCAGCAGGGCATCAATACCGTCGCCGGTCTTGGCCGAAACCTGCACAAACATGGTATCGCCGCCCCACTCTTCCGGGACTATCTCCTGTTGGCTTAGCTCCTGGGTGACACGGTCTGGCGCGGCCTCCGGTTTATCCATCTTATTGATTGCGATGATAATAGGCACTTCAGCCGCCCGGGCATGCTGGATGGCCTCGATGGTCTGAGGTTTTACCCCGTCGTCCGCAGCCACAACCAACACCACGATATCCGTAACCTTGGCACCACGGGCGCGCATGGCAGAGAATGCAGCATGTCCCGGTGTATCCAGGAATGAGATCATGCCCTTGTCTGTATCTACGTGGTAGGCACCGATATGCTGGGTTATACCGCCAGCCTCTCCCGCAGCCACACGGGTAGTACGAATATAGTCAAGTAGTGAGGTCTTACCATGATCTACGTGTCCCATGATGGTTACAACCGGGGCACGTGGGACCTGCTCACCCTCCATATCCTCTATTGATTCAATCAGTTCTGCCTCAATGTCTCCGGCCTTCGGCATCACTGGATTATGCCCCATCTCCTCCACCAGCAGGGTGGCGGTATCGCGATCCAGTTGCTGATTGATGGTCATCATCATACCCATCTTCATCAGCTCTCTGATCACCTCGGCCGCCTTGATCGACATCCTTTGGGCGAGATCTGCCACGGTGATTGATTCCGGGATCTCCACATCGTGTACCACCGGCGCAGTAGGTTTGACAAAACCGTGCTGGATATCAGACTGTACTGTGGATGGACGTCTCTTCTGAGCCTTGCCACTCTTGCGGCGGCCACTCTTATCCTTGGCTACATGCAGCTCCTGACGCCCATGTTGTGTCTTGCGATCTTTGGCGCGTCCGCGTACGGGCTCTTCCTTGCGATGACCGGTCTTTTTGCCGCTCTTCTCTTCTGCGACGAGCTTTGCCTCGGCCTCAACCGCCTTCCTTTTTGCCTCTTCCATGGCCTCTTCTTCACTGACTACCTGTTTGCTGGGCTTCTTCACAGCAGGTTTAGCCTCTTCTTCCTTGGCCTCTTCCTTGATCTCTACGACCGGTTCCTCCTGCTGGCGCGCCTGCTCTTGTGCCTGCAACCTCGATTCTTCAGATTCCTGCAGCTCCTTCTGGGCACTTTCACGCTTGGCCTTCTCGGCATTGCGCCTGGCCTCTGCCTCTGCAGCCACCTGCTGTTTCAGCGCCTCCTGCTCCGCCAGAGCCTTTCTGGCCTCCTCAGCCTCCCTGAGCCTCTTCTCTTTCTCTGTTTCTGTCTCGGTCTTTGGCAATACTCGCTTGCGGCGCACCTCAACACTTACAACCTTGCCACTACGCGCTGCAGTGCCACGAACCGGGGTACGTCCCGCAGCGGCAGGCTGACGCAATTCACTAACACTTTTGCGCTTAAGGGTTATCTTGCGTCCTGAGGCGACACCGTCCGCATCCTTCTTGCCATGACTTTCCCGTAAATGAGCCAACAGTTGAGTCTTTTCTGACTCTGTAACTATATCCTCTCCATCGCTCTTCTTTAGCCCAGCCTTTTCCAGCTGGGACAACAAAAGATCGACCGGTATGCCTACATCAGTGGCAAGTTGCTTAACTTTTACTTCGCTCATCGCTAGGGCCTCCTGAACAGCCTTAGTCTTCCTGCTCTGCAAACCATGGTGCGCGCGCGGTCATAATCAACTTTGCGGCGCGCTCTTCGTCCATATCGTCTATTACCATCAGTTCATCGACCGATTGCTCTGCCAGGTCCTCCATGCTCTTTACATTAATCTGAGCAAGTTCATAGGCCAGCTTACGGTCCATACCATCCATGTTAAGCAGATCCTCCTCCGGTTCCGCATCTGAAAGCTTTTCTTCTTTGGCGATAGCCAGTGTCAACAACACATCCTTCGCTCTCTCTCGGAGTTCATCCACGATATCCTGATCAAACTCTTCGATTGCCAGCATCTCCTCTATGTCGATAAAGGCGACCTCTTCCAGGGTGGAGAATCCTTCCTGCACCAGAATAACCGCTACCTCTTCATCTACATCCAGCCAACCCATGAATTTTTCAACCAACTCACGCGCTTCGGCCTCACTCTTTTCTGTGGCTTCAGCCTCATTCATGACATTGAGCTCCCAACCGGTCAGCTCACTCGCCAGACGTACATTCTGCCCGCCACGTCCAATGGCCTGGGAGAGATTCTCCTCTTCCACCGCAACGGTCATACTGCCTTTCTCTTCATCCACAATGATGGAGAAGACCTCAGCCGGTGACATGGCGTTGATAACAAACTGAGCCGGTGTCTCATTCCACAGGATGATATCTACCCGCTCTCCGTTCAGCTCGTTGGATACAGCCTGTACCCTGGAACCGCGCATCCCGACGCATGCCCCCACCGGGTCGATACGTGTGTCATGCGCCTTTACCGCAATCTTGGCCCGCAGACCTGCATCCCTGGCGGCGCCTATGATCTCAATCAGTCCATCACTGATCTCCGGCACCTCAAGCTTGAACAATTCAATCAACAGTTCCGGACGGGTACGGCTTACAAACAGCTGCGGCCCACGCGCATCCGGACGTACATCGTACAGATACCCACGTATCCGGTCTCCACTGCGCACCGACTCCCTGGGGATCATCTCCTCTCTGGGGATTATGGCTTCAGCGTTCGCACCCAGATCCAGGGTAACATTACCCCGTTCCACCCGTTTGACTACACCGGTCACCAACTCACCGACACGCTCCTCATAGATGGCTACGACCTTGGCCCGTTCCGCCTCGCGTACCTTCTGAACAATCACCTGTTTAGCGGTCTGCGCTGCTATGCGGCCGAAGGCGATTGACTCCATGGGCTCTTCTATATACTCACCCACCTGAATTTCCGGGTTAACCTTCTTGGCGTCTTCCAGCAGTATGTGGGTCTTTTCGTCAAACCCTTCCTCGTCCTGTTCCTCGGTAACCTCCCAACGGCGAAAGCTGGAGTAATCACCGGTTTCCCGGTCGACTTCTACACGCACGTCGATATCACCACCGTTCTTCTTTCTGGTAGCGGACGCCAAGGCGGCTTCGATAGCCTCGAAGATAATCTCTTTGTCCACATCCTTCTCGTTGGAAACCACATCAACGACAAGCAAAATCTCTTTATTCATCTGTCAATTCCCAATCAGAATTCTGGCACCAGCCGCGCACTCTCTATCTGATCCAGCGGCAGGTACTCCATCTCATCATCCATCTCCAGCACCACATTTTCGTCCTGGACACCCTGTAAAACCCCTTCAAACCGTCTTCGGCCATTCAGTTTCATGCGCAACTTGACACGCACCCTGCTGCCGGCAAAACGTTCGAAATGCTCCTTAACAAACAGCGGCCTATCAACGCCGGGGGACGACACCTCCAGCTGATACGCCTCTTTCAAAGGGTCTTCCACATCCAACATGGCACTGACTTGGCGACTTACTGCCACACAGTCATCCAGTTGGATACCACCCTCACGGTCGATATAGATACGCAATAGCCCTGAATCAGCACCTCTGCGGTACTCAACCCCGACCAATTCATAACCCATGGGTTCTACCACCCGCCCAATGAGCTGTTTCAATCTATCTGGCGCGCTCTGCATCCTCACCACAACAAAAAAATGGGCCAAAGGCCCACTTCTTCTCAAAAACCAAAAATAACCGATGCGGTATTATACCGCTTAAATTGGTTCATACCAAAACCCGGTCACCAAAAAAAACCCCGAATACGGGGTTTTTCTAAACTCTTAAAACTTTGGCAGCAGGGACAGCAACAGACCGTATCATGTACGACTTCCCATCTGCTAATTGCGTGCATGATACCTCTATTTATCTGTTTTTTCCAATAATCTTCACATTTATATTTATCCTAAGGTTACACAAGGCACGCCGCCGCCGCAGCTAGTTTGTCAGCTGCTTAAGCCAGTCGCGCTGCCGTGACTCTATCCGCTGTTGTTGCATGGCATGTTTTATTCGTTCGCTCACCTCGGACAGGGGGACCTGACGCGCAGGGGTGATCGCTGTACATAATAAGAGATGAAAACCCAATTCTGACTCGAGGATAGGGCTGATTTCTCCGATTTCTAGCCGGAATAGCGATCTGTCCAGCTCCGGATAGAGTTGCCCGGCGTCGATACCACTAAGCACCCCACCCTCCAGGGCCGTGGGACATTCGGAGAATTGCTGTGCAGCATCGGGAAAACTGATATTCCCGGACACTATCTCCTCTCTAATATGCTCAATCTTGGCAAATGCAGCATCACGCTGATTCTCTGCGTAGTCGGGATTGACCGTTACCAGGATATGACGCGCATCCCGCTTCTCATCCACAGAAAAGCGTTCAGGGTGTTGACAGTAATACAACTCGGCATCCAGATCATCTGCCTGCGGACAGCTGGAGCCGACCCGGACCATAACCGCATCGAACAGCAATTCCCGATGCAGTGCCCTGCGCAGCGACTGCTCATCCAAGCCGTTGCTGGCAAGATCCGCCAGCATATCTGCATGGTTGCTGTAACGTGCAGCCACCTCGTCTATTGATCTGTTCAGAGTCACATCCGGCACACACAAACCATCCGCTTCTGGTGAATTCAATACCGCGGACTCCATCTCGAAACTCCTGTCCGCCCGCGCGGTAATCTTCTGCAGTTCTTCAGCGGATAGTTCACTTGGTTGTTTGCTGAAGCACTCCAGGGCGTTGCGCAACAGATGATACTGATACTCCGCAGGCCTCTCTTGATTTGGCCTTACTTCACCGGGCTGAGGCATAATCACTCTCCACTACATCATCTAATGGCCGCAGGGATGACTCCGGGACCTGCAATATGCGTCCGGAAAAACGCACATGGTAGGCCGGACCGCCTGGGACATCCCGCAGTACCTTCTCAATCTCCCCCTCCATACCGGGCTCAGCTATTACCTCGCCTGCACTTCCCAATCTCCGCACAGGCGTTACCTTCTGATGAAACTCGAAGCGTGTAGGAATCCAGGGATCGCTCGCCAGTTGTATCTCCTGCTCGCGACAACCTACCAGACAACCATTATCGGGAAAATCAACCGAGTAAATCACCTGATCCTGCAGAAAAGTCCCTACATCCTTTACATAGCCAACACTGCCCTGGCGCACCAATAGCTCACCCCTGGATTTACCGGGGAAAGTGCCATCATTACGGATGGTTCTGACCACACGCACCTGCTGGCCATACTCAAATCTTGGTGACTGCACCACATACTCCTTGCATCAGATCATCCAAAGGAATCACCACCTGTTGTGGCTCCAGCATACGAAACACCTTGAATACCTTCTCCGTTTGCGCATCAGAATTCACAAAATCCCGATAGGCCTGATCCAGCCATTTCGCATAGTGTGCACGCAACACAGACTCTTCCCGCGGCAGCTCATCAGTTGCCGCCTCCAGGTAATCATGGAAACGCTGCAGAATATGCAACCGATTTACCTGAACCACACCTGGGTCATAGTTAACCCCAAAGTAGTCGAGAAACTCTTCGGCACTGCACAACTCTTCCATATCTAATGCGATCTCTTCGGTCATTACCTCTGCTCCTGTGTCATTGCCAAACATTTCCCGGATTATCCGAATGAACTTCCAGGTAATACTGGCGCAACACATGTTCATCCGGCGCCTGCTTTCTCAACCCGCTAAAACGCCTGATCCGTTTCAGAATCAGCTCTGATTCGAGTGATGACAAATGGATGCCCAATTCGGAAAAGGCCCGGATCACCGCACCACTTCCCGAGTGCTTGCCCAGAACCATCCGGTGATCTCGTCCCACCTCGACCGGATCCACCCCCTGATAGTTACCGAGATCCTTCATCAGGCCATCGACATGAATCCCGGCCTCGTGGGTAAACGCCCCTTCACCTACAATGCTTTTATGCCACCCAACATGGTGCCCGGATGCATGCTCCACCAGGGTGGAAAGCGCCGGATAGTGGGTCATATCTATCTCATGACCCTGCCCGTGGAAACGGCGCAGCCCCATCACCACCTCCTCCAGCGGGGCATTGCCGGCACGTTCACCCAGGCCAAGCACAGTAGTATTCACATGGGTTGCACCGCCACGAATCGCCGCCAGGGTATTAGCGGTGGCAAGCCCCAGATCGTCATGGGCGTGCATCTCGATTTCGATATCGGAAATTGCGCGCAGATCGCGGATCACATCATAGACCTGGAACGGCTCCAGGATGCCTACGGTATCGGCAAAACGGAAGCGTCTGGCACCGGCCTGCTCCGCTCTCTCCACCACCTGCCAGAGAAATTCAGGATCGGCCCGCGAGGCATCTTCACCTCCGACGCAGACCTCAAGCCCATGGTCATGGGCCTCGGCAATACATGGAGCAATCTGCTCCAGCACCCACTCACGTGAACGACCCAGCTTCTTGCTGATCTGCTGGTCAGACACCGGCATGGAGAGATCAACCATCTGCACCCCCAGATCGCGGCAGTGGTTGATATCCTGGCTATGCATACGGCACCAGACCATTAAACTGGCACCCTTCACCACTCTGGCGACCGCCCTGATCGACTGCCGCTCCTCCTCGCCCATGGCCGGGATGCCTACCTCAAGCTCCGGGACCCCGATGGTGTCCAGATGCTCTGCGATGGCCAGCTTCTCTTCCAGGGAAAAAGAGACCCCGGCGGATTGTTCCCCATCGCGCAGGGTGGTGTCGTTGATAATGACTTTTGCTGTAGGTTTGCTCATCTGCACACTCCTTATAACCTGAGTTAGAGCAAACCCTGTGCCAAGAATATTACTGCTTATCAATCAATCACATAAACGCATAGCAGGCCGCTCTTGTCGGTAACTAAAGCTGCAATTGTCGCGAATACGACAAAGACACATCCCTGGCGGGAACAGGTTAGAGCCAACCCCTGCGGGCCATGGGCCGAGGTCCGAGGACCAAGGTATTTTGCCCCCCCTCACCCTAACCCTCTCCCCCTCAAGTGGGAGAGGGAAAGCAGCGATCAGGGCCATGGACCGGGGTCCAGAGAAAATCGTCATCCCCGCGCAGGCGGGGATCCAGGGAGCGTCTATTGTCCGTGTTGGAAGAACAACATGTCACCCCAGCACTGGCGGGACAAAAGTGCACAACCGGACTTCCCTGTACATCGCCGCTCTCACTTCAGATCCGCCACACGGATCATCAAGTACTTCCTGAACTCGCGCAGCTCGTTCTGGTCGCGCACATCTGACCCACAAGGCAATGCCTGCTCCAGGCAGGCATTATGCATTCCCTCCATCCATGGAGGTCAGATGTGGGGAATGCAATTGGATTGCCTGGAGCAATCCTTGCCCTGGCCTCTCGCGGCATACCGGCCAGCCTGTACAACGCCGCTCCGGCCAGCCTGTACAACGCCGCTCCGGCCAGCCTGTACATCGCCGCTCTCGCACATCCCTGTGCTTCGCGGCATAAGGCCATCCTGTACAACGCCGCTCCGGCCATCCCTGGCCTCTCGCGGCATACCGTACATCCTGTACATAAAAAATGCCGCAACTGGGTTGCGGCAAAGGGGGAGGATAAAACTATGATGCTATTCAGGCATAGGCTGGGACGAATGCGGCTCCCGGGTCGGCCACCGGACCATCCTCGCCCCAATAGGGTGAAAGCTTGCGCAGCTGGGCCACGATGGATGGCAGCACCGCCAACACCCGCTCCACCTCCTCCATCCGGTTGTAGCGGGAGAAGGAGAAGCGAATCGAGCCATGGGCTGCGGTAAACGGGATATCCATCGCCCGCATCACATGGGATGGCTCCAGCGAACCGGAGGTGCAGGCTGAACCGCTGGAGGCGGCGATTCCATGTTTGTTGAGCAGCAGCAGGATTGCCTCGCCCTCGATGAACTCGAATGCGATATTGCAGGTATTGGGCAGGCGGTTGTCCGGATCTCCGGTGATAAAGCAGTTGGGGATGGTCTGTAGTATCCCCTGTTCCAGACGATCACGCATCGCCCTCACCTGGGTCTGCTCCAGCTCCATTGCCTGCTGCGCCATCTCAGCCGCCCTGCCCAGGGCGATGATAGAAGCACTATTCTCGGTGCCGGCCCGGCGACCACGCTCCTGATGCCCGCCACGCAGCAGCGGACGGAAACGCACGCCCCGGCGCAGATAGAGCACGCCTATACCCTTGGGGGCATGCAGCTTATGCCCTGAGAGTGAAAGCATGTCGATACAGCTGTTGCCCAGGTCGATCGACACCTTCCCCACCGCCTGCACTGCATCGGTGTGAAACATCACCCCGGCGGCATTGGCCATCTCTGCCATCCGCGCAACCGGAAACAGGGTCCCGGTCTCATTATTGGCCCACATAATCGACACAATGGCTACTTGGTCTGACAGCAAACTCTGGTAGTGCGACAGATCAAGCCGCCCCTTGCTATCGACCTTAAGGTAGTGGACCCGGTAACCCTCTTTCTCCAACTGTTCGCACAGGGCGAGCACGGCCGGATGCTCCACCACTGTGGTAATGATCTGTTTGCGCTCCGGCTGCGCGCGTAGTGCCGACAAGATAGCGGTGGAATCAGACTCGGTACCGCAGGAGGTAAAGATGATCTCCGAATCATGCTCTGCCCCCAACAGAGCCTGCACCTGCCTGCGCGCCTGCAGCAGTGCCTGCCCCACCTTGTTTCCAAACTGATGCAGTGAAGAGGGGTTGCCGAACTGCTCGTTAAAGAACGGCAGCATGGCCTCCACCACCTCTGGCGCCACCATGGTGGTGGCATTGTTGTCCAGATAGATCGCCTCAGACATAGCCTATCCCCCCACAACCTTAGCCAGCTGACTGGCAGGGAGTACCCGCACCAGTTCGCCCAGCCCCTCCACCAGATGCTGCTGGATACCGCCAAGGGTGGTCGCGGCCATCTGACAGCCGACACAGGCCCCGGTCAGATTTAGATAGATATTCTTGCCATCCACCTCCACCAGCTCCACATCGCCGTGGTCACGCCGCAGATTGGGGCGGATCTCCTCCAGCAATTTCTCGATGAGACGAATACGCTGCAGATTATTGAGTCTGGAAGCAGGCGGCGGCACGGAGGCCGGACTGGCCGCAGGATCAAACACCTCGCCCCGTTCCGCTACCACCTCGGTAAGGATCTCCTCGATCCTTTCATGACAGGCAGAGCATCCGCCGCCCGCCTTGGTGTAATTGGCCACCTGCTCCATGGTGCATAGATTATTGGCGCGAATGGTCTCACTGATCATTACCGCATCAACCGCGAAGCACTTGCAGATCAGCGCCCCCTCTTCATGGTCATCCTTCCAAACCTCACCGCGATAGTTGGCCACCGCAGCCTGCAACGCCTCACGTCCCATGACGGAGCAGTGCATCTTCTCCGGCGGCAGGCCATCCAGGTAATCGGCAATCTCCTGATTGCTGACCTGCAAGGCCTGATCCAGGGTCATCCCCTTGATGATCTCGGTCAGGGCGGAGCTGGAGGCGATAGCCGAACCACAGCCAAAGGTTTGGAATCCAGCCTCCTGAATAACCTCTGTCTCAGGATCCACCTTCAGGGTCAGACGCAGGGCATCCCCACAAGAGAGCGAACCCACATCCCCCACCGCATTGGCCTGCTCAACTGCACCGGCATTGCGCGGATTAAAAAAGTGTTCCTGTACCGTTTCCGAGTAGTCCCACATTATCTGCCCTCCTGCTCACTGATATATCTGAAATCAAACTTTCCAACAGTATTGCAAGCTCAATGCCAGTCAGCAGCAAAACAGTAATTAATCATTGATTTCATATAGTTGGCGTTTTATATAGGACACAACACGCCTTGCCACTGTAGATAAATTGACAATTGTCAGTACCGAAATGGAGCAGACCTAACACTCATCCAGACAGATCAGAATAGAATAGAGCTAGGGGCTTGCCTTCCATGGCAACAGAGAGCCCAGCTTCCAGACAATCCAGGTTGCCGGAAGCATAGTTACCGGGACAGACCGGAATCAGCTCATGCCACCATAGGCTGGGGTTCATGGGTAAAACACTTCTTGGAACAGATACGGGCGCAGGATTCACAGCCGATACAGTCCATGGCATTTTTCAGGGACATCACCATAGCGGTGTCATCAGAAAAATCATCATCATCGCCGTAGTCATCGTCATCGTAATCATCTTCGTCCGTTATCAGCTCTGACCTTTCGATCAGGTCTAACACATCCCGTGGACAGACCTTGAAGCAACGGCCGCAACCGATGCACTTGCCCTGGTCCAGGGCGATCACAAAGGATGGCGTATACTCCTCACCACCACGGGTTATACCAGTAATCATACTCATCGTTTAATCCTCAACTAAAACTTGCTTCAGCCGCCTTATAGGCCTCCTCCGCCTCTTCCCAGGCCTGACATGCCTCATAGGCGGCCTGCGCTATTGCGGGTATCTCTCGGTAAGCTGCAGGCAGGCGATCCTCCACCAGATCATGCAGTTCGCCCGCCCTTTCAGTGGCAATCCTCCTGGCCCGTTTGGCGGCCTTGAGCATCGCCTTCAGCTTCTCCTCTTGCGTCACGTTCTTCCCAACTCCTGCCTCACATACCGGCGACTTGCGGATATTTGCCGATAATCTCCAGTGCCACCGATAGCAGCTTATCTGCCTCATCCTTCATCTTGGAAAGTGACGGAAAACCAAAACGGTGCACGTCACGCAGGTTACGATCCATTACGATCAACTTGCCGACACTGATCAGGGCACGACCAAAACCCTCATGGGTAAGATTGATCAACGGCACCGCCATCAGGCCGCACTCCTTCTCAATCAGCACCGCGATGGCGTTATAGAAGGCCCGTACCCGTGCCGTCACGATCTCATCCGGGTCCCCCACTATCGGGATCTCCCGGCGCCGTTCTTTGGTCAGGATCATCGGATCCAGCACCTCGGCATCACTCAGGTCATCGTAGGTACCGTAGCTATCCAGTGCCCGTATCTGACGTGTCATCTCCGACACGATATCTGTTCCCAACACCGGATCGTCCGGACTTATAATTACCGCCTGCTCGCTCATGTTAAAGCTCCTGTTTTATTATGAATAACCCTGGTTTCGTTTAATCACTCTGCCCAACCCTCTGCATCCATCACATCAAAGCGTGAACTATCTGCCGGCTGCTGCTGGGCGATAGCCCGCCCCAACCAACCATCGGCCCCGCGCCCCAACTCCTCCTGCAATCCATACAGCAACTGGTTGATGGCTGTCCCGGCATCCACCTTTACCGGCTGTATCCTCTTGGCCTTGAGCTGAGTGATGGCCGAGGCCCCCACCGCCTGGCTGTAGACTGCAATACAGCCTTGCAATGCATCTATCTTGGTTGCCAACTTATCCTCATTACCATCCATCTCCTGGACACCAAATTTGCTCGCCTCCAACAGCCGGCTATGCCCTGCGTCCACCATATAGATGGCAAAGGTCTCAGCGGCACCAAAGTGCTGATCGACATGGCGCATATCGCTGGTGGCAAAGGCCACCTTGATCGCCGCATCCTCCCAACTCTGTTCAGTGACAGAATTCACTAACTGCAGTCTTC
>JBNKDM010000054.1:0-11327 GCA_050288245.1 Sedimenticolaceae bacterium
ACCCACATGGCAATGCCTGCTCCAGGCAGGCATTATGCATTTCCTCCATCCATGGAGGTCAGATGTGGGGAATGCAATTGGATTGCTTGGAGCAATCCTTGCCATGGCAACACCGCTCTCGCACATCCATGTGCTTCGCGGTATAAGGCCATCCATGGCCAGCACCGCTCTCGCACATCCGTGTGCTTCGCGGTATAAGGCCATCCATGGCCAAAAAAAAGGCGCGGTAGAAGATACCGCGCCAAACCACTTATAGGAGGAGACTGAATCTGAACTGTTTGATGATTCAGTATAGTAGAATAGTCTAATAAACTAACACTACTGTCAACGATTTTTTTTGATAAATTTAGGTGCCCATGGAATTTCATACAATTACAACAGATAACCTCTCCCGTCGCGGGCAACTGGTATTTGCCCGTGGCAGCGTAGAGACCCCGGCATTTATGCCGGTAGGGACCTATGGCACGGTGAAGGCGATGACCCCGGAAGAGCTCAGGGATCTGGGGGCAGAGATCATCCTTGGGAATACCTTTCACCTAATGCTGCGCCCGGGAACAGACGTTATTTCAAGCCATGGTGATCTGCACGATTTCACCCACTGGGATGGTCCGATTCTTACCGATTCCGGCGGTTTTCAGGTGTTCAGCCTGGGCGACGCACAGGGACGTGCTAGTGTCGCGGGAGGCAGGAAGCCGGGAGCGACGAAGATAACCGAAGAGGGGGTGCACTTCCGCTCGCCGATAGATGGCAGCAAGATATTCATGGGTCCGGAGGAGTCCATGCAGGTGCAACGCGAGCTCGGCTCGGATATCGTGATGATCTTCGATGAATGCACCCCCTATCCGGCGACCGAAGAGGAGGCGCGCACATCCATGGAGCTGTCCCTGCGTTGGGCCCAGCGCAGCAGACAGGCGCATGCCGATAACCCGGCGGCACTGTTTGGGATTGTGCAGGGTGGGGTGTATGAGCAGCTGCGGGGAGAGTCGCTGGATGGTCTGATGGATATCGGCTTTGATGGTTATGCCGTAGGTGGGCTTTCGGTGGGTGAGCCGGCGGATGATCGCTGGAGGGTGTTGGACTATCTCTCTACCAGGCTGCCAACAGAGAGGCCGCGATATCTGATGGGGGTTGGGACACCGGAGGATATTGTAGAGGGGGTGCGACGCGGTATAGATATGTTCGACTGTGTCATGCCGACCCGCAATGCGCGTAATGGGCATCTGTTCACCCATACCGGGGTGGTGCGTATCCGCAACGCGGTGCATCAGTATGACACAGGACCGCTTGATCCTATGTGTGATTGTTATACCTGTAGGAACTATAGCCGGGCCTATCTAAGACATCTTTCGCGTTGTAACGAGATCCTGGGCGCGCGTCTGAATACCATCCATAACCTCTATTACTATCAGACGCTTATGCGCAATATCCGGCAGGCAATCATGGAACATAGATTCGATGAGTTTGTGCGTGAGTTCTATGTGCTGCGGAGTGGTTAGAGGTTGTCGCAATCAAAAAAGCCCTATCGGATGATAGGGCTTTTACTTTGACTGACCTTGTATCTTAATTTACCGATTGCCAGCTTCCATCAGCCTGACGGCAGGCCTTGCCATAGATCGTCTCCGGCTTGCCACCGATCATGGCCTTGGTGGTGTACTCACGGCATGGTCCGTTTGCTGCCTCATAGGTGTCGGTGGGTGTAACCGTATAGCTGTTCCCGGTATTGGGGTTGGTCCAGGTACTCGCTTTATTATCAGGATATGTCTCCAGGACGCGTTGTGAATTGATCCGGTCCTGTCGATCCATGCTGGCGCCTATGTTGCCGCCGATGTAGGCACCGGCCAGCATGCCGATTCCCGTAGCCCAGGCGCGCCCATGTCCTTTCCCAATCTGGTGTCCGAGGATGCCGCCTACTATGGCGCCGGTTGCAACACCGGCATCACGGTTGGGGTTTTCGGTGCAGGCAGAAATGAAGAAGGAGAGTGTTACTATGAGTGCAATAAGTTTAAGTTTCATGATTTGCTCCACCGAAGCTTGTTTGGTTGATTCAGCTACCGTACATCCGGTCCCGGTACTATGGACCATAATTTAACCCAAAATGTTCTAAACCTCACGGCATTTCAGGCCGGATTAACGGAGTGGTGTAAAAAAGCGTGAACCCGTTCGTCATGCGCAAATTGAGGTTCCTTAGCACTGTTCCCACGGCAGGCCGCGGAAGCGCCAGCCACCGACGGTGCTGCGTTGATGGTTCTCATCCAACTCCCCCTCAAACCCCTCTCCTACATGGTATACCCGGGTAAAGCCCTCCTTAAGTAACAGTGTTCCGGCTTCGAGAGAACGTTTGCCACTTCTGCATATCAATATCACCGGGGCGCATCCATCATCGATGGTGCAGATGGCGCCTCCCAGAACCAGTTTACGTATATCGGTGACAAAGTGTGGGTTTACCGTCCAGTCCGGTTCGTCTATCCACGGCACATGCACTGAACCTACAGGATGCCCCACAAAGAGAAATTCCATACTGGAACGGATATCCACCAAGACGGCCCTGGGATCGTCATGTATCAGCTTTTGAGCCTGTTCCGGGGTAAGTTCGATAGGGGATTTTTTACTCATGATATGATCTCTCTTTTCTGTGTTAATCTATCCATTCTAGAACAAACTTCTATAGAATATGCGGCACCCTCTTCTTGGACTATAGACCGTTAGATCAAGCGATTGCTCAATCTGTCATGTAGTTGGGTTGCTACCCTGGTTTGGAAACACGGTAGATATATCATAGTTCGGCACCAGTTATCTGTTTCTATGCGATCAAAAATACTACTGCTTCTATTTAAACTTACCGCAAGAATGCCGCTATGGCTGGCCCGTGGTTGTGGTTGGTTGCTGGGGCAGTTGTTCTATCTATTCCCCAACAAACAACGGAGAATCTACGCGGTTAATATTGCGATCTGTTTTCCTGAAATGGGTGTGCGGGAACAGAGGTCACTGTTACGCAGGAGCCTGATAGAGAATTTTATAACCTTGATGGAGTTACCTGCTGTGTGGATGGGAGAGACCTCCGCCTGGGTGGATATGACCGAGGGTGGGGTTGGATTTAGTAAGCTGGAAGAGGCCATGGCGCAGGGCAAGGGTGTGATCATGGCTGGGCCCCACTTGGGTAATTGGGAGGTGGGGTTTCTCTACCTCTCTTCCATATTTCCGGTAACAGCACTCTATCGGCCACCGCGGGAAGAGCTGCTGAGCGACTATATATACGATGGTCGCCGCAAGGGTGGTGCAGATCTGGCTCCAGCCAATGTACAGGGAGTGAAGAAGCTGATAACTGCTTTAAGAAATGGAGAGATGCTGTTTGTTCTGACTGATCAGTTGCCTAAGGCTGCGGGAAAGCAGGGTAGTGTATTTGCGCCATTTTTCGGACAGCAGGCAGCCACCATGGTTTTAGTGAACAGTTTGGCACGCAAGACTGGCTCACCTGTTTTTTTCTTTTATACCGAGAGGTACCCAGGGTCACAAGGGTATGGTTTGCATTGCTTTCCTGCCCAGGATGATGTCTCGTCCCCTGTGGCTGAGGATGCCGCCACTGCGATAAATCAAGGTCTGGAAGCATGTATCCGCCAGCTTCCAGAGCAGTATCTCTGGGGTTATAAACGGTTTGAAAAACGACCGGATAATGGTCCATCTCCTTACTCCCGTACCAAATAGCCTGTATTCCAGCGTAATTTCTGACGCAACCTGTTCATAAATAAGCAGATAACCTCAGATTTCGGAATTAAAGTATTCATCAAAGGTTGCCGCTAACCCGTCATATGGGATATACGCCTTGGTTTTAGGGGAATATGACGAATGGATCTGCTTCTTAAAAAGATTACATTGGTAGCGCTGTTGCTGTTACTGCTGCCCCTGTGTGCTAGTGCTGCTGAAAAAGAGACCATTGCCGCTGATGCTGCAGATGTACGAATATTGATCGATGTCTCCGGCAGCATGAAGCAGAACGATCCACAAAATCTGCGTAAGCCGGCACTACGCATGCTGGTTGGTCTGTTGCCAGAGGATAGCCGGGCCGGAGTTTGGACCTTCGGTCAGTATGTGAATGAAGAGATCCCTTTGGGCAAGGTGGATAACGGCTGGAGGGATAGAGCCAGGCAGGAGGCTGACAAGATCCACTCGCGCGGTCTGTACACAGATATTGAAGAGGCATTGCTGCGTTCATCGGAAGATTGGAAGGATAGCGATAGCAAGTATAGTCGTCACTTAATACTGCTTACCGACGGTGTGGTGGATATATCCAAAAACAGTTTGGCTAACGCCTCATCCAGAAGGCGTATCGTGGACGATATTCTGCCTAGGTTAAAAAAACTTGGAGTGAAGCTGCATAGCATCGCTCTGTCCAAAACCGCTGATCACCATCTGTTGAAGAAGATGTCTGAGCGTACCGACGGTTGGTATGAGCAGATAGATGACGCACAGCAATTGCAGCGTATCTTCCTGCGCATTTTTGAGAAGGTGGCAAAACCAGACACGGTTCCGCTAAAAGATAACAAGTTCAGGATCGATGCAAGCGTTAAAGAGGCCACCCTATTGGTCTTCCATTCCGAAGGGCAGGAACCGACAAAGATAGTTACTCCCGGAGGTGTCAGTTTCAGTTTTGAGAATCCTCCAAAAGGTGTGAATTGGCACCGGGATGATGGTTATGATCTGTTGACCATAACCAAACCGGAGGTTGGTACGTGGCAGATCCTGGCAGATGTTGATCCGGATAACCGGGTAATGATTATTACAGACCTGAAGATGGTTACCAATGATCTACCCAATCGTATGTTGCAGGGGGAGCTGACAAAATTAAAGATACGGTTTACCGATCAAGGCAAAAAGATTGATAACAAGGAGTTTTTGGATGTGGTTGCTATCAGGGCGGTACATACCGATAGCAATGGTGTAAGTGAACCCCGCCCGGTATTTGATGATGGTAAGGATGGTGACAGCGCCGCCGGCGATGGCGTTTTCACTCTGACTGTAGGTAAGGATATTGGCAAGGGTAAGGTTGAACTGGTAGTGACTGCGGAGGGTAAGACCTTTGTGCGAGAGCGGCATTATGTGTTCGAATCCATACCAGCAGTTACCATGACCAGTATGGAAGGTGAACGCGGCGGCAAGGCCGGCTTGATGGCAACAGTCATACCTGAACCTAATCTGGTTGATGGACAGTCGCTGCTGGTTACCGGGGAGTTGATTCCGAAACAGGGAGAGCCCGTTGCTGTGATGTTTTTACCTGGCCCGGATGGCATGTCCAGAGAGTCATGGATAGATAGGTCTGAACTTAGAGGGAGCTGGAATCTTGCGGTTAGTATTAAGGCCAAAAGTATTTCCGGCAGTCAACTGGAGATGGATCTTGATCTTGTTCCTATTCAGGGCGTTGAACCAACTGCGATGACGGAACCGGTACCGGTTCAGCAAGAATCCACACCTGAGATCAAACCGGAAGAGAGTGCTGTACCAACAGCGGAGCCAGAGCCGGCCGCGGAACCGGAAGTCACTGCCCAGGAGGAGCCAGATGATTCCGGTGTGATGAATGTAATATGGTTTATTCTCATCAACCTGTTGGTGTTTGGAATTGGCGGTGGTGTCTATTGGTATCTGCGCAAACGTAGAGGTTTGCTCTATGCTGGATTAACCGAAGACGAAGATGATATAGATGTGGAACAGGAGGCAGTATCCGAAAAGGAGGCGGATAAGGGAGAGGAACAAAAAGAAGCAGAAAAGAAAGAGGAGGGTGGCAGTGATAACGATTAGCTCTCTATGGTTCATGATTGTGCTTGAACTGTTAGTCGTTACAACTATCGTATCGGTGTTGCTTGTTGCTCTTACTCTGATAAGCAAGCAGCGGGATAAGAAAGTTGCTGCGGAGCTTATCCAAAAGGTCAAGGAAGATGGTATACGCCGGGTTGAAGAGACAAAAAAGATAATGCTGAATAACTTCGGTTTTGATGATGACAAGGCTGAGGAGGTGGCGGTACAGGTAGGACGGGAAGAGAGGAAGTTCTATCAGAATGTTATCAATTTTTATCTGCGCCGGGATGCGCGGGCATTTGAAAATCTTAATATAAGCTTTGAGGCATCAGTAGATCCATACCGCAGTCTGAAGCCGCCAGGCTCGGGAGGTGGCTCTGGGGGGTCTCAGGAAGAGTCGAAAGAGATAGAACGTTTGAATATGGAAAATAAGCGTCTCTCGGAAGAGATAAGTATAACCATGCAGACTATGGGGCGCATGTTAAGCGAGTACTCGGCCATGTTTGCAGAAGGTGCTAAGGATAAAGAGCAACCCGCTAAGCCGGCGACACAGGAAGCTGCAAAGGCAGTGGAGATAAAGGAGCAAGATAAGCCTGCTACAGATTCATCAGATTCAGAGGGAGTGGCAGAAGTTGATGCGGCTGCTGGTGATGAACAGACAGTCGCAGAAGAGATAGAAAGAAATATGCCGATAGTCGAAGAGATGGATGATCTCTCAGATCTTGATCCGCGGGATGATGATCTGGATAGAAATAATGGCCCCGAAAATCCTGATGAACTGCTGGGCTAAAAAGATAGGGCTGCAGTAAAGAGGCAATACTCTGATCAGGTTAAAAGCAGTCGCGCTAAGGTCTTAAGTCTGAAATCCATTGCTAAGGACTTTATAAATAGATCTTTCACCTCAAGATATGGATATTGTTCCTGTTTTGCCATAACTCCCATTTTATACAATATCTTGGCGAACCTCTGGTCCGCACTCCTTTTGGGGATGATCTTATCTCCGCCTTTATCGTAATAAAAGCACTGGACAGTTTTCAGCTTGTCCGCTAATTTTTCATAGGTCTCCTCTGAAAGATTGTTGCCATGCCTTCTGCGTTTGAAGGTAGGTTGTTGCTGGGCAATAAATTTGTATTTCAGAGAAAGTTCCAGTTCCATATCATAATCTTCACATACTTTAAGGGTTGGATTAAAACCACTACTCTCTCGTAATGCCTTGGTTGGATACAGGGATCCGCATGAATGAACAATGATGGTCTGAAACAGGGTTGCGGAGATGTCTCCGCTGGGAAGTATTTTGAGCTTGGGTTTGGTTGTTATCTCATTGCCATCTTTATCAATAGTGCTGCCTCTGCCATAGGCGCAGGCCGTTCCATTGTAGGGTTCGATAGATGTTAATAGCCTCTCGATAGAGTCCGGGTAGAAGAGGTCGTCAGAATCAATGAAGGCTATATACTCTCCCTTGGCGAGGCTGACCAGCCTGTTCCTTGTTGCAGAGATTCCAACATTATCCTGCCAGTAGTACTCCAGGTGTGGATAGTTTCCAGATAAGACCATCTCCTCGGTGCCATCGGTAGATCCATCATCAACGATTATTACTTCATAGTCTGTAACTGTCTGTTGATAAACGCTAGCAAGGGTTTCTTTTAAGTATTCCCTCCTATTGTAAGTTGGTATACAGATACTGACTTTAGGCATGTATAGTGTTCCCCGAAATGCCAAACATATGTATTCAATGTGTATTAACTATGCGTTTACCCGCGGGCATTATACTTATGTTACGCGGTAAAACCGAAGATTAATTGGCTATAAAATCATTTATTTCTTGCGGTGTTGTACGGTCTGACTGCGAATATTGACTAGCCGATCAGGGTTTCAACGGAATCATGCTCTCCCTGGTTATCAACCCAGCTAAGTTTGATGGTTTCGCCCTTGGCGCCACCTTTGAATGTGAAGGCAAGAAAAGGGTTCCTGGCTATATCATTTCCCCAGAGCGCGGACAGTATGGTTTGTTCTCCCAGACTGCAAGTTACTTCCTGTATGAAGTGGGGCTTCCCTGCCTTGCCCATATCTGTTGGGGTGCTTCTGGCACGAATCATGGGGTGATGTATCAGGGCCCTGACGCTGGTGATCCCATTAGTATGTTTTGCTCTGATCACAATGTGTTTTTTCGACATTACACGCTACCTGTTTTGGACATCAGCCGCATCCACAACTGGAGAAATCCACGTCAGCATATTCTTTGAATAGGCGATCTCCGGACTTTACGATCGCAATAACCCTGCCCTTGCCATCCATTCTGATTCTGGTTGCTAGTGACTTCACCGGGTTGCCGCCAAATACGAAGCTTGCAACTAAGGGTGTAGGGTTGCTGGTAGTGAGAATGGTTATCGAATCAACGCGGGGGATAGTTGTAGTTACGCTAACAGTTACCTGTGTCCCCCCATCGTCCATATGGGGTTTTGCTTTGACTACAGTCGCAAAACGCCTACTCATGGTTTCGTCGCTGCCCAGCAGAGTTTTTATGGCGTCTGGAATAGAGGTTGACTCAAAGGCAGCCTTGGGCCAATTGGCAAGAACCACACGTGGTGTTATCAGTCCGGCGCAAGCAGCTGTTACCATAACACTATTGGTTAGAAGATATTTAACCAGCATTCTGCGTTTGTGGTCTATCTCCATGGGTATTTCGCTTCTTTATTATGTTATTTGTCGTACCCAGGTCCCGCCAGGAGAGCTTGGGATGAATTCTGCTGTTGCTGAAATCACAAAACAATCAAAGGTTCACTGACTACTTATTGCGTTGCTTCAGATCGGATATTTCCTGTTTAATATCTTTTAGTCTTGCAGCCATTTGTGCGCTAAGGTAAATATTATCGCTACTATTATTTAATGCAATCTCTAACTGGTGTTGAGCTGATTCCAGTTCGCCGGAATGATAGTAATGTTCAGCCAGGTAATAGTGGCCCTGAGAAGTATGTCTCGCCTTGCCTGCCGCAGTTGCTGCAAGCTTGTATATGGCAGGATCAAGCGGACGTACTTTAATAAGTTGGTCCAGAATACGTTCAGCCTCTGCCGCCTTGCCACTATACATCAATGCATTTGCATAATAGGCGGTTATTGGATAGTTGTCGGGGTGGGTATTCATCCCATTTTTTAATACCTGGAGCGCCAACGCCGGTTTTCCAGCCTGACTGTATATCTCTGCTTTGGTTATTATGTAGTGAATCCTGCGCGGATCCTTTTTCAACAGCTGATTGATCTGTTGCAGTGCCTCTTTGTAATTATGTGTGCGGATCAGGGCACGGGCTAAGCCGTATCTTTGTGCCTCTGCATTTCTATAACGTCCATCAGACAGGCTTTTACGAAAAAAATTAACTGCTTCGTTTGGACTCCTGAATTTTTGCTCACGCAAGATAGCGTAGGTTAAGAAATAATCCTTACTGTCGGAGTATTGTCTATAAGGGTATGAGGCGGCACGGCCCATAGAATCAGCCATTCTGTTTTTGCTGATGGGGTGAGTCTGTAAAAATTCCGGGAGCTGGTGGCTATCGTAGGCCATGTTTACTTTGCCGAGACGCTCAAAAAATGCAGGCATGGCCCTGGGATCAAAGTTGGAATCTGCCAATATACCTATGCCTACGTTATCAGCCTCTTTTTCGTTCTCACGGGTAAAGTTTATCTGATGCTGGATCAGGCCAGCCTGAACCCCGGCCGCGGCTGCGGCGCCTACGTCGGAGTTATGTGATGCCGCGCCCAGTACAATTGCTGCAAGCAGGATTGCTGCAGAAGGTATTCCAATGCTGTCAGCCATGTCGAAGGTGCGGGCCAGGTGTTTTTGTGTAACATGGGCGATCTCGTGAGCCACAACTGAGGCGAGTTCACTTTCTGATTCTGTGGTTAAGATGAGGCCGGTGAACACTACAATATTTCCAGCAGGTCCGGCAAAGGCATTTACCTCAGGATTATTGGCCATAAAAAAGGAGAAGGGCTGATTTGCCTCTCCGCTATTGGACACCAGGCGGCCCCCCAGAGACTCTATGTATGAGATCAGTAGAGGATCTGAGACGATGTCCAGTGATTTGCGCACACTGCGCATAAAGGCCTGACCCAGTCTATGCTCCTGGGCAGGGGTCATTATCCTGCCACTGGGATCTCCAAAACTTGGCAGTTCTATATCAGCTGCCAAGGCAGTGGTAAACATATTCGACAGCAACAACATGGTGCTGGTGAAGATGACTATATATCTAGTTAGTCGGTTGTGGGATGAGAATGACTGCATGCGTTAAGGACCAGAGCGGTTGGCCAAAGTTCAAATCAGCGCTGATCCAGGTAGTTATGCCGCAGGTTGTGGCTATTGGCAAGTCCTTTTCTCTGTCGGATGGGTACAGCAGTGACGATTGTTCCTTGTTTATCCCCCGCAAATGCATATAACATAAATATTTTCTCCATACATCGACGCTAAAATGAACAGCACTAGAGCCACCCCTTTTGATCCAGCCAGCGATACCCTATATAGAGAGTGGCGTGACAAGAAGCTGACAGACTATCCCTCAGCGTTGACAGATCTGCTGGTGGAACTGGATGATCCCAGAAGTCTGACAGACGTCGAATATGCGGCACTGCTGCAACGCTGTCGTAAGACAAATATGGCGCTCTATGTGAGCGGCACCGGCGATGATCCTGATCCGGAGATTCCCCTTGCCCTGGGTCGCAGTTTTGGGCTGCACAACCTGGACCGTAACTGGTTGGGGGACGATAGCGGGCTTACCTCCCTGACTGTACAGGAAAATGGCACTCGCCAGTTCTATATCCCCTACACCGACCGCCCCATCAAGTGGCATACGGATGGTTATTACAACACCAGCGATCATCAGATCCACGGGCTGATGTTGCACTGCGTACAGAGTGCCGCTAGCGGCGGAGAAAATGCCCTGCTTGACCATGAAATCGCCTATATTCTGCTGCGGGAAAAGAACCCGGACTACATTCGGGCGCTGATGGCTCCGGATGTTATGACTATCCCGTGCCGTACCGAGCAGGGAGAGGTGGCACGTGCGGAGGAGAGCGGTCCGGTCTTTTCCATAACCTCAGCCGGCGAACTGCATATGCGTTTCACCGAACGCAGGCGCAACATCGTCTGGAAGGATGATCCTCTGTCTCTGGAGGCGGTCGCATATCTAAAAGAGCTGCTGGCGGGTGATTCACCCTATATATTCCGCGGGCGCCTGGAGCCGGGCATGGGGCTTATCAGTAACAATATCCTGCATGATCGTGCCGCCTTCAGCGATGACAGCACCCACAAGCGGCTGCTCTATCGGGCGCGGTATTATGATCGGATAGAGGGTACGGGGTTTCGGTATCTGTAGGAGCACGCTCCTGCGGGCGAGATAACCAAAAAGCCCGTCATCCCGCGGCTTGACCGCGGGATCCATTCACCTCTCACCCTTGAGGGGGACCTCGGTACCACCTTGTGGGGTGGACGACTCCATGGCAAGGATTGCTCCTGCAATCCTTTTGCATTCCCCACATCTGACCTCCATGGA
>JBNKDM010000055.1:0-4107 GCA_050288245.1 Sedimenticolaceae bacterium
GCATCCTCACAGTCCGGCAGTTGCCTGTAGTGTCCTGGCATATCCAGTACTTCGTTGAAGACAAAACGGATATCGCGATGAGGTACTCTGTATTCGCCCATGATGTAAAATACCTGTATTCAATTAGTGATCAAATGGCCCGTCTATGCCGCCATCAGCAAGTGGTATTAGAGTGAAAGCTTTTACCCCGATATCCAATAACAAATTAATTCAATATTTATATCGAATTCCGTCAGAGATTAATTTTTTGAGATTACAATAGGTTATTTAGCGTGTATCTTGTGCGTTTTATCCCTAATCCGTCCAAGATCACTGACTATTTGCTTCAACAGACCTAAAGTAAGTGGAAATTGTTACAAAATTCGACGACTTTTGTTATTGGACTTAGCAAGCGATTGCAACACTCTATTACTTACCATTTTATCCGCCAATACAGTATGAGGGATCGATCGTATGCCTTGTTATAAAACCCCGTTGCGAGAGATGCGATTTATCTATAATGAGTTGTTTGACTCACAGACCATCGAGCAGCTACCCGGGTTCGCGGAGATAACCCCTGATCTGGTATTCGCCATGCTGGATGAGGCGGGGAAATTCTGTGAAGAGCGGCTACTGCCAATCAATCAAAGCGGTGATGAAGAGGGGTGCCACTTCAACGAAGGTCAGGTCGCCACCCCTGCCGGATTTATCCAGGCCTACAGAGATTTCTGCGAACTGGGTTTCAGTGGTTTGACCGCACCGGTTGAATACAGCGGCCAGGGCATGCCCAAGACCCTGGGGCTGATGATCGATGAGATAATATGCAGTACCAATATGTCATTCAGTCTCTATCCGGGACTCACCAATGGCGCCTGCAATGCCATCATCGCCAAGGGCAGTGCTGAAATAAAGCAGAAGTATCTACCCAAGATGATCGATGGCAGCTGGACCGGGGCAATGTCTCTGACCGAACCGCACTGCGGCAGTGATTTAGGTCTGATCCGCACCAAGGCCATACCAAATGATGATGGCAGCTACACCATCACCGGCAGCAAGATATTTATTACCGCTGGTGATCATGATCTAAGCGAAAACATCATTCACCTGGTCCTGGCCCGCACCCCGGACGCCCCGAAAGGTGTTAAGGGCATAAGCATGTTTCTGGTCCCGAAGTTCCTGGTGAACGCACAGTCAGAAGTGGGTGATCTGAACAACGTAAACTGCAGCGCCATTGAGCATAAGATGGGGATCAAGGCCTCAGCCACCTGCGTGATGAACTTCGATGACGCCAAGGGTTATCTGGTTGGAGAGCTGAACAAGGGTTTGGCTGCAATGTTCATCATGATGAATATCGAACGACTTTTCGTCGGCATTCAGGGTCTGGGCGTCGCCGAGGCCTCTTATCAGGGGGCGGCAGCCTATGCCGCTGAACGTCTGCAGGGGCGCGCACTCACCAGAGCCAAAAACCCGGACAAGCCGGCAGACCCCCTGCTGGTACACCCGGATGTCAGGCGCATGCTACTGATACAGCGCGCCTACAACGAAGGGAACCGTGCCCTGGTAATCTGGGTGGCACGTGAGCTGGATATCTCCCAGCATCATGCCGATGCCAAACGGCGCCAGGATGCGGAGGAGTTCATTGCCCTGATGACCCCGGTGGTTAAGGCGTTTATTACCGATATTGCATCAGAGGTTACCAACCTGGGAGTGCAGGTCTTAGGCGGCCATGGCTATATCAGAGAGCAGGGAATGGAACAGTATGTACGGGATGTACGCATCGCTCAGATATATGAGGGGACCAATGGCATCCAGGCATGGGACCTGGTTGGCAGAAAGATCACCGCCGGTGACGGCAGGTACCTGCAGCAGTTCCTTGGCCCGGTCCAATCCTTTCTGGAGGCAGATAGATCCAATCCTGCCCTGGGTAAATTTATCGCTGCGCTCGATACGGCAATACAGCAACTGCAATCTGCGACCGACTATGTCAGTGCACAACTGAAATCCAGTCCGGATGACAGCGCCGCCGCTGCCACCGACTATCTCAGGCTGTTCGGACTGGTGGCACTCGGCTATCTGTGGGCGCGCATGGCCAAGACAGCAAGTGAGCAGATCAACGGCAGTGAAGCCATGTTTTATCAGGCGAAGCTTGATACCGCCAACTTCTATTTTGAGCGTCTGCTGCCGCAATGCAGTGTGCTGCACCAGAACATCCTGGCCGGAGCAGACACCATTATGCAATTCAATGATGATGCCTTTTTGCTATGAACCTATTCCTGCGACTCATATGGCTGCTAATCACCTCGCCCCGGCGTAGCCGTATCGGGTTGATGGATGATTGCGAACTAGCGCTACGGGTATTGCCAACCGATCTGGATATAAACATGCATCTGACCAACGCCCGTTACTTAAGCGTGATGGATCTGGGACGCCTGGAACTCATACTGCGAGTGGGCATGTTCAAACAGTTGATGCAACGCCGCTGGTTACCTGTGGTTGCCTGTGCCAATCTGAAATTCTATCGCCAGATAAATCCCTTTTGCCGCTATAAACTCATAACCCGGGTCATCGGTTGGGATGAAAAGTGGTTCTATATCGAGCAGCGGTTTGAGGTCGCCCAGGAGCTGGTGGCAGTCGGCATCATCAAAGGTCTGTTCCGCGGTAACAAGCATAATATCCCGACGAACGAGATATTAAATCTAATAGATTACCAGGGAGACTCACCCGAACTTCCGGCGGAGTTTGATTAACAACTGTTTTTTTATATTGAGCTAGGTTTAAGTAATTATTTCGGAGACAGCAGATGAAGATACTCGTCGCAGTAAAGCGGGTCGTTGATTACAACGTAAAGATCCGTGTCGCATCGGATCAAAGTGGCGTTGATCTGAACAATGTAAAAATGTCCATAAATCCCTTCTGCGAGATTGCCGTTGAAGAGGCTGTTCGCATCAAAGAGTCTGGCAAGGCGGATGAGATCGTTGTTGTATCGCTTGGCACCCAGGCCTGTCAGGAGACCCTGCGCAGCGCACTGGCGCTGGGTGCAGACCGCGCCATATTGGTTGAGACTGATGCCGAGTTACAGCCTTTGGCTGTAGCCAAACTACTGCAGACGGTTGCCGATAAGGAGCAGCCGGATCTGATCCTGCTGGGCAAGCAGGCGATTGATGATGACAACAACCAAACCGGTCAGATGCTGGCGGCACTGCTGGATATGCCTCAAGGCACCTTCGCCTCCAAGGTTGAGGTAGGTGACGGCGTGGTCAATGTCACGCGCGAGATTGACGGGGGCCTGGAGACAGTTGCGCTGAATCTGCCGGCCGTGGTTACCACCGATCTGCGTCTGAATGAGCCACGTTATGCCAAGCTCCCCAATATCATGAAGGCAAAGAAGAAACCGCTGGAGATCATCGCCGCTGCAGATACCGGTGTAGATATATCCCCCCGGCTGCAGACGTTGAAGGTAACCGAGCCTGCGGTACGCCAGGCGGGAATAAAGGTGGCATCAGTGGCAGAACTGGTAGAGAAACTCAGAAACGAAGCGAAGGTGATCGCATGACTATCCTAATCATAGCTGAACATGATAATACAACCCTGAAACCGGCCACCCTGAATGCGGTTACTGCCGCACAGCAGCTGGGTGATGATCTGCATATTCTGGTAGCGGGACACAGCTGTTCTGCGGTTGCAGAGCAGGCAGCAAGCGTTAATGGCATCAGCAAGGTTCTCATCTCCGACGATCCCGCTTACGAACACCCCATGCCGGAAAACATGGCCGCACTGGTGTTAAGTATCGCCGGCAGCTACAGCCATATCATTGCGGCAGCCACCACCAGCGGCAAAAACTATATGCCCCGGGTTGCGGCGAAACTGGATGTGGCACAGATCAGCGATATCGTCAGTGTGGAGGCGGAAGATCAGTTTATCCGTCCGATCTACGCCGGCAACGCCCTTGCCACCGTCAAAAGCAGTGATGCCATCAAGGTCATTACCGTACGCGGCACCGCCTTCGATGCCGCAGCAGCCACCGGTGGCACCGCCACAGTGGAAAATATGCCTGCTGCTGCAATATCCGACCAGGCCAGATTCGTCAGTCAGGAGCTAAGCGTATCCGACCGCCCGGAACTCACCGCT
>JBNKDM010000055.1:4117-11179 GCA_050288245.1 Sedimenticolaceae bacterium
AGTGGCGAAAACTTCAGACTGATCGAGGCGCTTGCCGACAAGCTGGGCGCGGCCGTTGGTGCCTCACGTGCGGCGGTGGACGCCGGCTACGTACCAAACGATTATCAGGTAGGCCAAACCGGCAAGATCGTTGCGCCGGATCTATATATCGCTGTAGGCATAAGTGGCGCCATCCAGCATCTTGCAGGAATGAAAGAGAGCAAGGTCATAGTTGCCATCAACAAGGATGAGGATGCCCCGATATTTGAGATTGCCGACTATGGTCTGGTAGCGGATCTGTTCGAGGCAGTACCGGAACTGACCGCTGCCATATAACAACACGAGACCGGAGAACTAGTGTGGAAAGAGAAAGCATGCAATATGATGTGGTGATTGTAGGTGGTGGCCCAGCCGGACTTACCGCCTCCATCAGGATCATGCAACTGGCCGCCGAACAGGAACTTGATATCACTGTATGTCTGGTAGAAAAGGGTTCCGAAATCGGGGCGCATATTCTCTCAGGAGCGATAATTGAGCCCAGGGCATTGACGGAGCTTTTTCCCGACTGGAAGGGTATGGGCGCACCGCTGAACACCCCGGTTAGCGATGATAGATTCCTGTTCCTGTCCGAGAACAGGGCCGTATCTATCCCGGAATGGACCCTGCCGCCGCAGATGCACAACCACGGCAACTACATCGCCAGTCTGGGCAATCTCTGCCGTTGGCTGGGAGAACAGGCCGAAGCCCTGGGCGTCGAACTATATCCGGGTTTTGCCGCGGCCGAGGTGCTGTTCAACGCCGACGGCTCGGTCAAAGGGATAGCCACCGGCGACATGGGGGTAAACCGTGCGGGTGAACAGAAGGATAGTTATGAACCGGGTATTGAGCTGCATGCCAAGTACACCCTGTTCTCCGAAGGCTGCCGCGGTTTCCTCTCCCAACAGCTGATTGAATCCTTCGGCCTTGATGCCGACAGTGAACCTCAAACCTACGGACTCGGCATCAAGGAGCTGTGGGAGATAGATCCGGCTAAACATAAGCCTGGCCTGGCCCTGCATAGTGCCGGCTGGCCCCTGGGCAACCAGATCTATGGTGGCAGTTTCATGTACCACATGGAGGATAACCAGATCTCCATCGGCATGGTGGTGGGGCTGGATTATGCCAACCCATATATCTCACCATATGAAGAGATGCAGCGCTTTAAGCAACATCCGGCGATCCGCAAATATCTCGAGGGGGGGAAACGGATCGCCTATGGCGCACGCACCCTGAACGAGGGTGGGCTGCAATCCCTGCCGGGCCTGACCTTTCCCGGTGGCGCGCTCATCGGATGCAGCGCTGGTTTTCTCAACGTCCCCAAGATCAAGGGATCCCACACCGCAATGAAAAGCGGCTTGCTGGCCGCCTCCAGCGTGGTCGAGGCACTCTCCCAGAATCGCAGCAACGATGAGCTAGTCAGCTATCCGCAGGGTATCAAGGAGTCATGGCTGTATACCGAACTCCACCAGGCCAGGAATTTTCGCCCCGCCTTCTCCAAATGGGGTCTGGCCGGCGGCACACTCTATGCCGGGATTGACCTGAAGCTGCTAAGGGGCAAGGCGCCATGGACCCTGAGCCATCACGGCAGAGACCGGGAGCAGTTGAGACCGGCAGCCGAGTCCACCCCCATCAGCTATCCAAAACCGGACGGCAAAATCAGCTTCGACCGGCTCAGCTCGGTTTTCATCTCCAATACCAACCACGAAGAGGATCAGCCCGTCCATCTTCGCCTCAAGGATGAGTCAGTACCCATCTCCCTGAACCTGAGAAAATACGCCGCACCGGAGCAGCGTTATTGTCCCGCCGGAGTATATGAGATCGTGGAGGAGAACGGCGCAGAAAGATTACAGATCAATGCCCAGAACTGCCTGCACTGCAAGGCCTGCGATATCAAAGATCCCAGCCACAACATCGTCTGGACCACACCTGAGGGCAGTGGCGGACCTAACTACCCCAACATGTAACCGGTTGCTCCCGGGGTGACTCTGCCCCGGGGCACCAGCCCCTCCTGGTTGCGCCCAGCCCTTTCACCCGCGCAACCCTATCCGATCGCTGGCGCTGGCACCGGCGGCATCTGTTCGATTTGAATCTGCCGTTGGTTACATGCTATTTTGTGTCCAACAAAAATATTCCCATATGTTTTTACATGGTTTCTCTGTAGATCGGCCAGTCTGGATCCCACAGAACCGTCTCCAGCAGTCTGAATGGCGGCGCGGATCCGTTCTGGCAACGGGATAGAAACAACAACACTGAATGATATGAAACAGACAGTCACCGTACCTACAGGTTACGTCAAGCAGCTGTTAGAGCAGGTTGCTGAACAGGGCTACGATGTCGGCGAACTGCTCGAATATGTTGGAATAGATCAAGACGAAATAGAGCGCAAGACAGAACTGCCCGCTGAGAAATTCGGCTATCTCTATCAACGGGTTATGTATATAACTCAGGATGAGTATTTCGGCATGCTCAGTGGCGGCCGACTCCCGAATGGTACATTTCGCATGATGTGCCACGCCATAATCCACTGCAAAACCCTGGGACATGCAATAGCCCGCGCCAGTGATTTCCATGAGATAGTCCGGGGCACCAAGGTCAAACCGCGACTGGAAAAGAGGGGACGCTATGCCAAGATCTCCTTCGCCGGACTGGACAGTCTGGATGATATAGAGATCAAAAAACTTATCGCCTCCGAGCCGCCCAGTAGAATCTGTACCTCCCTATCTATGTGGCACCACTTCGTCAGCTGGCTGATTGGTGAACGACTTGAACTCAAGGCCACCTATTTCAGTTTTTCGGAGCAGGAAGCGATACCAGGCATTCAGACCAAGTTCCAGTCGGAACTCAGATTCGACCAGCACGATAACGCCATGGTATTTCCGGCGAGATATCTGGAATACCCAATCATCCAGACGGAGGAGACACTGCACGGCTTCCTGAAAACCGCACCCTATCAGCTACTGGTGATGGTGGATGACAGTACGAGCCTGAAGGCGCAGATCGTGGCGATCATCGGACGTGATTTCAGTATGCCCATTCCCACCGCGCAACATGTGGCAAAGATCCTGAATATGTCGCTCTCAAAGCTGCGCAGACGCCTGCTCGAGGAAGATACCACATTTCAGGAGATCAAGGATGAGTGCAGAAAAGACACTGCAATCAATTACATGAACTCGCCACAGCTATCCATCAATGATGTTGCCGGCCTGATGGGATTCGATGAACCTTCAGCATTCTTTCGCTCATTCAAACGCTGGACGGGGATGACTCCCGGAGAGTATAGGCAGAGCGAGGAGTATAGGAATCAGCTGCACTCCCGACAGCAGTGACCGGATATCATCTCTCTCCCGTCGTTATATAAATAACCTCGACAACTGTCGTATTTCCGGAAAGAAAATATCCTCCAAAAAATGGCAGGATAGTTTATGCTTTAGTTGTCTGAATGGAAATAAAGGGGGATGTAATGGATATCGATCTTGCTGATGTAACCATTCACATAGATGAGGCTTTGGATGAAGCGGGCAAAATAAAGCTGGAGGAGGCCTTCCGCAACCGCGATGGCGTGGTTTCCGTCCGGATCAACCCTGACCGCTCACACCTGGTGCTGGTTGAATACAACCCTAAAATGATCCGCTCCCATGATCTGGTGGATATTCCCCGTTTTATGGGACTGCGTGGGGAGTTGGTGGGGCTCTAGTGACAGCTTGGCCCACGGCGAAGCACACTCATTTCTGCCCGCGGGCAGCCAGACCTTGGCAAGCCACTAGCTGGTAAGCAGCAACTTGACTGCGCTGCGCCCCATCTCGTCTATATCATTGGGATTAACATAGATCCCATCATTTGATAAGCGACAGAGGCCATGGAGGGTCGCCCATGTCACCTGGGCCAGGCGCAGAGGTGTGGCGTTTTGTTTGAGTATTCCATCAAGTTGGAGTTTTTCTATCTGTGTAAGCCAGAGTTTAAAGCTACTTTTCGCAGCAAGATCCAGGCTTTGAGTTGCCTTACCATATTTCCATATCGCCCCACCGTACATCAGATCGTACTGCTCTGGATTTTTGGTGGCAAAATGCAGATATGCGAGGACAAAGTTTTCAAACCCTTTTATCGGATCTTCCTCACCATTTTTGTCAATAATCTTCGCAAGCAGAACATCCTGCTGTAAAAAACCATCTTCTGCGATGGCACACAACAGTGCATGCTTATCCTTGAAATGGTGATAGGGCGCTGCCCGGGAGACACTAGTCTTCTCCGCAAGATTTCTCATACTGAGCGCACCAAGCCCGGAGGTCTGCAGGATCTCTTTGGATGCGTCAATCAGGCACTGATACAGATCACCATGGTGGTATTGTTGTTTTGCCGGTTTCATCTATGGGTTTTTATAATTAAATCTTGACATTATCAAGGATAAAGGCCAATCTTAACAACGTTAAGATTGGCCTGGGTAACGCTTATGAATTTTAGCACAATTGAATTGAGCATGGACGGTCAGGTTGCGCACCTACGATTCAGCCGTCCCCAGTCATACAACACCATGAATCGAGACTTCTGGCGCGAGTGGCCGGTTGTGCTGGAGCAGGTAAAAAATGCCAGCGATATCAGGGTATTGGTCATATCATCAACCGGCAAACACTTCTCAGCCGGGATGGATCTGGAGATCTTCGCCAACCCGGACCCACGTCTGTTCCAGGGCGAACCAGCACGCCGTGGCGAGTTCATCCGCCGCCTGGTGGCAGAGCTGCAGGAGTTTTTCACACAACTGGAGAGCCTGCGCATCCCGGTGTTGGCGGCCATTCAGGGCGGCTGTATCGGCGGCGCCCTGGATCTTGTCTGCGCCTGCGACTGCCGCTACTGCACGCAGGATGCATTCTTCACCGTGAAAGAGACCGAGATAGGCATGACCGCGGATCTTGGCACCCTGCAGCGTCTGCCCAAGATCATCAACACAGGTTTGGCGCGGGAACTGGCCTACACAGCGCGCAGGCTTGAGGCGCAAGAGGCCAGGGCTTGCGGCCTGGTAAACCATGTGTATGCGGATGCTGAGGCGATGCTTGGTGGTGTAATGGCTATCGCCCGGCAAGTCGCAGCCAACTCCCCTGTTGCCGTAACCGGCAGCAAGATCATGCTGAACTATGCCCGTGACCATAGCGTCGCCGACAGCCTCGAGTATATGGCGACCTGGCAGGCGGGTATGTTTCAACAGGCCGACCTGATGGAGGCCTTTGCCGCAAAGATGCAACAGCGAGAGAGCGACTTCGAGCCGCTGAGACCGCTGGAGCCTCCTATGCCAGAGGAGTAGACCTCCCTCTGCCGACCTTGATTTTCGGAAACAATCAGTAATGCAAACAACATCTAACAACCGTCAGACAACCCACTATCCGCACCTGTTTCAACCTCTGGATCTGGGATTCACCACACTGAAAAACCGGATACTAATGGGCTCCATGCATCTGGGACTGGAGGAGATGCCAGACGGTTTTGCCCGCATGGCCGCATTCTATGCCGAACGTGCCCGCGGCGGTGTGGCCCTGATAGTTACCGGCGGCATTGGCCCCAACCGGGAGGGGGCCGTACACGCCGGCGCAGCAATCTTGACTGATGAGTCACAGCTCGCCGACCATAGATTAGTGACCGATGCGGTACACGCTGCTGGCGGAAAGATCTGCATGCAGATCCTGCACAGCGGTCGTTACGCCTTCAACGATCAACAGATCGCCCCCTCGGCGATAAAGTCCCCGATCAACCCCTTTACCCCCAGGGCCATCAGCAGCGATGAGGTACTTCAGCAAATAGATGACTTTGTAAACTGTGCCGCCCTGGCGCAACAGGCGGGTTATGACGGAGTGGAGGTGATGGCTTCCGAGGGCTATTTCCTGAATCAGTTCATCGTCACCCACACCAATAAACGCGCTGATGAATGGGGTGGGGATTATGCGCACCGCATCCGGCTTCCGGTGGAGGTGGTGCGTAGGATTCGCGCCAGGGTGGGGAGCGATTTCATTATTATCTTCCGCCTCTCCATGCTGGACCTGATTGCCGCCGGCAGCTCCTATCCAGAGATAGTAACCCTGGGCCAGGCGGTTGCAGCGGCAGGGGCAACGCTGATCAATACCGGCATAGGCTGGCATGAGGCGCGCATCCCCACCATTGCGACCAAGGTCCCGCGGGCGGCATTCACCTGGGTTACCGCCAAGGTAAAACAGGGGCTATCCATTCCGGTAATAACATCCAATCGGATCAACACCCCGGAGGTCGCTGAGCAGGTACTGAGCAATGGCGACGCCGACATGGTATCCATGGCACGTCCGTTCCTGGCCGACCCGGAATTTGTGCACAAAAGCGAACAGGGTCGGGCGGATGAGATCAACACATGTATCGGCTGTAATCAGGCCTGTCTGGATCATGTGTTTGTCGGCAAACTCACCAGCTGTCTGGTCAACCCCAGGGCCTGCCATGAGACAGAGATAGTCATAAAGAGGGCGGGCAGACCACGGAAACTGGCCGTGGTAGGGGCGGGACCTGCCGGCCTGGCATGTGCGGTCACCGCTGCCCGATGCGGGCATCAGGTGACTCTGTTCGATGCAGCAGATGAGATTGGGGGGCAGCTGAATATAGCCAAGCTGATCCCAGGCAAGCAGGAGTTCTATGAAACCCTGCGTTACTTCAGGCGCCAGCTCGAACTGACCGGGGTCGAGGTTAGATTGAATACGGAGGTTACGGCGGATGAGTTAAACAGTGGAGAGTTTGAGCGTATCGTCCTCGCCACCGGCATAGTACCGCGCATCCCCGACATCCAGGGCATAGAGCACGAGATGGTCCTGAACTACCTTGAGGTTATCCGGGGTGCCGCAGTGGGGAAACGCGTGGCGGTCATAGGTGCCGGCGGCATCGGTTTTGATGTGTGTGAGCTACTGACCCATGGTTCCGAAGAGAGCAGCAAAGATATCGATACATTCATGCGGAGATGGGGCGTCGATATGACCCTGCAGGCGAGAGGAGGAGTTGCCGGCATCAGCATGCAGGCAGAGGCTTCACCCCGCCAGGTTTACC
>JBNKDM010000056.1:0-11059 GCA_050288245.1 Sedimenticolaceae bacterium
TACTGCATGATTACGTTATGAGAAACATAGTAATTGTACCCTGGACCAGCCACAAGCTGATTGATAGGATATGTCACAATTAATACAAGCTGACGAGATTACCCATGCCAAAAGTTGTCGTATACAGTACAACCGTGTGTCCCTATTGCGTACGTGCCAAGTCACTGCTGCAGCGCAAGGGAGTGGAGTTTAGAGAGATAAAGGTCGATCGGGATATGGCCATGCTGCGGCAGATGATGGAGAGGAGTCAGCGCCGCACGGTCCCCCAGATCTTTATCGATGATTACCATGTCGGCGGTTATGACGATATGGCAGAGTTGGATGCCGCCGGCAAGCTGGATGCGCTGCTGGGGATTCCACCACAGGAGAGTGACGAGATCACATGACCCTGCCGCAAGCTGGTTCTACGGAAAGCATGCGTCTGGACAAATGGCTCTGGGCTGCACGCTTCTTCAAGACCCGCAAACTGGCGGCAGAGGCGATCACCGGCGGCAAAGTCCATCTCAATGGCAAACGCGCCAAACCGGGAAGGGATATCAGGCCAGGATCAAGACTGGAGATCCACAAGGGCTCCTTTGAGTGGGATATAACGGTACAGGTCATCCCCAAGCAGCGGCGCCCCGCCTCCGAGACAATTCACTTCTATTCCGAGAGTGAGGAGAGCAGACAACGGCGGGAACTGCTGACTAATGAGCAACGCCGTCTGCGCGCCGTCACTCCGCACTCTGAAAAAGGCCGTCCCACCAAACGCGATCGCAGACAGATTGGACGTTTTATCGGCAAAGACAGTTGACCAGATATCCGGTTATTCTGCACAATGAGTAAGGGATTATAATAAAGATGCCGGATGCACTCCCATTCAAAGGAAATTATCCCGCCTTATATCCATATCCGGGTTGTCGCGCCTGTCCTAACATAAGTATTTGGTGCGAAGGCATATCTCTTTCTAAACATATATCAGAGCGACCATGAGCAGAAATAATGACATAAAAATAGTTCTCTTGATCGTATTGTTATTGATACTCTTTTTCATGCTGCGGGACCAGGTATCACGCCATATTGAAGATTTATCCCACAAACTAACTGACGCAGCCTCCTCCATCTATTGCGCACTGAATAGTAATGACCCGCGCTGTTTAGAACTTGCTGAAACAGACTACACATTTGGTTTGCCGCCCAAGGATCCTGGTGAGCTAGCGGCCTATTTCCGTGAAAATGGTGAAGTCCTTGCTGCAAGTCTACAGGGCCACGATGTACTTGACCGCATGCGAGAGGGACGTTTTGAGGAGTTGGAACGCTATTTTAATGATGTTCAGTCACGTTATGAACGCGGAGAGATCAACGAATATACCTATGGCATAATGATGGACCATATGTGTCAAGGTGACGATGAGGGAGTGGAACTATTTACCAGATGGCTGCAGGCCATACCCGACTCATATATAGCTTATGCCGGCAGAGGTGCTACCAGCGAATGGATAGGCTGGAAAAAGCGTGGTACCAAATGGGCCAAAGACACACCTGAAGAAAATTTCCAGGAGATGCGCCGCTATCACGGACAGGCCTTAGACGACTTACGCCAGGCCGTGAAAATACATCCTGGATTGACCTGGGGGTATATGATACTCGTCAAAATAGGGAAAAACAGAGGCCCTACCTCTCTGTGGTTGGCAGAGTCACTAAAGCAAGACCCATATAACCGTATTGTACGCAGCAAATATTTAGACAGCCTGGAGCCAAGGTGGGGAGGAAGCCACTATGAGATGCATGAATTTGCATCATCTATAGTTCCCCTTATTAACAAAAACGGCTGGTTGCGAAGTTTACTTGCCAAAGAGTACGGCGACAAAGCAAAGATATATCGCAGTGCTCATCAGTATAGTGCCGCGATCAAAGCAATTACCATGGCTATCTACCATAACCCCAACGACCTTAATTATTATAGACGTGCCTACACCTATTCCGAGATGGGCGATCACGTCGCCGCGCTGAAAGATGCGGAGATGGGATTACACTACTATCCCGAGGACACAAGACTGTTATACATGTACGCCTATGAAGCCAGACATCTTAAACAGTATGCCAAAGCAGACACCGCATACTCGAAACTCACCGTATTGAATCCCAACAATGCAAAATATTGGTATGCACGTGGTGGAATGCATTATATCTGGAGAAAGTTTGATACTGCGATGGAGTATCTGAGTAAGGCCTATAAGCTTGAGCCGTCATCTAACCTCTATCTATATTGGTTTGCACTTGCTTCGGTAAGAAACGATCAACCAACTGGGCTGGTGCTTTTTCGCGACTATCTGGAAAGATGTAAGAACCAAAAGTGTGATAGTAATAACTTAAAGTGGACGAAAGACTGGGTTGCTTGTGTGGATGGGGATCCTAAATGTAGATTTGATGAACACGACATTATTAAATGGCGGCAGCAGCCACTCTATTCGCGCAAAAAATATTAGGACAATATCGTCAATAGTCGGCCACAACTAATGCATCAACTCGGCCTCAAGCTCTCGTTGCAACTTCTCTCTGCAATGAATGATGTGATGCTCAGGTAGATTGATATCGCCCATCATCTGCAATAGAGACTTCTCATCTAAATCAAAGGATGCAACCGCGCAAATCGCCTCCTTGTCCAACCGGGTATCCGCCATCTCCATAAGCTCAAGCGTAGGTATATCCTCTACATAGCGTTTGATATACCACTTACGCAGCAGCTGCATAGGAATATTACAGAAGCAGTGTTTCGGATGTGGTAGATGCTCGGTCAATCTCACGCTGTCAGTTCCCGCCATGAACGCCTCTCCTATCGGCCCAATGGCTATTTTATAACCACTCTCCTTCAAATGTTTTGACAATACTCAACCAAACCACAACCATATATTTCGTCATATCTGGTATATAGTGAAGTTATGAGTGAACATCCCATACCGGTTAATTTCGTGCTGCATACCGCAGCACACACCCTGGAGGTGCTATTTGACAGCGGCGACCGGTTCGACCTGCCCTGGGAGTACCTGCGGGTCTTCTCGCCCTCAGCCGAAGTACGCTCCAGAGTGAAGCAGAGGCAAAAACTGGTACTGGATAAAGAGTCGGTCGGAATCCTCGAGATAAAGCCGATCGGCAACTATGCAATCAAGATATTGTTTGATGATGGCCATAACAGCGGTATCTACGACTGGCGCTATCTGTATGGCCTGGGCCGAAACTACACAAGCAACTGGCAGGAGTACCTGGCCAGACGCGGATAGAACATAGCGGCCGCCCTAACTGTCGCTGGGAGGTATATAGGTCTCATCGTTGGGATTAAGAAAGATAAACCGGTACTCGCCAGATTCAATCTCCACATAGTCCATGGTTGCACCCTCCAGCAGATGACGGTACTCCGGCGCCATGATGATCTCCACCTCGCCGGCCTGAACATGGATATCTTCATCCGTCGCGGCATCAAACCCCATCAGATAATCTATGGAGCCATCCTGCTTCATCTTGGCCGCCAGCCGTAGTGGATCGCCCACGGAGCCGCTGCGTTCGGCCGAAGCCTTTACCTGTTGCATTGCTGCATCTGTCAATTTAAGCATACAAACCTCTGATTCAATCATTCTGTCCGGCCTTTACCCTGCGTACATGGCTGAGGAAACGCCGGGTCCAGTGGTTTCCGGCAACGTCCCGCATATGTGTATAGTTGGCGAGCAGATTTTTATAGACAATACCATCGTGAGCACCATCGATCCCGCTGCCTCGCACCACCTCGTAGGCGTAGACCAGATCGCTCTCCAGGTTTTCCAACGCAGAGTAGTGAAACTCGTGGGCAAAGATCTCTATGGGGCCATCCACCTCTGAAGGCCAGGGCGCATTATCCGTCTCACGCAGACGCACATAGCCACGCCCCTGGGGCCGCTCATGCATGACCACATCTCCGGGAATGGCGCCAACCATCGAGAAGGTCTGCTCCTTCCAGGTTATGCTGCGCGCCAGATACATCAGACCGCCGCATTCAGCATATACCGCTCCGCCATCCTCGATATATCTCAGGATATCCGCCCGCAGGCTGCTATTGTCCTGCAACTCCTGCATCACCACCTCAGGAAAGCCTCCACCCAGGAAAAGCCCATCCAGCGGAGGAAGTCTCTGATCATGTAGCGTATCGATCGGCACTAACTCGGCACCATTGTCATGCAATGCCTGCAGATCCCCCGGATAATAGAAACCAAATGCCCGGTCTCTGGCATATCCGATACGGACCGGTTCTGTCGCATCAGATACCACAGCCGCAGCACTCTCCGGTTTAGCTATAGGTCTGGCGGTGGCGGCGATATCCAGAATCTCCTGCAGATTGACCTGAGCAGCCACGGTTCGCCCCAGCCTGTCAATCTTCTGCTGTGCCTTCTCCACCTCATTACTCGGCATTAAACCAAGATGACGCTCCTCTATCACCAGATCAGGGTTACGCTGCACCGCCCCCACCACCGGCACATCGGTGTAGTGATTGATGACATTGCACAATTTGGCCTCGTGACGACTGCCACCCACCTGGTTCAGAATAACACCGGCTATATTCAGGTCCGGGTCGAAGTCCTGATAGCCGAGAATCAGCGGTGCGATACCGCGGGTCATGCCACGGGCATCTATTACCAGGATTACCGGAGAGCCCAGCAGCTTGGCCAGGGCGGCATTACTGTTACTGCCATCCAGATCCAGACCATCGTAGATACCTTTATTGCCCTCTATCAGCCCAATGTCGGCAGTGGCCATATTGGCGGCAAAGCCCTGCTCTATCTCCTGGCTCAGCATGGTATAAAAATCCAGATTCAGACAGGGGCGGCCACAGGCGGCGCTCAACCAGAGCGGATCGATATAATCCGGGCCCTTCTTGAACGGTTGTACCGCATGCCCCAGGTCGCGCAAGGCAGCACTCAAACCGATTGAGAGCGTCGTCTTGCCCGAAGACTTGTGGGCGGCGGAGATGAAAAAGTGGGACATGATAATGATATATTATGCGATATATCAGCAAAAATCAGAAAGCCCTATGTAGCGGCATAGGGCTTTCAATAATCACGTTTCCATTCAGATCAGGCAAACGATCACAAGTCGTCCGGATCTTCCAGACTATCCGGCAGCATCGGCAGCATACGTGAGACGATTGCCACAATGGTCATGGCGACAACGACACCACCGATCCCGAGTATGGCCTCTGACATGGTAGGTACATAGCTGTTAACCACCCCGTCGAAGAAGCTACTAGCCACAACCTCCTTACCGGGAAAGATACTCATAGGGTAGGCCTGGCCACCGATAACTATGACGTAGACCTGAAAGAATCCACCCACCAATACCAGCAGTGAGGCCACCGCAATCGTGAAACGCGAGTTGGAGAAGGCCGGAGAGTAAATCAGAAACAGCGGAATGATGCCGCCGATCAGAACCTGGCCGATCCAGAACATCTTGGTGTAGATACCGCCATCCAGCAGGATAAAATTCTCAACCCCGTGGTGTTGGGTGATATAGAGATTGGTCAGGTGGTAAACAGTGGCAAAATAGAGCACTGCGGCTACAAATACCCCCAGCAGGTTCTTCAGCTTGGCCAGGCGCAGATCGCCAATGGTGCGGTCACCCCACCAGAATGCCGCCATCAGGGTGATGATAAAAAATGCCAGCCCATAGCTGAATGACATAATGATAAACATCGGTGCCATAATGGCTGCATCATAGGCCTCACGCGCCACCAGAAAACCGAAGATAGAACCGGTACCGGTGGTAAGGGCCAGACGCCAGAGAAAAGCGGTGATACCCAGAGGGCGATAATAGGCCTTGACCTTACGATCGATCATGGCCCACAGATACATGCCAACGATCACGAAGAAGCCGGTGTACAGATAGATATTCCAGGCAAAGATCGATTTGAAGTTGTACTTGGTCATGGCGACGATCAGACGATCAGGTCTGCCCAGATCCAGCACCAGCACCATCAGGCCGCCAGCCAGCAGGGCAATGGCCAACACACTGGAAAACCGTCCCAACGGCTTATACATGGGTCCACCGAATACCGAGCCGATTGACGCCACATTAAGCGCACCGGAGGCGGCCACGATCAAGAAGATGGCGAATACGTGCGGCAACCCCCAGACGATCTGATTGGTCATACCGGTTACATAGTGACCGTGATGCTCCATGTTATACACACCCACCAGGGCCAACAGGATCAAAAAGACCAGCAGCCCCAGACCACTCCAGTAACGGGGTGATGCACACTCTAATTCGCGATAGTTTATTTTTTCCATCGAAACAGGCCCCTATACGGCTAAACGTTCGTATACCGAACGCCGGTATTCAACATCAGTTCCTCACGCAGCTGACGGCTATGCTGTTGCTGCAACGCCTTGGATACAGCACTGTTCGGATCTTTGAGATCGCCAAAGATTATGGCGTTATGTCCCTCGTTGCTGCAGGCCTCGGCACAGGCGGTAGTACTCCCCCCCTCATCCAGACGAACAGCACAGAAATTACATGACTCCACGCAACCCTTACCACGCGGAGACTTCACCACATGCTCCTCTACATCTGCGTGATTGAAGGAGCGCGCCTTATACGGGCATGCCATCATGCAGTAGCGGCACCCGATGCAGATGTGACGATCGACCATTACGATGCCGTCCGCACGCTTGAAGGATGCCCCGGTGGGACATACGTCCGCACAGGGAGGTGATTCACAGTGCTGACACATCAGCGGCAGGTTGGTCACCTCGCCGGTCTGGGTATCTTTTACCGTTACCTTGCGAATCCATTGGGGACGCTGCTGCTCCCACATCGCATCCGACGCCCCTTCCGGCTTCTTAATCAAATCGATACCGTTCTCTTTGTTACAGGCGGTAACACAGGCCGAGCAACCATCGGCACACTTATTGGTATCGATCAACATGCCCCAACGGGTAGCGCTGGTAACTGCCTCGGTCTCTCCATCCATCTTGGCCGTGGCCAGCAGGACACCTGGAGCCACAGTGGCGGCTGATGCGGCAAGAACACTCTTGCTCAGAAAGTCGCGTCGTTTCATATCAGGTTGTGATTTGCGGTCGCTCATATTCACTTCTCCTCCGGCACCTTGCGGTGACACTGGAAACAGGTGATTTTCACCGCCGCTTTTTCATGACAGGAATCACAAAATTGGTTCTCTGCATTTACTGGCACAGGGTTTCCGGCCTGATCCTTCGAGGCATGACAGCTAACACAATTCGGCAGACTATATTTACTTCCACGGATACCTTTGTGCACAACCTTATTCCGTTCGTGCTTAAGATATTCCATATGGTAACGTCGCATTTCCGCTGTGGGGGCAACACAAGATTCCATACTTGCAGCCTTGGAACCCTCCACCACGGCCGAACCACTGATGGCGGCAGTAGAGAGCGCAAGGAGTATTCCTCCCATAACCAGTGCCGCTATTTGTTTGAGGCCAATTAACCTGTGCATTACAGCTAAGCTCCTATTCACTGGAGATGATTATTCTTCGGTTTCTGAGTCGGCATCACTATCAGCCTCATCATCATCTGTATTCTGACCGGTAAGTACAATCGCGTTACTTACCAGTTGATGCAGGCTCACGATCTGGTCCCTATCCATCCCGTAATAAGGCAGCACCTTGGTAAACTGACTCTTACAGATAGCGCAGATTGCCGCCATATGAGTTACACCCTTATCCCGCATGACATTGTTCAACTCTGTCATCCTCGGGAGCGCACCCTTGACCCGAACCTCCATCAGTTCGTCTGTCAACAGACCACCGCCGCCACCGCAGCAGAAGGTTCTTTCACCAATGGTATCGTGATGCATATCCACATAGTTATTACATACAGCCTTGATCACATTACGTGGGGTCTCGAACTGGCTACCCGGGTAACTACCAATCCTGGTAGCACGCGCAACATTACAGGAGTCGTGGAATGTCAGGGTCATATGATCATTGGCGGATTTGTCGATATTCAGTTTACCCAGTTGTATCTGTTCCCAGGTGTACTCAAGCATGTGCTGAGGAACCAGATAGTTTGGATCAAGGAAATCAAACGGTCCTGCCAGTGTATTCAAAAAGCTATATGCGACACGCCAGGCATGACCACACTCGCCAAAAATGATGCGCTTTACCCCAAGCTCTAATGCAGCCTCGCGAATGCGCATGGAGACACGGCGCATGTTATCGTAGCTGCCAATGAACATACCGAAGTTGCCGGCTTCAGAGGCGTGACTGCTCATGGTCCAGCTGGCACCTGTCTCGTGGAATACCTTGGCATACCCAATCAAACCATCGATGTGCGGCTCAACAAAAAAGTCGGCTGACGGCGTTACGAACAGGATATCCGCACCTTTAACATCTAGAGGGAACTTGACCGCAACACCGGTATCATCCTCCACATCCTCTTCCAGACCCTCCAGGGTATCAGCCAGAGCAGGACCTGGCAGACCCAGGTTATTACCTATCTTGTGAACCTTGGCGATGATCTCATTACAGTACTTCTGTCCATAACCTATGCTGTCAAGGATCTCGCGTGCGGCCATGGATATCTCTGCGGTATCTATGCCATACGGGCAGAATACTGAGCAGCGGCGACATTGGGAGCACTGATGAAAATAATTGAACCAGTCATCCAGAGTCTCGCGGGTCAGATCTTCCGCTCCCACCAACTTAGGGAAGAACTTGCCGGCAAAAGTACGATAGCGGCGGTATACCTTGCGTAGCAGATCCTGACGACCGACTGGAGTGTTCTTGGGATCACTGGTACCAAGGAAGTACTGACACTTGTCAGTACATGCACCACATTTCACACAGGCATCAAGATAGACCTGGAGCGAACGATATCTACCGCGCAGATCATCCAGCTTTTCCAGCACCTTATCGTGCCAATCTTCGACCAGCTCTCCGGGAAACCCAAGATCTGTATTATGTTCAGGCTTGGACACCACGTATGACTTGGAGTCAGCCATCGCGCCCTCTTGTACCTTGGGAACATCCAGGTACTCATTTAGTTCTGGTACATCAAATTCTGCCTTGGCCATGGAATATCCTCTTCGGCTCAGTTCAGTCTAATTCTATTCTTCTTCAAGCGCCTTCGCCCATGGAGATATGTGGCGTTTCTCGCGCGGGTTGTCGACCTGATTTCTGGTTGGGCTAAAGAAGATTCCTGGTGCATGCAGCAGTTTGCTAAACGGGAAGATCAGCATCAGCAAGGCAACCAGTGAGAGATGGACAATAAGCGGCCTGTCCAGCGGAATCTCACCTCCGCCAAAGGTAAAGAACTGCTTAACAGCTATGATATCCGTATGCAGGACAAACGACATCATCAGGCCACTGAAACCAATCGTTCCCAATAGGAGGAGCATGAGGTAATCAGATGGTGCCGATATATAACGCACCCTGTCTACAAAGACGCGGCGTACAAACAGTCCGGTCAAACCGAACATCATGGCAAACCCAGCGTACTTCCCAAACGGCTGCGCCATTTCAATCACGGCCCAGAAATACTCTGGGACCCAAGGCCAGGATGGATCAATGAAGTAGCGTAGATGCCTCACCACAACCAGCAACAAGGCCATATGGAATACCCAGGAGAAGATCCACGTCCACTTGGTGCCCTTAAACAGACTCTCAAAAAACACCACTTCCCGGAACATACGCATCACTACTCCAGTCCTGGTGGTAGGAGCCGGTGTGGTAGCAATCTTTAATGGGGCCGGTGTCTTGGCATACTGAATGATCTTCAGCGCCAGGCCTACCACAAAGACAATGCCAGCGGAAATAAACAGCAGCGCAATGATAAAAGACATGATCCTGCGATCCTCCGTCGGATTTAACCATCTCCTCCACAAGAGCGCACTCAGAGTGACAAGCGTTGTCGTAGGCCTATTTCTATAGACAGAAACCGTATCTATTATTATTCAGCTATCCGGGTGAGATAGCTCCAGCCACGCGCTTATGAGGTTCTGGTCTAGCTGACAGGCGGCAGACCGCAAGGTCTGCCGCCTGTCATGTATTACAACTTAGATACAACCGGTTGGCTTAGGCAAACCGGCATAGCGACAGGCCTGCTTGCCTGGGCCATATGGAAACAGAGAGTAAAGATACTTGCTGTTGCCCTTGTCCTTCCCCAGCTTTTTACCAACGGCCTTGGTCAGAACACGTACTGCAGGAGCAATCTGATACTCCTCATAGTACTCACGCAAGAAGTTGATGATATCCCAGTGCTCTTCACCCAGGACCAGATCATCCTCTGCCGCCATGATGTCGGCAACACCAGGAATCCAATCATCAAGATTTACCAGATATCCCTCTTCATCAGTTTCTAAACTCTTACCGTCAATTTCGATAGCCATGCACTTTCTCCTAACGTTAATCTTTATTAGGTCAGATATTCTAAATCAGACCCATGCTTGCACTTTGTCGTGTTCTGCTGATAGATCCACAAAACCCGCATAGTCTACAATCTCTACTCCATCAATAACCTTGTCTTCGGCAATGCCGCGCGCCTTCAAATCAGGGCCAAGGGCATACAGCTTAACTCCCGCTGCACTGGACATTAACTGTTCGATACTTGCGCCCTTTATGATCGCATATACCGCATCCTCATAGAAGAGGACAGAACTACCCTCAACGGCATGAGCCAGACAACTACCAACAGAGCTTTTCTCATAAGGTGACTTGTTTACAGTGTGTAAAATACTCATTCGTATGCCCTGCCTTAGAAACTGAAAATGACATCTTGCTGCTCAAATACCTCACTGAGCTCAGCACGACTAACCACGCGGATAGAGTCTTTTTCTGCCCAATCCTCGTCCTCATCTTCCCATTTCAGATCCATCAGATCATCAACACTCAGACCGCGCTCTTCCAGGGACTCCTGCTCCACATACAGCTTGGTGACATCGTAATCACCCAAGGCCGCATAGGTTGGAGAGAAATTCTTTATCCCAAGCTCAGATGTATCCTGACCCTTCAGCAACTGATAAACCCCATCATCCAGAAAGGCCATGCTTACATCCTGATTAAAGGCCGCGCCGATCAATA
>JBNKDM010000057.1:0-10972 GCA_050288245.1 Sedimenticolaceae bacterium
GATATTGGCTCTGCCGCTGTGTTTCTCAGTATAGCCATGGCATTTGTGGTCTGGCTGTTGATACTGGCACCGCACCTCTTCTAGTCTGCGTTAGGTCAATCCCTGTTCAGATACCCCTCATGCTGGGGTCAGACTTCCGTTTAGTGTAATATCGTCTCTCTGTTTTATTAATGAGATTCGATATGTCAGCAATCATCTGTGGCTCTTTTGCCTTCGACACCATCATGGTCTTTCATGACCATTTCAAGAATCATATCCTGCCGGAGCAGGTGCATATCCTGAATGTATCCTTCCTGGTACCGGATATGCGGCGTGAATTTGGCGGCTGTGCCGGTAACATCGCCTATAACCTGAAGCTACTGGGTGGTGAAGGTAAGCCCATGGGTACCGTGGGGATGGACTTCAAACCCTACGCCGACTGGATGGACCGGTGCGGTATAAGCCGGGAGCATGTGCGGGAGATCTCCGGCCAGTATACCGCCCAGGCCTACATCACTACGGATCAGGACGACAATCAGATCACCGCGTTTCATCCTGGCGCGATGAACTTCTCCCATGAGAACAGTATCAGTGATACCAATGGCTGTACCATCGGTCTGGTATCGCCGGATGGGCGTGACGGTATGTTGCAGCATGCCGAACAGTTTGTTCAGGCCGGTATTCCCTTCATGTTCGATCCCGGGCAGGGTATGCCTATGTTTGGGGGAGAGGAGTTGTTGCGCTTTGCCGAACAGGCGCAGTGGCTGGCCTTCAATGACTATGAGGTCAAGCTGATGCAGGAGCGCACCGGCAAGAGTCCGGAACAACTGGCACAGATGGTGGAGGCGGTGATAGTTACCCGCGGTGGCGAAGGTTCCAGTATCTATACTCGTAACAAAAGCTATGAGATACCCGCAGCCCGTGCTGCCAGCCTGGAAGATCCCACCGGCTGCGGTGATGCCTATCGCTCCGGACTGTTGTATGGACTGATGCATGGTATAGACTGGGAGCTGACCGGTCGCATCGCGGCATTGATGGGCGCTATTAAGATAGAGCATGCCGGCACCCAGAACCACAGTTTTACCCGGGATGAGTTTGATCAGCGCTTCCAAGATACGTTTGGAATTTCTCTGGCCTAGCCAGATATATTTAGGTAAGGCATAGCCATGACAGGACATTTTGATGACGTCGGTTTCGTGCCACTGAACATCGCGATACTGACGATCTCAGACAGCCGGAGCGAAGAGACGGACAAGTCAGGTAAGCTGCTCCAGGATGGCGCCTTGGCCGCTGGCCATAACGTGGTGGAGAAGGCTATAGTCAAAGACGATATCTATCAGATGCGTGCCATCTTCTCACGCTGGATTGCCGATCCGGATGTACATGTGATCATCAGCACCGGCGGGACCGGTATCAGCGGACGCGACAGCACTCCGGAGGCGGTGGCTCCGCTGCTGGAAAAACCGATTGAAGGATTTGGTGAGCTGTTCCGTAGGGTGTCGCAGGAGGAGATCGGTTACTCTGCCATTCAGTCCCGCGCCATTGCCGGTCTCACCAACCAGACCCTGGTGTTCTGTCTGCCTGGATCAACCGGCGCCTGCCGCACAGGTTGGAATGAGATATTGAGCGGGCAACTGGACCACCGCACCAAACCATGTAATTTTGCCCAGATGTTTCGGGTCTAGATCTATAGATGGGCGATGCTCTGAAAACAATCGAGGAGGCCAATGCCTTGATGCTGTCCCGCGCCAGGACGGTAGATGGGATTGAGACGGTTGAAATATCACAGGCCCTGGGACGGGTCCTGGCCGAACCTCTATCAAGTCATGTGAATATGCCGCCCTGGGATAACAGTGCGATGGACGGCTATGCGGTGAATTCAGCTGACCTCACCACTGCTGATGTGCGGCTTCCTATATCGCAGAGGATTCCTGCCGGCACTGCAGGGGAACAGCTCAAGCCGGGGACCGCCGCCCGCATCTTTACCGGTGCCCCGATCCCACCGGGAGCTGACACAGTGGTTATCCAGGAGGTGTGCCGGTGCGATGGGGATGAGTTAATCATCTCTGAGTTACCGGTCGCCGGGGCCAATGTGCGCAGGGCGGGGGAGGATTCCAGGGTAGGTCAGGAGATCCTGCAGGCCGGAGTCAGGTTGGGCCCGCAACATCTTGGTCTGGCGGCATCGGTCGGAATTGCCGAGATCACGGTATACCGCCGTCTCAAGGTTGCACTCTTCTCCTCGGGTGATGAGCTGGTGATGCCGGGTGATGTTCTTGGTCCTGGTCAGATCTTCAACTCCAATCAGTTCACTCTCACCGCTCTATTGCAGTCGCTGGGTTGTGAGGTGATCAACCTGGGTATGGTCGAAGACAGATTAGATGCAACCTGCGCTGCGCTGGAGTCCGGGGCAAGACAGGCCGATCTGGTGCTGGCCTCCGGAGGTGTTTCGGTGGGTGAGGAGGATCATGTAAAGCCGGCGGTGGAGCAGTTGGGAAGCCTGGATCTTTGGAAGATCGCCATCCGTCCCGGCAAGCCGCTGGCCTTCGGTCATATTGGCGACACCCCTTTTATCGGGAGTCCGGGAAATCCGGTCTCGCTGTTTGTCACCTTTTGCCTGTTTGCCCGGCCGTTTATCCTAAAGAGCCAAGGGGTAACCGGTAGCCTGTCGCCAACCCCGATTCTGGCTCCGGCCAATTTTGCCTGGCCCAAACGGGATAGACGGCGCGAGTTTGCCCGTGCCCGTCTGGAGCTGGATGAGCATGGCCAGGCGTGGGTATCACTGTTTGCCAGCAGATCATCCGGGATGCTGAGTTCTCTGGTGTGGGCCAATGGCCTGGCGGTGATCCGTGAAAATCAAACACTGTCCCAAGGTGATCTGGTTGAGTTTTTGCCATTTAACGAGTTACTGACATGATCAAGGTATTGTTTTTCGCACGGCTAAGAGAGCAGTTGGATTGCGAGATGTTACAACTGGAGGCCAGTGCGGAGTTGTCAAATATTGCTGCTATCATTGAACTGTTGAGACAACGCGATGGGGTATGGGCCGATATGTTCGGTCCCGATCAGACGGTTCTGATGGCGTTGAACCAGGAGGTGGCCACTCTGGATACCCCGGTCAGGGATGGCGATGAAGTTGCACTCTTCCCTCCAGTTACCGGTGGCTGAGAGGCGGCTGGCCGGGACGGAGTGAACCTACAGGTATGTATTAATATCCAAGCTTTATACTGCTAGCCACAACATAAGATATGAACCAGATCAGCGTACAGCAAGAGCCGTTCGATAGCGCCGCCATCCAGGAGGAGATGCGCCGTGCCAACCCGGCCATAGGTGCCGTGGTCAGCTTTATCGGTCAGATGCGTGATAGCAATGAGGGTGACAAGGTCAGTGCCATGACTCTGGAACACTATCCAGGCATGACCGAAAAGGCCCTGGAAGCGATCGTGGCAGAGGCAGACCGGCGTTGGGATCTCATGGGTATTCGCGTCATTCATCGGGTGGGCGAATTAAAACCGTTGGATCCTATCGTGTTGGTGGCCGTTGCCAGCTCCCACCGGGGCGAAGCCTTTCAGGCCTGCGAATTTGTTATAGATTACCTGAAGACCAGGGCACCATTCTGGAAGAAAGAGCTGACTGCAGAAGGTGAACGTTGGGTGGATGCCAGGCAGGGTGACTCTGAAGCCGAGCAGCGTTGGTCCTGAATATATACCCCTTTCCTGAAAATTTTCAGGATCGAACCTGAGGAATAGTGCAATGAAACAGAACCTACTTAAAACAAATATGGCCATGCTGGCTATCTCTTCCCTGATCATGCTGATGGGGTTCGCCTTGCCGGAACCGGCCGTAGCTAAATCGGCTGCTGAGATTAATATAGGGGTGGATGCAACACTGCAGCGTTTCAAAAAGGAGGTTACCGGCGGCGCACAGTTTTTGAACAGGGCTGAAGCTGTTCTGGTGTTTCCCAGCGTCATCAAGGCCGGGCTGGTAGTGGGTGGAGAGTATGGCGAGGGTGCCCTGCGTATCGCAGGTAGGACGGCAGGATACTATAGCACCGCAGGGGCATCTGTGGGGTTTCAGATGGGAGCCCAGTCCAAGTCGGTGGTATTGGTGTTTTTGAGTAAACAGGCGCTGCGCTCTTTCCGGAACAGCGATGGCTGGAAGGTGGGAGTGGATGGTTCCGTTGCCCTGATAAAGTGGGGTGTGGGAGAGGATATAAATAGTGTTGAGATCAATGATCCGGTGGTTGCCTTCATCTTCGATAATAAGGGTCTGATGTACAACCTGACACTGGAAGGGTCGAAGTTTAGTAAGATCAAGCGTTAGATTTTTCTTATTCTTTTAGACATCTATCCTTCTGTATGCAGGAGCGGTAGAGGCTGCATACAGGTAATCGTTAGATGAACATGGTCAAACTGCGTTTGAATAAAAATCAGGATCGTCGTCTCCGCTCGGGTCACTGCTGGATCTACAGCAACGAGATCGATACCAAGGCCACACCCCTCAAGGATATGCAGCCGGGTCAGGCGGTGGAGATCGTCAATCACCAGGATAAATGGTTGGGGTTCGGGTATGTGAACCCTAACTCCCTTATCTGTGCCCGCCTGGTAAGCCGGGATCGTGAACACCCTTTGAGCCAATCTCTGCTGGTGCATCGATTGAACATCGCTCTGGCCCTGCGCGAGCGTCTCTATGCCGGGCCATATTACCGCTTGCTGTTTGGCGAGGCCGATGGCCTGCCGGGGCTGGTGGTGGATCGTTATGGTGATCAGGTCGTGGTGCAGATCACCACAGCAGGGATGGAGGCGATGAAAGCGGAGGTGGTTGCCGCTATCGATAAGGTACTAAAGCCCTCCGGAATCCTATTGCGTAATGATAGTTCTATCCGGGAGCTGGAGGGGCTGGATCAGTATATAGAGTTGGCTTCCGGCAAGATGCCGGAACTGCTTACTCTGGAAGAGAATGGTCTGAGGTTTCAGGTACAGGCCCAGGAGGGGCAGAAGACCGGCTGGTTCTTCGATCAAGCGGAGAATCGTGCACGCATGGCAAAATATATTCAGGGCGGAAGGGTCCTGGATCTCTGCAGTTATGTTGGGGCCTGGGGGGTGCAGGCTGCCGCCAACGGGGCGCAGGAGGTGATCTGTGTGGACAGTTCCGCCAGTGCCTTGGAGATGGTGGAACGCAACGCTGCCCTCAATGGTCTTGCAGATAAGGTGAGTAGCAGGCGGGCAAATGCCTTCGACTGTCTGCGCGATCTGCGTAGCGAGGGCGCACATTTTGATGTGATTATTCTTGATCCCCCGGCCTTTATAAAACGGCGCAAGGATATGAAGGAGGGGGGCATGGCCTATACGCGCCTGAACCAGGCGGCGCTGCAGCTGCTGTCCAAGGATGGCATCCTGATTACATCCTCCTGCTCGCATCATATGTCACAGCAGGGGCTGTTACAGCTGGTGCAGCAGGCGGCACGTCACACCGACCGTTCTCTGCAGTTGCTGGAGCAGGGGCAGCAGGGGATGGATCATCCGATACATCCGGCAATCCCGGAAACCGCCTATCTCAAGACCTTATATCTGCGGGTGCTGCCGTCGTTTTAAATCTGGCTGGATCGTTGTAGCGCTATCCTGAGTAGGTTCTGATGAAGACTATCTTTTATCAAAGCGCAGACTTGCGGTCGCAAGATGGACCTCGCGTAGAAAGAAGACCATCGCCAGGATGAAGGCAAGCATGGCTATAACAAACATCAGTCCAACAACTATGGTGATATCGAAGTTAAAGAAGGCGCCAATAAACAGAAGGGCAATGACCCCGGCAACCAGCAGTGCTGTCATGGTGCATAGGCTGATGGATGAATTTACCAGCCGCGCTCTTTTTGCAAGTACGATAAGTTCCGCCTGATTAATCCCATCTCTAGCTATGTCGGCTGGATTAGTCTCTGTTAAGGCCCTTGCCCGATTTACAATGCGCGAGAGCCGATTGGTCATGACCGCCAACATGGCTCCAATTCCCGAGAGTAGAAACACTGGCGCCACGGCCAATTTTATAACCTCGGAGGTGGCGGTTATTGCGGTCTCTTGCAGCATCTCATTCTTCCGGGGTTGCTTGGTCAATTCCTGGTGCCAGAGTCGTGGCGGCGTTTGAAACTGGGTGTGATTATACCTTGTGCGGTTCCATCCGGTCTTGTAGATATCGGCGCACTGGCGTGAAAAAAAATTCCACAAATAACCCCATTTCGTGATCCATCCGTTATTAGCTGGTGAGAACTACCTCTCACATAGACGGAGAACATGTAAATGAAGCTCAAGCTAATAATAGTGCTCATGCTACTGCTGCCGCTGGATAGCATGGCGCGGATCAAGCTAATTACTCTGCCGGTTCGGGAGCGGGTGGAGATCCAGCTGGACCATGCCAGTGCCACCCTGGTGGAGGAGGAACGTATAGTGCCCCTGATCAAGGGGGTGAATCAGGTGGATTTTTCCTGGGCCAATACGCGTATAGATGCCGATTCGATTCTGTTTCGCATGCTGCCTGCGCAGGATGAATCTGAGGTGGACGCCAAGGTGTTGGCGGTAAGCTATCCACCTAATGAGAACTCCCTGGTTTGGAGTGTGAGTGCCAATAGATCCGGTTCTGCTCGGGTACGGATAAGCTATCTTCTAGGGGGATTGGAGAAGTCATTTCACTATCGTGCTGTGGCCAGCAAGGATGAGAGTGTCCTGCAGCTGGCGCAGTACCTGCGGATCAAGAATCATTCGAATGAGGCCTATGATCAGAGCCAACTCTATATTGGGTTTGGTGATCAACTCCAGCGGCCGGTTGGTCTGAATGAGACCAAGGATCTGTTGCTGAAAACCTATGAAAAGGTTTCGATTCAGAAACGCTACACGGTCGACGTGAGTGAGTTTGGTTATATCCAGGAGGCCAAGAAGATGCTCAAGGTGCCAATGCATTACGTACTCAAGAACAATGCCGCCCACGGCCTGGGCCAGGTGGCGCTGCCGTTTGGTAAGGCCAGAATCTTTCAGCGTGACGGTAAGGGTGGAACCACCTTTGTGGGTGAAGACTGGGGCCGTTTCACGCCGAAGGATGATGAGATGGAGCTCTTCCTGGGGGTGGCGCGCGACATAGTGGTGAAACGTACCATTGAACGCAATGAGCGCCACCGGATTGGCGGCAATCTCTATAACCATGATCTGGTGGTGAGGTATGAGGTGGAGAACTTTAAGGACTCACCTGTCACCTTGGATATCAGAGAGCAGATACCTGGATTGCGAGCGGAACTTGGTCTTGGCAATGGACGGGGTACACAGTGGAAGCTTGGTGGAGATACCACTTTGCCCGGTGATCCTGATCCTGAGAAGTCTGATGCCGATAAACTGCTGTTTCATGCAAAGTTGGATGCGCATGATGCTGCCGGTAAGGCGCGAAAGCAGGTGTACAGACTGCATCTTGTGCTGCAGAACGAGTGGAGGTAACAATGAAATATACAATACGATCGATTGCCCTGCCGTTGTTTCTGCTGTTCTGTTCCAGCATTGCCATGGGCAAGAACCTGGATCTATCTACTGTGCCGGATCGGGATAAGGTGCAGCTAACCATCTATAACTCGGAGGATATTACCTTGGTAAGGGAGACCAGGAGGGTCAGCTTTAAACAGGGATTGAATCCCCTGCAGTTCTCTTGGGCCAATACCCTGATTGATCCCACCTCGGTGGAGCTGGAGTTCAGGGGTGGCGACGGGCATCTGGAACTGCTGGATACAACCTTTCCCCATGATAAGCCCCAGATGCTCTACTGGAACGTGCAGGCGGAGCGAGATATTGAGGCTGAGATAGAGATCAGCTATTTCACCTCCGGTATCAGTTGGGCCGGTGACTATGTGGCTATTGCCAGTCAGGCGGAGACCAGTATGCGTCTGGAGGGGTTCGTGCGAGTCAGCAACAGCTCGGGAGAGGACTATGCCAATGCCCAGGTCCGGCTGGTGGTCGGCAAGATCAATCTGGTGGAGAAGATTGCCGAACTAGCACGGATATCCGTAAGTCAGGTAGAGGAGATGGACAAGCTGGAATACAAGAGTCTGAAACAGAAGGTGGCCCGCAGGATGATGGCGCCTGCCGCCATGGCTGAGATGGGAGATGGGGAGCAGATCCAGCCCAAGCAGGTGGAGAAGGAGGGATTGGGGGAGTACTTCATCTACAGCATAGATGGGCGTGAGACCATCCCGAATGGTTGGTGCAAACGGTTGCGCAGTTTCGATGCCGCCAAGGTGCCGTTGGAGGTGGTGTATCGCTATCGCGCACAGGAGTATGGCAGTAAGCTGGTGCGGCTCTATCTGTTGAAGAATGACAAGGATTCCGGTCTGGGCAGCACGCCGATTCCAAACGGCAAGGTGCAGATATTCCGTCAGAACGGAAGAAGGGGGCTAAGCTATCTGGCCACCCTCCAGGTTAGGTATATCCCCATCGGTGAGCGTATGGAGTTGAATCTGGGGGTAGATCCTGAGGTGGTATTTGAGCTGGTCAAGCAGAAGGTGCTGCGGGATAACATCTGGGTGCGTATCAATAAAGGAAAGGTCTATAGACGGGTGGGGGATGGCATGTTTCAGGTGGATCATGACGGCAGGGTGGCCGGCTGGGATGAGCATCAGCTATACAGCCAGCGTATTCGCAACTATACCGGCAGGAAGATCAAGGTGGAGGTAAGACGCAGCTACCCGGGGGATGTGACTTTCCGTAGCAAGCTTGATGTGAAGTCACATGACTATCGTAGCGTGGAATTCACGGCGGAGATCCAGGCCGGTGAGCGGGCAGATCTGCGGCATGAGGTGATTACGCGCAATGGCTATAACGCCAAGCAGCAACGGGTGGAACTGGTTAAGGGTTGACATAGACGCCCCCGCAGTCAGCTGCGGGGGCGATGTAATTTAGCCGATTCTACGCTGGGTTGATGGGTCCAATTCCCAGCTTCTTTGGCTGAGACCATGTATCTCCTGGCGGATCCTGGTACGGTGTGGCTCTGATAGTTGCGACCACTCTTCTGCCACTGCTATGGCATCCGGAGAGAGGTTGCTTTCAGCATCTTCCCCAAACATAAGCCAAGCTGGGTTTACCCCAAGAACATCGGCTATCTCATTGATTTTACGTGGTCTAAGGCTCTTGCCGTTCTCAATTTTCTGGATCACAGCCTGGTTGGTTCCGGCCTGACGAGCCAGTTGTTCCTGAGTCCAGCCTTTTTGCTGGCGCCGAGCGCGCATACGCTGTCCCAGAGAGCCCCGATTTGTTGTATCTTGCGGATTAATCATGGTGCAAATCATCCTTATCACATGACGTACTGAAACTGCTATCGGCACCTGTTGAAATACCTTTAGTACCTATTTTGTATCCTTGGCTTCAATATGTCTGTTGTGGTGGTAAGATACCGGACTATGCTGACCTACCCAGATATAGATCCAGTAATGTTTTCCATCGGTCCGCTGCGCGTCCACTGGTACGGTTTTACCTACCTGGTTGGATTCGCGGTGAGCTGGATGTTGATGCGTATGCGTGCCGGACGGATTGGCCTGGATAAGAACCTGGAACGTATCGATGACTTGCTCTTTTATGGTGCCATGGGTGTGATCGTCGGTGGGCGGCTAGGTTATGTCCTGTTCTATGGCTTCTCTGAGCTTTTGTCCAACCCGCTTTATCTGTTTAAGATTTGGGACGGAGGCATGTCGTTTCACGGTGGCTTGATCGGGGTGCTGCTTGCCATGTGGCTGTTTGGTCGCAGGGTCAATCGAAGTTTTTTCGAGATTACCGATTTTATCGCGCCGATGGTGCCGGTGGGGTTGTTTGCCGGGCGCATTGGTAATTTTATTAATGGTGAGCTCTGGGGGAAGGCCGGTGATGTACCCTGGGCCATGCAGGTTCCTTGCGCCCGTTTTCCGGGGGTGTGCGAGAGCCTTAGCAGATTCAGTGCACCCTTGCATCCTAGTCAGCTGTACGAGGCCGGTTTAGAGGGGGTGTTGCTATTCCTTATTCTCTGGATCTATTCGGCCCGCCCTCGGCCAATGATGGCGGTCTCCGGTATGTTTCTGCTCTGCTATGGGGTGTTTCGCTTTGCTGTAGAGTTTGTGCGTATGCCTGATGCCCACATCGGCTATCTGGCGTTTGGATGGGTTACCATGGGGCAATTGCTCAGCCTGCCGATGCTGGCGGCAGGGGCGGTGTTGCTAGCCATGGCCTATAGGCACGAGGAGAGAAAATAGTTCATGCGTCAATATCTTGATCTGATGCGCCACGTGCGCGACCACGGCATCCGTAAGGAGGATCGGACCGGGACCGGGACCAGGAGTGTGTTTGGCTATCAGATGCGGTTTGATCTGGCGGATGGGTTTCCGCTGGTGACCACCAAAAAGCTGCATTTGCGTTCCATCATCCATGAACTGCTCTGGTTCCTCCAGGGGGATACCAATATCAGGTATCTGCACGAGAATGGGGTAAGTATCTGGGATGAGTGGGCGGATGAGAATGGTGATCTGGGGCCGGTCTATGGATACCAGTGGCGCTCCTGGCCGGCTCCAAATGGCGGCAGTATCGATCAGATCAAGTTGGTATTGGAACAGATTAAAACCAGCCCGGATTCACGCCGTCTGCTGGTTAGCGCCTGGAACCCTGCCTGTGTGGATGAGATGGCCCTGCCACCATGTCACTGTCTGTTTCAATTCTATGTGGCTGACGGCAGGCTCTCCTGCCAGCTATACCAGCGCAGTGCCGATATCTTTTTGGGGGTGCCATTCAATATCGCCTCCTACGCCCTGCTTACCATGATGGTGGCCAGGGAGTGCGGCCTGGAGCCTGGAGATTTTGTCCACACCTTCGGTGATGCCCATCTCTACTCCAATCACCTGGAACAGGTTGAAACTCAACTGGCACGTGCGCCGTTACCTTTGCCGAGCATGCAGTTGAATCCGGAGGTCAAGTCGGTGTTTGATTTCCGCTATGATGATTTTGAGCTGGTG
>JBNKDM010000058.1:0-10302 GCA_050288245.1 Sedimenticolaceae bacterium
AGGTGAACTCGTACAGGGTGTTGGCCGCCAGGTCGAAACGGTAGTTTTCCATGTGCTCGTCAAAGGTCTTAACCGTTTGGTTAAACAGGCCGACGATCCAGCGATCCGCCAGTGACAGCTGCATTTCGCCGCCAGCTTTTCCGTTTGGAGACTGAGGGCCACAATCTTGCTCTTCTGTGTTCATCAACACATAGCGCGACGCGTTCCAGATCTTGTTACAGAAGCTGCGGTAACCGTCCAGACGCTTCATGTCCCAGTTGATGTCACGGCCGGTAGAGGCCATGGCTGCCAGGGTGAAACGCAGGGCGTCGGTGCCGTGGGCCTCGATGCCATCGCTAAACTCTTTACGGGTGCTCTTCTCGATCTTAGCGGCCAGCTGTGGCTGCATCATGTTGCCGGTGCGCTTCTCAACTAAGGCTTCGAGATCGATACCGTCGATCATATCCAGCGGATCCAGTACGTTACCCTTAGACTTGGACATCTTGTTGCCCTGCTCGTCACGGATAAGACCGGTCACATAAACTGTCTTGAACGGCACCTGCGGCTTGCCATCTTCATCCTTGATGAAGTGCATGGTCATCATGATCATGCGCGCCACCCAGAAGAAGATGATGTCGAAACCTGTCACCAACACATCGGTTGGGTGGAAAGTCTTAAGCGCCTCGGTATCGTCTGGCCAGCCTAGGGTTGAGAAGGTCCACAGCGCTGAGCTGAACCAGGTATCCAATACGTCTGGGTCTTGGCGTAGCACCACTGAATCGTCGAGGTTATGCTTGGCGCGAACTTCGGCTTCGTCGCGGCCTACATACACCTTACCAGCTTCGTCGTACCAGGCTGGGATACGGTGACCCCACCACAGCTGACGCGAGATACACCAGTCTTGAATGTCGCGCATCCAAGAGAAGTACATGTTTTCATATTGCTGCGGCACAAACTTGATGTCGCCGTTCTCAACCGCTTCGATAGCCGTCTTGGCCATAGGCGCTACGGCCACATACCATTGGTCGGTCAGTAGCGGCTCGATCACTACGCCAGAGCGGTCGCCGTAAGGCACCTTGAGGGCGTGTGGGTCAATCTTGCCCAGTAGGCCGAGTGACTCGAACTCTTCGACGATAGCAGTACGTGCCTTGAAACGGTCCATGCCGGCAAAGCGCTCTGGCAGGCTGTTATCTAACTCGTTGTTGGCGGTGCCGTCGGTGTTAACCACTTCAGCCGTTGAGCGAATCGCCGCATCAATCGTTAAGATGTTGAACATAGGCAGGTTATGACGCTTACCTACCTCGTAGTCGTTGAAGTCGTGGGCCGGGGTGATCTTCACGCAGCCGGTGCCGAACTCAGGATCGGCGTGCTCGTCGGCGATAATGGGGATTCTGCGTCCGGTCAGGGGCAGTTCAACCAGCTCGCCGATCAGGTGTTTGTAACGCTCGTCCTCAGGGTTTACCGCCACTGCGCAGTCACCCAGCATGGTCTCGGGGCGGGTGGTGGAGACCACCATGTGGCCCTGACCGTTGGTGAGGGGATAGCGCATATGCCACATATAACCGCTCTCCTCTTCGGAGAGTACCTCCAGGTCGGAGACGGCGGTATGCAGTTTCGGGTCCCAGTTCACCAGGCGTTTTCCGCGGTAGATCAGACCCTCCTCATACAGGCGTACGAATACCTCTTTGACCGCATCTGACAGACCATCGTCCATGGTGAAGCGTTCATGCTTCCAATCCAGGGATGAGCCGAGGCGGCGCAGCTGGCGGGTGATATTGCCGCCGGATTCGCTGCGCCACTCCCAGATACGCTCGATGAAGGCATCACGTCCCAGGTCATGGCGGGACTTGCCCTGGGCCTCCAGCTGCCGTTCCACCACCATCTGGGTGGCAATTCCAGCATGGTCGGTACCAGGTTGCCACAGGGTCTTATCTCCCTTCATCCGGTGGTAGCGGATCAGGGTGTCCATAATAGTGTTGTTGAACCCGTGTCCCATATGCAGGCTGCCGGTGACATTTGGGGGTGGGATCATAATGCAGTAGGAGTTGTCTCCCCCAGAGGCTGGCTCATAGTAGCCACGCTCCTCCCAGGTTTGGTACCAGCGCTGTTCCAGGCTCTTTGGGTCGTAGGTCTTTTCCATAATCGAATATGTCGGGCAATATCTAGAAATTGGTTGTGTATCTTAACTCTGACTGATTGAAATTACCGATATGCTTTAGCCGTTGTAATATTGAAAATGTCTTTTCCCAATATTATGTTAGGTTTACGACTATAGTTCAGGCAGGCAGAAAGTGTTCCGCTACAAAACGGCACATTATATATCCAGCCTGGAAATAATATAAGATCGGGTGGATAGCAACTGTATAATCTGTTCGGTTGTTTGCGGTATTAATGAGAATTGAAATCATTAGTGGATAATTTGCGTTGTTTTTTATAATCTTACGGCTATGTCCATACCAAGAAAGCGTATAAAAACTCCAAACATAGTAGCGACAGCCAATCGTGGTAACTCGAAATGGCTGATTGTTATCCCGATATTATTTGTTGTTTGGACCTGGGCGGCCTATCAATTTGGCCACACTGGGTTTGGGCTGTTCACTGGCTCATCTGAACAGGATAGTGACTCGGGGCGTCATCTGGAGCAGCTCCGGTCAGAGTATAAGGAGTTGAAGGAGAGGGCAGATGAATTGGGGCAATCCGGCCAGGAGGTGAGCGAAACCTCATCCCTTGTTGCCAAGTTACGTGATGAGAGGAACGCGCTGGTCAAGGATATGTCAATCCTGGGCAAATCAGCTGCACTGCACGATCTGCAACTTAAAATAAAAGATATTGAGATTAGCCCGGGCAGTGAGAAAGGCACTTTCGAGTATAAGGTTACGATTGAGCCGGTGAGTGGCGGGTCAGCGGCGGCAACAGGTATGCTGAAGTTGGCTGTTTCCGGTGAGACCAATGGCAAGCCTGAGGTGGTTGAGGTGCCGCAGAAGGCTGAGGGGCTGGAGGAGAACCACCGCGTGTTCGATCTGTCTCAGCAGCTGACAGGTGTGATGAAACTTCCTAATAAATTTTCACCCGAGGCTGTAACCCTTGAGCTGGTAACCGGGAGTGATACCGCTAATCCTCTAACTCACAAATATACATGGTCAGATGTGTTGTCGAGAACACGTGCGGTTAAGGCCTCGTCTGGTGGTGAGAATAAGATAATCGATGAACTGAAAAAGGAGAATCTGGCGCTTAAGATTAAGCTGTCAAAGATGGAAGTTCCCGCTCACAGTATGGATGATTCCTCCGTCCCTGTAGATGCCAGAATTGCAGAGTTACAAGTGCAGCGTGACTCCATGGCCCAAGAGATTGAGCAGCTCAAGCAGAAGGTCATTGAACTGAAGGGAAAGTTTGTTATTCCTAATATCAGTATCGATCCTGATACTAAGGACGGTGGAGTTGAGTTCAAGGTAACTGTCTCCAGGAGTGTCAATGACGGTGAACGCATACAAGGTGCCATGACAGTTTCACTGGCCGGTAGCGAAGGCGGTGAAGCGAAGGTATATACCCTGAATCAACTTACATCCGGCAAGAAATCAGAGTATGTACTGGGATTCAGAAACTACCAGGAGATCAAGCAATCTTTTATTCTTCCCAAGGACTTTGAGCCGGAGAAGCTTATCATCCACATAGTGGCAGAAAACAGCGAAATGCAAGAGTTCAATCAGGAATTCGATTGGAAAGAAATCACTAAATAACCGGGTTCTGTCACATCTGCCTAACCTCTGAATCAGTTCGGCAATGGCTCTATTCCCGGCGTTATGATCCCGCCCGGAGCTTTCTCTACCTTTTTCCATAGACTAGTATTAGATATGATTGTCATCATTTGATGCCGCATACTTCCGGCATCTGCAAATCTCGGCCTGTTGTTCAGGGTGCAAGATCCTGTACCGGGATTAATAACAACAAGTGACCGGAGGATTATGAGATGAAATCCCGTAAAGTTGCTTTAGTGCTTGTGTTGGTGCTGTTGGTCGCACTCTTCTTCATATTGGATCTCGGTCAATATCTTAACCTGGAATTTATCAAGTCCAGGCATGCTGAGCTGCTGGCATGGCGTACATCCAATCCGGTGCAGATGGCCATTCTGTTCTTCCTGATATACGTGGTGGTCACCGCGGTCTCTCTGCCTGGAGCTGCGGTAATGACCTTGGCAATGGGTGCAATATTCGGACTGTTTTGGGGAACTGTTCTGGTATCTTTTGCCTCAACCCTGGGGGCGGCTCTGGCCTTTCTGATCGCAAGATTTGTCTTGCGCGATACGGTGCAGGAGCGCTTTGGCGACAGACTCAAATCTCTGAACAGTGGGGTTGAGAAGGAGGGGGCATTTTATCTGTTCGGTCTGCGTCTGGTTCCGATCTTTCCATTTTTTATTATCAACCTGGTAATGGGTTTGACCCCGATCCGTACCTGGACCTTTGCCTGGGTTAGCCAGATCGGCATGCTGCTGGGAACAGTTGTCTATGTAAATGCCGGTACCCAATTGGCTCAGATTGATTCGCTTTCCGGAATCCTCTCTCCCGGGCTCATCTTTTCATTCATATTGCTTGGGGTGTTTCCCTTGATTGCAAAAAAGATACTGGATGCAGTCAAGGGGCGTCGCGCCTTGAAGAGTTACCCCAAACCTGCAAGGTTCGATTGCAATGTGGTGGTGATAGGAGCGGGATCAGGAGGACTGGTAGCGGCATATATTGCGGCTGCGGTAAAGGCCAAGGTGATCTTGATCGAGAAGCGCAAGATGGGTGGAGACTGTCTGAATACCGGCTGCGTTCCATCCAAGGCCCTGATTCGCTCTGCCCGGTTTCTTGCCGGTATCAAACGTGCTGAGGATTATGGATTCAAACCGTTGCAGGCGGAGTTTGAATTCACGGATGTAATGCAGCGGGTGCAGGGTGTGATCGCAAGGGTGGCCCCACATGACTCAGTGGAGCGTTATACCGCCCTGGGGGTAGATGTGATCGAAGGTGAGGCCAGGGTAACCTCGCCCTATACGGTCGAGGTGAACGGTATGACCGTTACCACCCGCAATATTGTCATAGCTTCCGGCGCGCGGCCATTTGTCCCGCCTATCAAAGGTCTGGATCAGCTCAACTATCTGACTTCAGACACTATGTGGGGGATCAAAGATCTGCCGAAGCGCATGTTGGTTCTGGGTGGTGGTCCCATAGGGTGTGAGCTGGCCCAGAGTCTTGCTATGTTCGGCTCCAAGGTAACCATAGTCGAGATGATGCCTGGTCTGATGATCCGTGAGGACAGCGACGTGGTGAATATGGTGACTGAACAGTTTATTAAGGACGGTATCGAGGTAAAGACCGACCACAAGGCCAAGGAGTTTCTGCTGGAGGATGGTCGCAAGATCCTCATTGCAGAACATAATGGTGAGGATGTAAGGATCGAGTTTGATCAGGTTCTGGTGGCTGTAGGACGGGCAGCAAATACCTCCGGCTTTGGTCTGGAAGAGCTGGGAGTTGAGTTAAGCCCGCGCCGCACTGTCGAGGTGAATGAGTTTCTGCAGACAAACTTCCCCAATATCTACGCCTGCGGTGATGTCGCCGGGCCCTATCAGTTTACCCATACCGCTGGGCATCAGGCCTGGTATGCAGCGGTCAACTCTCTGTTCGGCATGTTTCGGCGCTTCAAGGTAGATTACTCGGTGATTCCATTTGCCACATTCACCACCCCTGAGGTGGCCCGAGTAGGTCTCAACGAACAGGAGGCCAAACAGCAGGGCATCAAGTATGAGATAACCACCTATGGACTGGATGATCTGGACCGGGCCATTGCGGATGGTGAGGCCAGGGGGTTCGTTAAGGTCCTGACACCACCGGGCAGGGATAAGATACTTGGCGCCACCATTGTGGGCGAGCATGCCGGAGAGCTGATCAGTGAGTTCGTAAGTGCCATGCGTAACAATTTCGGGCTCAACAGAATCCTGGGTACCATCCATATCTACCCCACCTGGAGCGAGGCCAACAAATACGCGGCGGGAAACTGGAAGCGGGCCCATGCTCCAGAGAGGCTTCTGGAGTGGGCAGAGCGGTTTCACACCTGGCGCAGAAACGAAAAAGAGAGCGCTTGAGTTGCGATGGGTCTGCAACGGATTGTTTCCGGTGGCCAGAGCGGGGTGGACCGTGCCGCCCTGGATGCGGCCCTGAAATGCGGAATACCCTGTGGTGGCTGGTGCCCTAAGGGTAGGCTGGCGGAGGATGGCCCCATCGCTGCCCATTATTCCCTGAAGGAGACCCCAACAGGAGAGTATCGGGTGCGTACCGAGTGGAACGTACGCGATTCTGATGCGACCCTCATTCTCAATATAGGCCGGCTGGAGGGTGGAACAGCCCTTACCCAGATGGTGGCGGCAAGCTACGGACGCCCCTGCCTGGTGGTGGATATGTCGGCAGAACCAGAGGTAAATCAGGTAGTTGCCTGGATTGAGGCGAATCGTATTGCCACGCTGAATGTGGCCGGACCCCGTGGCTCCAAACGACCGGAATTGTACCATCTTGCCCTGAAATTTCTGTCAGATATGGTGATTAAATCCGCAATAACCGGCTGATTTCTGCACAGATGCGGGTATAAATTATTGCATGTTATAGTATAAAGCTTATGTAAATAATTAAAGAAACTGTGAAACTTATTGATTGACAAGCAATTATAATCGTCCTATGCTCCTCAAAACCGTTGATGAACACTATTGCTATACAACGACGGATGTTATCGGCAATTATTAACTGGATGCGTAAGTAAGGGGAGTTATCATGGCTCAGAAGAGATTGGCGGCAGTTGCTGTAGCAGCAACCATTGCAATGGGGTCAATGTCCACAATTAGCGGATGTGCCTCAAACAACAACAGGATGGATAGTAATAGGGAAGATCCGGAAACAGGTGAAATGATTGCGGATGCTGCTGTAGTCAGACCCATGACCCTATGGGCGTCTGCCATTGGTGCTGTAGGTTGGGTGGTTACCCTTCCGTTCACCCTGCCGAGCGGCAGTGCCGGAAAGGTTGGTAAGGCCTGGGTGGCTGATCCCCTTGGATACACATTCTGTCGTCCGGTCGGAGAGATGGAAGATAATGCAGATTCCTCATGTTTTGCTAGTGGTGACGGCGAAATTGATGACAACGTAAAAAGGTAAACTATCTGTAGATATATGATGAAATCGTAGTAGGTTCAAGTAAGCCCCCAGCTGCAAAAGCAGTAGTTTAGAGCCACGAATTTTGTGGCTCTTTTTTTTGTCTGCAGCCAGGAGTAAAGCAGATTATTTTACCTTGGTTATCCTGACCAGAACCCCCATTGCAGGGTGATCTATATAGTGCAGCTCACCGCTCCGCATGCGGCGATTGGCTTGCATACGGTAGCGCCCCCCCGGCGCCGGACCATTGCTTGACTCCAACAATAGATCCAGTTTCAGATGCAGGTAACGGCGAACACTCACCTTGGCGGTTCCGGTCAATTTTCCTGTCTTGGTACTGCCGGAGATATAGACCGGGGTTGCATCCTTGCTACTGAGGGCAGGCTGGCGCCAGAGCATATGTGTGAGTTGTACCGGGTTGCCACTGGCGCGGCGCATGCGGCTGGCTACCCCGTTCAGGGTCATTCGCGAATTGGGCAGTCTGGCATAAAGCCCCTTGCTGCTGGTGATATGGATTGCATCATCCAGTTCCGGTGTTCCCGGATCCTCCGGCCATGACTCATTCATCGCTGCTGCCTTGGAACTGCGTTCGAACACGATCAGTTCGACATCATACTTGTCTGCGGCCAGCAGGTTGCCTGAGATCAGGAGTGCGATGCTGAGCAGAATCAAATTGCGCATGATGGTCATATGGTGTTCACCTACTGTTCCAATACACTGTTTCTATTGTTTCCCACTCCGGGGAAAAAATCGAGGGGTTATTGCTCAGGTATAGAGATAAAGTCCGCAGCTGCGCTAACGGCCACTGATTTCATCCAACAGGGATGAGACCTGATCTATACGTCTGCTTCGATCCGGCATCTCCCGGAAGAACTTTAGCCTATCCGCACCATCCAGCTTGAACTCCTTCGGCCTGGTCTGAATCAATCCGATCAGATGGAGTGGATCTATCTTGGGTTCTCCCTGGAAAACAATGCGACCGCCGCTGGGGCCGGCCTCCAGCTTTATGATGCCCATAGGGTTGGCCTTGAGCTTGAGCTGGGTGACACCCATGAGGAATCTGGCCTGCTCAGGCAGCAGACCGAAGCGGTCGATCATCTCTACCTGTAACTCACGCAGATCATCGCCGGTTTTACTGCTGGCGATACGTTTATACAGCACCAGCCTGGTGTGTACATCCGGGATATAATCCTCTGGCAGCAGGGCGGGAAGTTGCAGATCCACTTCGGCCCCATGGTCCAGGGGGCGGTCCAGATTGGGTTGCCGGCCCGATTTCAGCGCCTGGACGGTCCGCTCCAGGAGTTCGGTATACAGGGTGTAGCCTATCTCGTGTATCTGGCCGCTCTGTCCCTCGCCCAAAAGTTCACCCGCACCGCGTATCTCCAGATCGTGGGTTGCCAGGGTAAATCCTGCCCCGAGCTCCTCCATGGACTCGATCGCCTCGAGGCGTTTTCTGGCGTCCGGGGTCAGGTTTCTGGACGGAGGGGTGATCAGATAGGCGTAGGCCCGGTGGTGGGATCTGCCAACCCGGCCCCGCAGCTGATGCAGTTGCGCCAGCCCCAGCTTGTCTGCCCGGTTAATCAGGATGGTATTGGCGCTGGGTACATCGATGCCGCTTTCGATAATGGTGGTGCAGAGCAGGATATTGAAGCGCTGATGATAGAAATCACGCATCACCGCCTCCAGCTCACGTTCCCGCATCTGGCCATGGGCTATCTGCAGCCTGACCCCGGGCATCAGCGCCTCCAGACGATTGGCCATATTCTCTATGGTGCTCACCTCGTTGTGCAGAAAATAGACCTGGCCACCACGTTTGATCTCGCGTTGGCAGGCCTCAACCACCAGGGTGTCGTTCCATTCACTAACAAAGGTCTTGATCGGATGCCTGGCCACCGGTGGCGTGGCAATGATGGAGAGGTCATACAGGCCGGAGAGCGCCATATTAAGGGTGCGTGGTATCGGGGTGGCGGTGAGGGTGAGGATGTCCACCTCTGCCCGCAGCGCCTTGAGACTCTCCTTATGGCGCACGCCAAAGCGGTGCTCCTCATCGATGATTACCAGTCCAAGTTGTTTGAACTTTACATCCTTCTGCAGCAGCTTATGGGTGCCGATGACGATATCCACTGTGCCCTCGGCCAACCCCTTGAGCACCTGCTGCTGTTGCTTGGTGGTACCAAAGCGGGAGAGAGATTTGACCTGCACCGGCCAGTCGGCAAAGCGGTCGGAGAAATTCTGGTAATGTTGTTGTGCCAGCAGGGTGGTGGGCGCCAGGATGGCCACCTGCCGGTTGCCCTGTACTGCGACAAAGGCGGCTCGCATCGCCACCTCGGTCTTGCCAAAGCCGACATCACCGCATATCACCCGTTCCATATGCCGGGGTGACTCCATATCCTCCAGCACCGCATCGATCGCCTGCTGCTGATCCGGGGTCTCTTCAAATTCAAAGTTGGCCGCGAAGCTGGCGTACTCATCCCCGGGTTGTGGGAAGGCGTTGCCCTGATTGGCTGCACGCCGGGCATATATCTCCAGCAGTTCCGCCGCGATGTCGTGTACCTGCTCTGCGGCCTTGCGTTTGGCCCGCTCCCACTGATCTCCACCCAGGCGGTGCAGGGGCGCGTTCTCAGGTGATGCCCCGGAGTAGCGGCTGATCAGGTGCAGGGAGGATACCGGAACATAGAGTTTGTCCCCCTTGGCATACTCCAGGGTGAGAAACTCGGTCTGCATACCGCCCACCTCCAGGGTTTGCAGTCCCTGGTAACGTCCCACTCCGTGGTCCTCGTGTACCGCCGGTGCTCCGATATGCAACTCGGTGAGATTGCGGATCACCTGTTCCTGATCACCGAATTTCGCCTTGCGCCGGCGCTCCTGACGTACCACTTCACCCAGGAGCTGGGTCTCGGATATGAGAGCGATCCCCATGCCTGGAAGCCATGCCCCCTGTTCCAGCGCCACTACGGCCATGGCCAGCTCTGCGTCACCGCTGAGAAAATCGCCCCAACCCTCTACCTGAGTGGTCTTGATGCCGTATCCACCCAGGGTCTCCCGCAGCATCTCGCGCCGTCCGGCGCTCTCGGCCACAAACAGTATTCTACCGGGGTTGCCCTCGAGAAAACGCTGCAACGCAGCGGCAGGATTGTTGGTTCTGGCCTGG
>JBNKDM010000059.1:0-9259 GCA_050288245.1 Sedimenticolaceae bacterium
GTCAGTCAGCGCCCGCATGAGCTTTCCGAGACCGTGTTGGCTCAGTGCGGCAGCTTCCTATGTTTTCGTCTGACCAATCCGGACGATCAGCAGTACATCAAGGATCTGGTACCGGATGCCGAAGGTGACCTTACTAATATCCTTACCACCCTTGCGCGCGGAGAGGTGTTGGCGCTGGGAGAATCGGTTCCGGTGGCAACCAGATTCCAGATGCAAAAACCCGATCCGACCCCGAACAGTGATGATGTGGATTTCTACTCCAAGTGGCAGCGGGATGTTGATGACCTGGATGTGGAGTCGATCGTTGGGAAATGGCGGCGTCAGGAGCGTTAGCTAGAAACAATGTATAGCTAACGCCCGGTTTGACCGGGTGTTAGCTGGGTAATATTCGTGAAACTGTTTAGTTGAGTTTCCGGCCGCAGCGTTTACATCGCCTGGTCTTTTTTTCATTTTTTGCTTTGTCGGCCTTTATAACCCCTTTCTCTTTGCCCTTTAACTTTTTGGCTGATTTTTGTGATTTCTTTTTTCCCATAACCAATTATCCTTACACATCAGAGTTGGCGCTTGAAGAAGCAGATTCAGGTGAGACAAAGCACCATGCAGGTGATTAAGTAGTTAAGCCAGTTACCCGGTGAGATCACGGACAAGCCGGTGAGTAAATATCAAATGTAGTACATGCCTTTAAAAAATTCTATGTATTTTAGATGGTTATGGTGCGGTTAGACTTTGGCTGGTTTTTCGGCATAATCCGCCCGGGCTTAAACTAAGGGTATGATAGGAAGATAGAATATCTACTTAATCTCCACAGCTATTTGGCATTTGCTATATAATGCATGTTTTTTCAACAGATGGACGCAGATTCAGGAGCAATCTTTATGTCGAAGTCCGGCGTTAATAAAGTGGTATTGGCCTATTCCGGAGGATTGGATACCTCCATTATCCTCAAGTGGCTGCAGGAAGAGTACGGCTGCGAAGTGGTTACCTTCACCGCGGATATCGGTCAGGGCGAAGAGGTGGAACCGGCCCGGGCCAAGGCCCAGGCGGCCGGGGTCAAGGAGATTTATATCGATGATCTGCGTGAAGAGTTTGTGCGCGATTATGTCTTTCCTATGTTTCGCGCCAATGCCGTCTATGAGGGCGAGTATCTGCTCGGTACCTCAATTGCGCGTCCGCTGATAGCCAAACGTCTGATCGAGATCGCCAACGAGACCGGAGCCGATGCCGTATCTCATGGGGCTACCGGCAAGGGTAACGATCAGGTGCGGTTCGAGTTGGGCGCCTATGCCCTGAAGCCGGACGTGAAGATCATCGCCCCCTGGCGTGAGTGGGATCTGTTGTCGCGCGAGAAGCTGATGGCCTATGCCGAGCAGCACGGCATCCCGGTGGAGATGAAGCGCGCCGGTAAGAAGTCACCCTACTCCATGGACGCCAACCTGCTGCACATCTCATATGAAGGCTATGAGCTGGAAGATCCCTGGGCCGAACCATCTGCAGATATGTGGCGCTGGACTGTGCCACCGGAGCAGGCACCGGACGAGCCAACCTATATCGAGCTGACCTATGAGAATGGCGACATTTCTGCTGTTAATGGTGAGCTTATGAGCCCTGCTACCGTGCTGGCAACCCTGAACAAGCTCGGCGGGGCCAATGGTATCGGCCGTGACGATATCGTAGAGAATCGTTATGTCGGCATGAAATCACGCGGCTGTTATGAGACACCAGGTGGCACCATCATGCTCAAGGCCCATCGCGCCATGGAGTCTCTGACCCTGGATCGCGAGGCTGCCCACCTCAAGGATGAGCTGATGCCACGCTATGCCAACCTGGTATACAACGGCTATTGGTTCAGCCCCGAGCGCTATATGATGCAGGCCGCCATTGATCAGACCCAGCATGTGGTGAATGGCGTGGTGCGTCTCAAGTTGTACAAGGGCAACGTCATAGTGGTGGGGCGCAGGTCAGACACCAATAGCCTGTTCGACGAGTCCATTGCCACCTTTGAAGACGATGCCGGCGCCTACGATCAGAAGGATGCGGAGGGCTTCATCAAACTCAACGCACTGCGGTTACGGGTGGCGGCCAAGTTGGATAATAAATAGAGTTAAATATATACGAAGCATAATGGTCTGGCCCGTTGGGCCGGACCTTTTTTTGTCCGCAAATGAACGCGAATAAACACAAATGATTTAGTTGGTTAAAAGCATGCCGCAAATAGACGCAAAGAACCGCAAATGGGATTTAATGTTGGGGCTATATATTAGAATATCTGCCAATATTGAATAACTAGACGTTATCTATATTCGTACAGCACACGAAGTGTTCAAATTGTCACCGGTTCCGGATTTTGGTTGTACGTCATGGAAAAATGCAAAGGATGCAATAGGTAAACGCGGAGCACTAATGCACCCAACATCGCGTCAAAACATACATCTATCGCAAGAGAGCTATCATCAGTGCCGTTATGGGATTGTCTGGTGTTATGAGGCAATGTTTGGGTTTGTAGAAAAGTTGGTTGTCAAATATGGGGAAATAGCTAATTAATGGTGAGCAAAGGAGCATGAAAGTATTCGCGAAAATTTGCGGTTCTTTGCGTCTATTTGCGGCTTGCTTTTAAATTATTTGCGTTTATTTGCGGACAATAATCTCAGCCAGCATCTGTATATGTTCAGGTGAGCTATTCAGTGCGGGTATATAGCTATACTCACCACCTCCCGCGGCGATAAAGTTCTCTTTATTCTCCACCGCGATCTCCTCCAGTGTCTCCAGACAGTCAGCGGGGAAACCAGGACAGATGACGTTTACGCTTTTCACCTTGGACGCGCCCCATTCTCTCAGGGTTGCATCGGTGTATGGTTTGAGCCACTGCTTACGCCCCAGACGTGACTGGAAGGAGATGGCCCATTCATCCGGTCCGAGTTTAAGTTTGTCTGCCAGCCGCCTGGCGGTGGTATGGCACTCCTCCGGATATGGATCGCCTGCATCGGCATACTCCTGGGGGATGCCGTGGAACGACATCAGTAGTCGTTCCGGTTTGCCGTTCTGTTGCCAGTAATTCTGCACACTGTTGGTCAGCGCCTCGATATAGGCCGGGTGGTCATGGTAGTGACTGATGAATTCCAGATCCGGCAACCAGCGCCACTGCCGCAGCTCATGGGAGAGGGCGTCGAGGGTGGAGGCGGTGGTGGTAGCCGAGTATTGCGGATAGAGCGGCAGCACTAAGATGCGCCGGGCATTGGCCTGGCGCAGTCGCTCCAGGCCATTAGCGATAGACGGGTTGCCGTAACGCATGGCAAGTTCCACCCGCACCGGCTGCTCTGTCTGTTGCTCCAGCAGTTTCTGCAGGGCTGCTGTCTGGTCATAGGAGATAGCGAGCAGGGGTGAGCCGCGATCGCTCCAGATCTTACGGTAGGCGGCGGCAGAGCGGGCGGGGCGGGTGCGCAGGATTACGCCGTGCAGTAGCGACCACCAGATGATGCGTGGCAGTTCAACCACCCTGGGGTCACTCAGAAACTCCGCCAGATAACGCCGCACCTCCTTGGTAGTGGGTGCGTCTGGCGTCCCCAGGTTGGTCAACAATACCCCCAATGTTACGGGTTTGTCGTTGCCTGGAAATGGACCATGATATTCTGCCATGGGATACTTCCTGAATTATTGTTGTCAGCTTGTTAAGGGATAAAGTTTACACCATCTGGCCAGACTGAATTGGTTTTATCTGGATGAGTGCTCAAGTTGACCGTATTGGGGTAGTTAGTGGCTGACGATGACAGATTAAATCTCAAGCTTCCGGTGCAGGGCATGACCTGTGCCGCCTGCTCCACACGTCTGGAAAAGGTGCTGAACAAGCTGCCTGGTGTTCAGGATGCCAGGGTCAGTCTGGCGACTGAAAGCGCCAGTGTGGATCTTGCAGCCGGCGATATCCAGGTTGACGCTGTGGTTACTGCCATTGCCAAGGCCGGTTTTTCTGTACCCACGGAGTTGATCGATCTCCAGATAGGCGGCATGACCTGCGCCTCCTGTTCCAGCCGGCTGGAGAAGGTGCTGTCCAATCTGCCCGGGGTTGAGCTGGCGTCGGTCAATCTAGCTACTGAGCGGGCAGCGGTGACGGTCCACTCTGGCGCGGTTACGCTGGATGATCTTATCGCGGCAGTTAGCCGGGCAGGATATAGTGCGACCCCGGCCGCCACCTCGGCGGAACAGCGTGCCCAGGCCGAGGCCAAGGCACGCAGGCAAAACCGGCGGGAGCAGAATCGTCTGATCATCTCCGCCCTGCTGAGTCTGCCACTGGCCATACCTATGCTGCTGATGCCGTTCGGGGTGGATGCGGCCCTCTCCCCCTGGCTGCAGTTTCTGCTGGCTACCCCGGTGCAGTTCTGGAGCGGACGAAATTTCTATATAGGCGCCTTTAAATCGCTGCGTGGCGGTGCCGGGAATATGGATCTGTTGGTGGTTATGGGGACCAGCGCGGCCTGGGGGCTGAGCAGCTGGGTGGTGGTTACCGGCGGGGCGGGCGGGCATCTCTATTTTGAGGCGTCAGCCATGGTTATCACCCTGGTGCTGTTTGGCAAATGGATGGAGGGCAGGGCCAAGCGCAGTGCCGCTTCGGCCATCCGCGCCCTGATGGATCTGCGCCCCGAGTTTGCCCGCATTGAGCTGGATGGAAAGATGGTGGAGGTGCCGGTCGAGAGCGTGCTGCGGGATGCGATCGTGCTGGTGCGTCCGGGTGAACGCCTGCCGGTGGATGGGGTGATCCTGGAGGGAAACAGCCAGCTGGATGAGTCCATGCTGACCGGCGAGAGCATGCCGGTAGCAAAGGGGGTCGGTGATGAGGTTACCGGAGCCTCGGTCAATGGTTCCGGCATGTTGCGTATTAGGGCAACCAATGTCGGCACTGAGTCCACCCTGGCGCGCATCATCCGCATGGTGGAGAACGCCCAGGCCAGCAAGGCGCCGGTACAGAAACTGGTTGACCGGATATCGGCCGTGTTCGTGCCGGTGGTCGTGGTAATAGCCCTGTTCACTTTCCTTATTTGGTGGTTATTTGCCGGGGATCTGCAAAGCGCTTTTGTCTCGGCTGTATCCGTTCTTGTGATCGCATGTCCCTGTGCCCTGGGACTGGCTACGCCGACCGCAATCATGGTTGGTACCGGAGTCGCGGCACGCCAAGGGATCCTGATCAAGGATGCCCAGGCCCTGGAGCTGGCCCATCATACCGATACCGTGGTGTTCGATAAGACCGGTACCTTGACTCAGGGCATCCCGACCCTGGAGCAGCTGGTGGCGGCGGATGGTGATGTCTCCGGGTTATTGCAGCTGGTCGCCTCGGCCCAGCAGGGCAGTGAGCATCCGCTGGCCAGGGCGGTGCTGGAGCAGGCGGCATCGAAGCAGATAGAGCTGCTGCCGGTGCAGGAGTTTTCCAGTCTGCCGGGGATGGGGTTGTCGGCCCTGGTGGACGGGCGCAGGCTGATTATCGGCAATAGCCGCCTGATGCGGGATCAGGACATCGATCTGGGCGCTATGTCAGAACAGGTGGATGCCATTGAAGGGCAGGGCCATACCGTTATGTGGGTGGCGGAGATAGGCGCTGGGTCGGGTCCTATGGGGTATATCTCCATTACCGATCCGATAAAGGATGGAGTCGCCGAGATGGTGCGCGGCCTTGCCGCCAGCGGGATCAGGAGCGTCATGCTCAGTGGCGACAACCGCCATGCAGCTCAGGCGGTGGCAGACAGCATCGGTATCGATCAGGTGATCGCCGAGGTGCTGCCTGATGCTAAGGCAGACGAGATCCAGAAGCTGCGTGGTCAGGGTGCCAGGGTTACCATGGTGGGTGATGGCATCAATGATGCCCCGGCCCTGGCAGCGGCGGATGTGGGTATGGCCATGGGTACCGGCACTGATGTGGCCATGCATACCGCTGGTATCACCCTGATGCGAGGCGATCCTGGTTTGGTGGTGAATGCGCTCTCTATCTCCCGGGCGACCTATAACAAGATTCGGCAGAATCTGTTTTGGGCCCTGATCTACAATGTGATAGCGATACCCATGGCTGCGTTCGGCCTGCTTAGCCCGGTGATAGCAGGGGCTGCCATGGCCATGTCGTCAGTGAGTGTAGTGAGTAATTCGTTGCTGTTGCGCAGACATAGCAGCTAGGATCCGCGTTACCTGTTTATCCGTTCAGGGACGTGTGAGGTTTCCTGTTAAACTTGGGCCAACAGCAGGGGTGGTTAGATAGTGAATGTATTAAATTTTGCAGGAGGGTTCTGATGTCAAAGGTATTTAGGGTTGCTGGTATGAGTTGCGGTGGTTGTGTCAGTTCGGTGCAGCAGGCGATCAAGGCAGCCGCTCCAGGGGCTGAGGTTGAGGTGATGCTGGATGGTGGGCTGGTAAAGGTGGAGGGTGTCGAGGATGATGCCGTGGTGCAGAAGGCGATTGAGGATGCCGGCTTTACCTTTGAGGGTGAGGCCTAGTTAATCACTCCTGGGTTTGCGGTCGCTCTATATGGCGACTGTCATGTTTCCGCTGAGGTCAGGACCATACTGCTGTTTATTCTCACTTCTGGCATCTTCACGTCATAGGTAGTCCGGTAGACATTTTTTTATCTCAGCCGCCTCCTTCAGGGCCATATTCTTTGATATCTCCCCGGCGATAATTTTCTTTAGCGCCGGGGTTTGATGTTTCCTGATAAGACCCAGAAAGGATGGTGCAGCTACAATATAGATCTTATTGAATTGGGATTTGACTCTACCCTGTTCCAGCCTGGCGCAGACCTCTGCGGCAAAGCGAATGGCCTGTTCCTCCTTGGCGTCCGATTCATGCCCCACATTATGGGTTCCTGCGATTGAGTTGCGGTCTCTGCCGGGACGGTCGCTTACCAGGTCGCCTTGATGCAGTCTTGCTTCCGGGTTGGTTAATATCTCTGTTTCTAGCAGTTGACTGGCTGGGGTGTCGGCGCTGAAGATGCGCGCACGGCTGGTATCGGCAACAACTACCCATATCTTGCTCATAGTTAGCTCCTCTCTTTGTGGGGTATGGCCTGCGTTAGATGCTCTCCTCTGTCACCTTGATGTGCGACTGTTGTTCCATGGCTTCGTTCATAGAAGTCTATTCACACACTCCAGATATGCCCTCTCATCCGGCAAGCTGTTATTTGATTGAGCCTCCCACAACATGCGTCCCAGACACTCCATAAGCAGATGATCGGCCTCATGGGTATCGCCGATTCCCATGAGCAGTTTTCGATAGGCTGCGGTTATTCCTGGAGGGCGATCTGTGCTGATCTGTTCCTGGAGGGTTATGTGCATCGACATATGCAGAAAGGGATTGCTCTCGCCGGCTTCCGGCATAAAATCCATTTGCAACGCAAGATCCTGCTGCTCGAGCATGGAGTGATATTCAGGGTGCTGTTGAATGATGTTGGCAACGACACGCTCCATCGGCTCCATGGGGGCTCCCCTCTGCTGCTTGCTCCATGCGTCAGTAAAAAAGCGGCGAAACTCTGTTCTGTCGCTACTAAACATCAGGTCTCCGTATCGGTCTTGTCAGTATATTCACAGAGATCCTCAATGATACATGAGCCGCATCGTGGTTTCCTCGCTATACAAGTATAGCGCCCGTGCAGGATTAGCAAGTGATGGGCATTCAGAAGAAATTCGTGAGGTACCAGACGCAATAGCTTTTGTTCTACCTCCAGCACGGTTTTTCCGGGGGCAATACCGGTGCGGTTTGAGATCCTGAAGACATGGGTATCCACAGCTATGGTTGGCTGGCCAAATGCGGTATTCAGTATTACGTTTGCAGTCTTGCGCCCAACCCCTGGGAGGGACTCAAGTTCTTTTCTCTGTTGAGGGACCATGCCATCAAACTGTTCGGAAAGAATCCTGCAGGTGGCGATTATGTGTGTCGCTTTGTTGTTGAACAGGCCAATAGTCTTGATCTTCTGCTTCAAGCCCTCTTCGCCAAGTTCTAGCATTTTTTGTGGGGAGTTGGCCTGTTGGAACAGTTTGGCGGTGACCTTGTTTACTGCGCGATCAGTAGATTGAGCCGACAGCATGACTGCGATAAGCAACTCAAATGGTGAGTTGAAGTTTAGCTCCGTCTGTGGATCCGGTCTCTCTGCAGCTAGGCGCTCGAAGATCTCCAGTCGTTTTTTTCTATTCATAAAGCAGTTATTGCTGATCTATTTCGGTTATTAATCAGAGGTTTCTTGTCTATTATCTGCTTATTGCGGTGGCCATGAAAGTGCCGGTATCTATTCACGGATAAAAGCCGCAGAATATATGCTGAAATGATCTATGTGATTGGGATATAGTCACTTTAACAGGATATCAAGATGGCAAGGGATGGTTGGGGTAATGCACGTATTTAAAGACAGGCGAATTTATGCTAGCCAGGAGGTTCAGTCTGCTCTGGTGCGTCTGGGGATCTGGGCCTTTGCCGTAATATATGTATCGGCTGGCGCCCTGTCGGAGCGTTACTCGGTAAATATCTCGAATTCTATCTGGATATTTACAGTCTACCTGCTGTTTTCTCTCGGGTTTTTATTGAGTGTGCTGTTGTGGCCGCAACGGAGGGAGCGATGGTATATCTCCCTGGTGGTGGATATCTCCGCGACCAGCATCTGCATCTTTATGACCGGGGAGGCGGTAAGTCCATTCTATCTTCTGTACATATGGATACTCATATCCTACGGCACGCGTTACGGCATACAGCTTATGATGGCCGCATCGGTGCTGAGTATCCTGGCATACTCTCTGGTGTTGACCCTTCTGGGGCAGTGGTATGAGTATCTGTTTGAGGCCTCGTTTATCCTGCTGGTATTAGTGGGTCTGCCTATCTATCAAAAATCACTGATGAAGCAACTCTATTTGTCGCGGAGCGAAGCGGAGAGATCAAACCGCCAGATGGGCAGATTTCTGTCAAATATGACAAATGATATGCGTTCTCCGCTCGCAGAGATAATGACCATCTCGAGTGAGCTTAGAAATTCAGGATTGAGCATGAAACAACTCGATAGAGTTGATGATATTTGTGCGTCCGCCACGCTGCTTGATGCTGTTATCGGCGATGTACTGGATTTTTCCAAGTTAGAGGCGCGGCAATTAAAGATCGATCCAGCTCCCTTTAATGTACGGACACTTCTGCTTGATGTATGCCTGGCCACCAACCCGCTGGCATTACAAAATAAAATAGAGTTGGTCTGCAGCGTATCAAAGGATGTGCCAAAGATTGTTGTCGGAGATGATCAGCGGTTGCGACAGGT
>JBNKDM010000060.1:0-9231 GCA_050288245.1 Sedimenticolaceae bacterium
CGGTTTGACTATCTCAGCCAGGGCATCCAGCCGGGGGTCGGGCAGCAGCACCACGCCGACATTGGGGTCGATGGTGCAGAACGGGTAGTTTTCCGCCGCGATGGCGGCCTGAGTAAGCGCATTGAACAGGGTGGATTTGCCCACATTCGGCAACCCGACGATTCCGCATTTGAAGCCCATAACAGTTAACCTGCGAAGAAAAGCGGCAAGGATAGGATAATTACGGGACGGATACCAGTGGTTATGCCGGAATAACCGGTTCAGACAATGGTAAACAGCTTATCGAAATTGGCGATCTTCAGGATCTCGCGCACCGACTCATTGGCGTTTATCAGGCTCACATTCCCATCCTGCTTTACCGCATGTTCCCGCAACTGCAGCAGCATGCCCATGGCGGAACTATCCATGTATTCGGTATCGTTAAGATCCAGCACGAATCTCTTTTCGCCCTTGGGATAATTTTTATACTCCTGCAGAAAGGAGTGGTGACAGGAAAAGTCGAAGCGCCCTGAAACATGTATGGTCACTTCCTGCTTATCTTCTGATTCAGTAACATTGATTGCCATGATATCTACCTTGCACTACCTCAACACCATTAGGATATATTGAATAGCTTTTCGAAACCGGACGCAGTGAAGATACGTTTTATATCTGGCCCGCAACCGGTAACAGAGAGATTTGATTCGTCGCCTCCGGCATACTCCCGCAAGATCAACAGCAACCCCAAACCCTCGCTATTGAGATGCTCAGTATCACTGAGATCGATATTGAGATTAACCAGTTCCATATCCAGATCTGAGTAGGCCTGGCGAAACTGATCCAGAGTGGAAAAATCAAAATCCCCGGATATCTTTATTGTTACCTTTTTCCCATCCTGATCATGCTCTCTTGTTATGGTCACGACCTTACCCCTTGATTATTCAAACAACACAACTTCACCATCACGCATACAGATCTGTGACACGGATTTCTCCGCGTCTCCCATACGCTCTTTCTCTATTCGATCGATCTGTACTTTCAATCTATGCAGTCCTGCAATGTATTCAGGCACGGTCAACTCCCGGCTGTTTAAGTCATGCATGCCGTCATCAACCGCGCTTAACACACTCTCGAGATAATCCAGATGCCTCTCAGAGGATTCAGTCAACTGTTTAACAATATCTTCAAACTGAAGTGACTTGACGGCATCTGCGGTCATATGGTTTATCCGTTGGGTGGTAGCAAAGACATTCTGCATGGTCCCTCCAATCACCTCATGGATTCCGTCCAGCCCCTCTAACACCTCCAGAACCATAGCACTCTGCGCCTGAGACTCTTGATTGAGTCCACTGAAGCTCTCCTGCAATATACGTATCGCATCTGATACCAGCGATCGCATCTGCCCCAGCTCATCATGCACATGCCCCAGCATATTCTTTGCGCTGCCCTCTACCTGCTGTACCAGCAATTTCATCTCGTGTCTGAGATCTTCTGCAGATGAGTCGGCGGCAACCTGCTCCACGCGGGGTTGGTGATTGCGTATGGTTTTCACTGTCTGCACGCCTAAGATCAGCAGCAGCAGTCCCAGCAGCCATTCCAGGGTTGCGGGCGTAGTGTTGCTGGCATAGGCAATGGCAAGCGTCAATGCGCCTACCATGACCAACGTTCTTAACTCCCGCCACACCAATCCAATCATCAACCTGATTCCATTTAACTTATGGAACCTATATCGACCCAAGGCGGAAATTCTTGATAGCTGCGGTTAACAGCTGCGCGCGGAAGGAACTACAGTCCTGAATTGGTGTGAGAGATCGATCAGACGTTGGGTGATCATCTGCAGGGAATATACTTCGCACACGGAGCCTAGCTTGACCGACGCGCCTGGCATACCCCAAACCACGCTGGTCTTCTCATCCTGCGCCAGGGTGAGTGCACCTGCCTGTCTCATCTCGCCCAGACCGGCGGCCCCATCCCGCCCCATCCCGGTCAGGATGACGCCGACAGCATCAGCACCGGCGCTTTGCGCCAATGAATGAAACATCACATCCACCGATGGTTTGTGCCGATTTACCCGCTCTCCGTCATCCAGTCTACAGATATAGCGGCCACCCTCTTTTAACACCTTAAGATGCATATTCCCCGGAGCTATGTACACCTGGCCGCGGTTAATCTGTTGGCCATCCTGTGCGACGGCAACAGTCAACTGACTGCGTCTATCCAGATGCTGCGCAAATGACCGGCTGAAGATCTCCGGAATATGCTGCGTGACAACTATGCCCGGCATATCCGGTGGCAGGAATTCGAGTATCTCAGCTATCGCCTCGGTGCCGCCGGTTGAGGCTCCAATGGCAATTATTTTATCTGTACCACGCAACTGGGGTTTTGGCTTCCCCTGTGCAGACAGCTCATCGGCAGCATGTGGTCGGATTAGCTCTCTGTTGCCTCTGGCTCTGTCATCCTTGGTTCTTACTCTCGCCCCTGCAGCCATCTTCACCTTGGCGATAATCTCCTCGGCATAATCCTGCAGCCCGTTTGCAATATCTGTCCTAGGTTTGAAGATATAATCAACAGCACCCAGATCCAGCGCCTGCAGGGTGGTTTCCGCGCCATTCTCTGTCAGAGAGGAGACCATCACCACCGGCATAGGCCGCAGACGCATCAGGTTATCCAGAAAGGTGATGCCATTCATGCGCGGCATCTCCACATCCAGGGTAAGCACATCCGGGTTTAGTTTCTTTATTTTCTGGCGCGCAATATATGGATCGGCCGCGGCACCAACCACCTCAATCCCGGGATCGGATCCCAGGATCTCAGTGAGCAGCATCCGCACCAAGGCAGAGTCATCAATTATCAATACCCGTACAGACATATCTTCACAACAGCTCAATAATCAGGTTATTCAAAACAGCTCTATCTCACCGGCCAGCGGCTTGCGTTCAATATCACTGCGGTACTGTTTCTCGCGTTCCAGAATGACGTTATTCCGCAGCTGTTTCAGCTTCTTCACCATCACTCTGCCGGTGGCGGGAAAGTAGACGACCTTGCGTGGATAGATGCCGCCCACATCCTCGCCGGCCAGACGCAACCCCTCATTCTCCAGGTATAACCGCACAAACTTGATATTCATCTCTCCGATATGCGTCATGGATGTGATGATGCTGCCCCCGCCAAATATCTTTACCTCGATGTTCCGTTTTCTGCCGCCATTCTTCAGTATTTCATTGATCATATGCTCCATGGCAAAGTTGCCATATCTGTTTGCCGTACTGACCAAATCACTGCTTCCGCTCCAACCCTGGCCATTGGAAACCGGCAGCATAAAGTGGTTCATGCCTCCCACTCCCGCAACCACATCGTGCATACAGGCTGAGACACAGGAGCCCAATACCGTGGTAATGATCTCGTTGTTTCTGGTTACGTAGTATTCCCCGGGCAATATCTTGGCTGCCGGCATCTTATTATGCGGATCCCAGTAGTGATTTATCGCCTCAAACCCTGGCAGTGGTCTTGGCAGTTCCTTGGCCGCTGTTAATAACATGCCAATCTCATTTTATCTTCCGGTAGATAGTATTTCCGACCAACTCAAACCTATCACTCACACGAAACATGGACTCCGAATGTCCGATAAACAGATAGCCCCCCATGGTTAGATTTTCTGCAATGCGCTCAATCAGTGCCCGCTTGGACTCTTTGTCAAAGTAGATGATTACGTTGCGGCAGAACACTATGTCGGCCATCTCCGGCAACGACCATGCTGAATTCAGATTAAGCTGGGCAAACTCAACCAGATTATGCACCGCAGGCTTCACCCGCACCCTGCCCTCCTGCTCGCCCTTGCCCTTCAGAAACCAGCGCTGCAGACGCGGTTGCGGCAGATTCTCCACCCGCTCCATGTTGTATACGCCGGAGGCCGCCTGCTCCAGCACATTTGAATCGATGTCGGTCGCCAGTATTTTGATATTCCAACCTTTGGCGGCAAGCTCCGATTCACACACAGTCATGGCAATTGAGTATGGCTCCTCTCCCGTGGAGCAGCCGGCCGACCAGATGCGCAGCCTGCGCTCCGCCGCAGCTTTACCCATGAGCTCCGGAATTACCCGCTGCAGCAGAAACTCAAAGTGATGATTCTCTCTATAGAATGAGGTCAGGTTTGTAGTGATGGCATTAACCAGATGGATAATTTCCGCTTGGCCATTTTCGCTTTTTATCAGATCACAATATTGGGAGAAATTTGCCAGCCGCAGCAGGCGGATCCTGCGCACCAGGCGCGAATAGAACATGTCGTACTTTTCATCCGTAACTACAATGCCGGTGCGTCCATTCACCAGGTTGCGCAGATAATCAAAGTCCTCATAGGTAAACGGGAATTCCCGTTCAATGGACATATCTGTTTGCGTTGGAAGACTCGTATTCATACTCAGGCACTATCAGTCTGCAGCCGCATCCAGATGCAAGGCTCCGGAAAGACCTAACTGTGCCGCAGCGGCACGCAGTGTCTCTGAGGCGCCCTTCCAGGACACCGCCATATTCTGGGAGCCGGCCTGTTTTATCAGTGCCGTCAGCAACTGCAGCCCGGTTCCGTCGATCTGTTCAATGTTACTGCCATCCAACGTGATTTTGCCCTTGCCCTCAAATATGTCGGAGTGCTTGCCGTGCCACTCCAGCACATTGGAGATAACCATGTGATCGCCAAGATCGATTACATCAGATGCGGGTACAGCCGGTTGCGGCTCGCTCGCCACCGCCTTTTTCCGTGGCGTCCGCTTGGCGGCGGCTTTGGCTGGAGCCCGTTTGGCGGCAGTTGCCGGGGTCCGCTTTTCAGCGGCTCCTGCCGCGCCCTTATCTACACTCTTGCGTTCGGTAACCATCGCATCACTCTCTCTGATCGCTCTCTTCGTTTCCCAATGACAGCAGCTCATCAGGATCAAGCAGATTATCCGCATCCAGCAGCAGGACCACACGTCCATCTCTCGAGACCATGCCTAATAGATATTTGGTATCAATCTTTTTTCCCAGAGAGGGAGTGGCCTTGATCTCACCCGCCTGTATATCCAACACATCTGATACGGCATCAACCACAATTCCGGTCATGTATGGCTTGCCATGCACCTGGATGCTGAGAATTATGGTAACGGTGGTGGCCGTATACTCGGCCTGGTCCAGTTTAAAGCGCAGACGCATATCAATGATCGGCATAATGGCGCCGCGCAGATCCAACACCCCTTTTACATAGTCCGGGGTATCGGGCAGGGGACGAACACTCTCCCACCCTCTTATCTCCTGGACCTTGAGTATGTCTATGCCGTAATCCTCATCTCCTATGGTAAAGCTGAGATACTGCCCTCCCATACTGATACCGGTGTCGGCACCGGTCTGATCTGTGGTTGAGGATAAAGACACGTCAGAACTCCTCCCACTCATCATTCTCATCCATAAACTGTTTGGCGATTACGGCCTTGTTTATATCCTGATGTTGGGGCTCAGCGGCGCCGGCAGACTGTTGCGGAGAATCTTTGTCGTCAGCATCAGATGCAAACACCGGGATGCTAGGCGGTTCCGGCGCGACTATCCTTGAGGCGTCACGGTTGACCTTAAAGAACTGCATCAGCCGCTCCAGCTCCAGGGCACGATCGCGCATTGCCCCTGAGGCGATGGATGTCTTATCAGCCAGAATGGCGTTTTGTTGCACCATCTCATCCATGCTGGTGATGGCGCGGTTGACCTGCTCTATACCTGCGGTCTGCTCAACGCTGGCCGCGTCAATCTCAGAGATGATATCTCCAACCTTGATGACACCATCCATGATATCGTCCAGGGTGGCGCCGGACTCATTAACCAAGGCCGCCCCGGCCTTGACCTTATCCAGACTGTCCTGAATCAGCTCCTTGATCTCCTTGGCTGCAGTTGCACTGCGTCCTGCAAGATTCCTGACCTCCGTAGCCACCACAGCAAAGCCACGCCCCTGCTCACCTGCGCGCGCCGCTTCCACCGACGCATTCAGTGCCAACAGATTGGTCTGAAAGGCAATCTCATCGATCACCCCGATGATCTCTGCGATCTGGTTGCTGGATCTGTTGATCTCATCCATGGCCTGCACCGCGCGGCTTACTACGTCACCACCATGCTCGGCCGATTCGCGCGCATTGGCTGCGAGTTCATTTGCGCGCTTGGCGTTTTCCGCATTGTTGCGCACGGTACCGATCAGCTGCTCCATACTGGCTGCCGTCTCCTGTAAATTTCCGGACTGCTTGTCGGTGCGCTCTGCCAGATTATTATTTCCCGCATAGATCTCACTTGCCGATCTGGAGATAAAGTCAGCGACATCCTGTACCGGAACCACTGTAGCCTCCAGCCGTTTTATCGTGGTGTTTACGTTGTCACGCAGGATTGCGTACTCGCCATGATAGTTGCCATCCATTTTGTATCTGAGTTCGCCTTCGGAGATGGCATGCAATACCTCACCGGCGTTTTGTACCGGATCCACCACCGCCTCAAACACGCTGTTCAACCCTGCAATCAACTCCTGCCACTTTCCCTCAAACCTGCTCAGGTCACCGCGTACCCCAAGGTCGCCGTTGTAGGCAGCGGCTATCAGCAGCTCTGACTCCTCCAGCAGGCTGTTGATGGTCGTAATACTGCGGTTAAAACTCTCTTTAACATCGTTGAAGCTTCCCTGATACTCCCTCTCGACCAGGGGCGGAATATCGCCACGGCTGATGCGGTCCAGATAGCTTGCCGTTCCCCGGAATGGCTCCACGTAAGCCCGAATAATCTCGTTGATCCCTTCCAGCAGCTCCCCTCTTATGCCTTCGAACCCCTGGCTATTACACTGGGCATCCAGTTGCCCCTCCTGAGCGCGCTCGGCGGCCTGCAGTATCTCCTGCTGCATCTTATCCACGACGGAAACCATGGAACGATATGAACTGGCCAGTTCACCGAGTTCATCCTTGGAGTCTATCCTCTGCAACAGCTCATCCACCGCCATATCACCTGTGGCAATCTTTTTGGTGGCGGCAACCACCAGAGCGAGCGGTTTGGTTATGGCCGACACCAGCACGGCGCAAAACCAGATCCCCAGCGGCAACACAATCGCCAATATGCTCCATTCGGCTATGATCATTGAGTTGATCTGTTGTACCGACAGATCAGCCACCTCATGCTGCTGCAGGGTAACAACCGTGTATAGAACCACGCCGACCAGGGCGGTGGAAAACATAAGCGTGATCAGCCACAACTTATTTTTTACCGATAGATTTGCATGTAGCCTTTTCATATCTCAATCACCTTAAGCTCTGTTTTCCACTTATCAACATTATGCGAGCTCCATCCCACCAGTTTCTCTCTTCTGCTGCTCCGGCGGCTGCAGCATATCTACCTGCAACAGAGTAACCATCCTGTCTGCAGAGGTAGTGATTCCGCTGATGAATCTGGTATCCAGCCTGGAACCGAAATCCGGTGCCGGCTTTACCTCTTGCGCCGTCGTCAACAGCACATCTGAGACCACATCCACCACGATGCCTATGTTCCGTTCCCCGCTATTGCCCGTAGCCCGCAGAATTATCACTACGGTCTCTTTGTCATACTCACGAAACTCCATACCGATACGCAGTCTAAGATCGTAGACCGGGACAATTGCGCCGCGCAGATTCAGCACCCCCATCACATATTCGGGGGCATTGGGGATGCGGGTCACCTCCTCCCAGGCCCTGATCTCCTGGACCTTGAGGATGTCTACACCGAAACACTCGGCGCCAACGCTAAAGGTCAGATACTCAAGGTTATCGGCCATATCCGCTTCGCTGTGAACGCCATTGGATGCATGCGATTCAACCATGGCTCACCGCTCCGCTGTCAACACTCTGCGCCGATAGCTCTTCGGTTTTGAATGACTCGCCCCGCCCCCTGGCCAAACGAAACAACCCCGGGACATCCAGGATCAGGGCAACCGAACCATCGCCCAGAATGGTGGCTCCGGAGATACCATCCACCTGCTGATAGTTATCCTCCAGAGACTTGACCACAACCTGCTGCTGACCAATAAGATCGTCGACAAACAGCCCGCAATGCCGTCCCTCTCCTTCAACCACCACCAGCAACCCATCACAAAGCTCAGTGGCCTTGGCATCCTTGATATCAAATATCTCGTGCAGACGGATTATCGGGATATAGCCTCCGCGCAGCTTCACTGTCTCACCGCGTCCGGCCACCATATTTATCATATCGGGCCGCACCTGCAGTGACTCAACTATCGAGACCAACGGCATGATATAGGTATCACTGCCGGCACTGATTATCTGCCCATCCAGAATGGCCAGGGTCAGTGGTAGCCTGATGGTAAAGCCGGTGCCGGCGCCCTCTGCTGAATCTATCTCGATACAACCACCCAATTCATTGATGTTACGGCGCACCACATCCATGCCGACACCGCGCCCGGAGAGATCACTCACCCCTTCTGCGGTGGAAAATCCGGGCTTGAAGATCAGCTCATATATCTGTTTATCGCTCAGCTCTTCATCTTCCTCTACAAGCCCCTGCTCGACCGCCTTCTGAAATATCCTCTCTTTAGGCAAACCGGCACCGTCATCCTTGATTTCAATGATGATGTTGCCACCGCGATGATAGGCATTGAGTTGGATGGTCCCGGTCTCTGGTTTGCCTGCCGCCAGACGCTGCTCCGGCAGTTCGATACCGTGATCCAAACTGTTTCTTACCAGATGTACCAGTGGATCACCGATCTTCTCGATTACCGTTTTATCCACCTCGGTATTTTCACCGGACATCTGCAATTCAATCTTCTTCCCCAGCTTTGCACTTATGTCATGCACCATCCTGGGAAAACGGTTAAAGGCAAAACTGATCGGCAACATCCGGATCAGCATTACGCTCTCCTGCAACTCACGCGTATGGCGCTCTAACTGATCAAGACCATCCTTGAGACGACCCAACCGCTCCATGCTGAAGTCCTCTCCCATCAAGCTGAGCATGGACTGAGTTATAACCAGTTCACCCACCATATTGATCAGGGAGTCCACCTTCTCAATATCGACCCGAATTGAACTGGAGCCGGCAGCGCCCTCCGGTGCACGGCGATCACCGCCTCTGCGATCCAACGGAGTGCGTCTACTCTCTTTGCGCCGGCTCTCGCTCCGACGTTCCACCGGCGGTGGCGCAACCTCTGCCTGCTCTTCTGGCTGCGGCGCCGGCTCTTCCACCGCTTTAATCTTTTCCAGCAGCGGCAGAACGATCAGTTCA
>JBNKDM010000061.1:0-9180 GCA_050288245.1 Sedimenticolaceae bacterium
GCGTGGGATGCGGAGAGTGATCCGCCGAATACGGTAAAATCCTGACTGAAGACAAAGATGAGTCGTCCGCAGACCGTACCATATCCGGTCACCACCCCATCCCCGGGGATGCTCTGCTGCTCCATGCCAAAGTCGGTGCAGCTATGCTCGACAAACATATCCCACTCTTCGAAACTTCCCGGATCCAGAAACAGCTCAATCCGTTCACGTGCCGTCAACTTGCCCTTGGCGTGTTGCTTTTCGATCCGCGCCGCACCACCACCTAATCTTGCGGCGGAACGCTTCTCATCCAACCGACCAATCATATCCTGCATCTGTATCTCCAGATCAAATTCAAATTTGATAATCTCTACCACTCCGTCATCCCGGCCTGCGCCGGGATGACGAAAAATATAGACATTATAAAAGTCCGTCATTCCCGCGTAGGCGGGAATCCAGTAACTCTAAAACTGACGATAGGTCACTTATTAAACCAAATCATGATACAAATCCCTCCATCCAGGATTCATCTCTTCAATCTTCTTTATCTTCCACATTCGTTCCCACTTCTTGATGCATTTCTCACGATATATAGCTGACTCCATGGTCTCATGTATCTCATACCACACAAGAGTATGCACACTATACTTTTTGCTGAATCCATCTATTAAATCGTTTCTGTGCTCCCAAACACGTTTTAATAAATTAGAAGTTACTCCTGTATAAAGGGTCCCATTGCGGATACTAGCTAATATATACACACATGGTTGTAGTTCCATTTCAACCTCAATGTCCTATTCCCTGGATTCCCGCCTACGCGGGAATGACGATTGATATATAACTTTCCCGTTTTCACCTCTCCCGCCTACGCGGGAATGACGATTGATATATAACTTACCCGTCACCACCTTCCGCCTACGCGGGAATGACGATTGATGTATAACTTTCCCGTCACCACCTTCCGCCTACGCGGGAATGACGATTGATGTATAACTTTCCCGTTATCACCTCTCCCGGCCTACACGGGAATGGCAATATCATTTTTAATTTTGCCGTCGTCCCCGCGTAGGCGGGGACCCAGTAAAACGACCACATTAATTGGCCATACCGTTGCCATCGAATCCATTGGCCCTCAATCCTTATCCCTGAACTCTATTTTTCCTCTCCCGAATCAACTCCATGACCTCGGCCGCAGCCTTGGGAATATTGGTTCCGGGACCATATACCGCGGACACCCCGGCCTGCAGTAGCATCTCGTAATCCTGTGGCGGTATCACGCCACCGCATACCACTAGAATATCTTCCGCCCCCTCACTCTTCAGGGCGGCCATAAGTTGCGGAACCAAGGTCTTGTGACCGGCTGCCAGGGATGAAACCCCGATCACATGCACATCGTTCTCTGCCGCCTGTTTGGCCGCCTCTTCCGGGGTCTGGAACAGTGGACCTATATCCACATCAAACCCCAGATCGGCATAGGCGGTAGCAATCACCTTGGCACCACGGTCGTGGCCGTCCTGCCCCATCTTCACCACCAGCATGCGGGGACGCCGTCCCTCCTGCCGGGCGAAATCCTCTACCTGCTGTTTAATCATATTAAATCCCTCGTCCCCCTTATATACCCCGCCGTACACACCGGAAACGGTACGGGTGATGGCACGGTGCCGGGCATAGACCTCCTCCAATGCGTCCGAGATCTCACCAACGGTGGCACGCACCCTGGCTGCATCCACCGCCAGGGCCAGCAGGTTGCCACTGCCGTCTCTGGCCGCAGCGGTCAGTGCCTCCAGCGCCTGGCGGCAGGCGGTATCATCGCGCTCGGCGCGGACCTTTTCCAGACGCCTTACCTGTGCCTCGCGTACAGCACTGTTATCGATATCCAGTACATCTATCTCCGGTTCCTGCTCCATCCGGTATTTGTTTACCCCAACAATCACCTCTTCACCGCGGTCGATCCTGGCCTGGCGTATCGCCGCCGCCTCTTCGATCCGCAACTTGGGCATGCCGGAGATAACGGCCTTGGTCATGCCGCCCAGCTCCTCCACCTCTGCGATTAGCTTGCGTGCCTCCTGCACCATCGAGTCGGTAAGGCTCTCCAGATAATAGGAACCGGCCAGCGGATCCACTACATTGGTTATACCGGTCTCTTCCTGGATCACCAGCTGAGTGTTACGTGCGATCCTGGCGGAGAAATCGGTGGGCAGGGCCAGGGCCTCATCGAAGGAGTTGGTGTGCAGGGATTGTGTCCCTCCCAGTACCGCCGCCAGCGCCTCAATGGTGGTGCGCATTATGTTGTTATAGGGGTCATTGGCGGTAAGACTGACCCCGGAGGTCTGGCAATGGGTACGCAGCATCAGTGAGCGTTGATCCTTGGGATCAAACAGCTCCTGCATCAACTCCGCCCACAGCAGACGCGCCGCCCGCAGCTTGGCCACCTCCATAAAGAAGTTCATACCGATGGCGAAGAAGAAGGAGAGCCTGGGGGCAAAACTGTCCACATCCAGCCCCTTGGCGATGGCGGTGCGCACATACTCCAGGCCGTCGGCAATGGTAAAGGCCAGCTCCTGCACACAGGTCGCCCCCGCCTCCTGCATGTGATATCCGGATATGGAGATAGAGTTGAACTTGGGCATTTTCTCAGCGGTGAAGGCGATGATGTCCGACACTATGCGCATGGATGGTTCCGGCGGATAGATATAGGTGTTGCGCACCATAAACTCTTTGAGGATATCGTTCTGCAGGGTACCCGCCAGCTGTTCCGGCCTGACTCCCTGCTCCTCTGCCGCAACGATATAGCTGGCCATCACCGGTAACACCGCCCCGTTCATGGTCATAGAGACGGATACCTTATCCAGCGGGATACTGTCGAACAGTATCTTCATATCCTCGACCGAGTCGATGGCCACACCCGCCTTGCCCACATCACCGGTCACCCGTGGATGGTCTGAGTCATAGCCGCGATGGGTGGCCAGATCGAAGGCTACAGATAGACCCTGCTGACCACCGGCCAGGTTACGCCGGTAGAAGGCATTCGACTCCTCGGCGGTGGAAAACCCCGCGTACTGCCGCACGGTCCAGGGACGACCTGCATACATGGTGGCCTTGGGACCACGCAGAAACGGGGCAAAACCGGGCAGACTATCGCAGTGAGCGATGCTGTCCAGATCCGCAGCGGAGTAGAGAGGTTTTACCTGTATCCCCTCCGGGGTGTCCCAGGTAAGTTGTTCCAGCGGGCGCCCGCGCAACTCCTTCTCGGCAAGTTCCTGCCACTGCTCCAGTGTCGGCTTAGGAAAATCGGCCATGTACGACTGCTCCTCGTTAGCTCCCTCTCCCTCTGGGAGAGGGTTGGGGTGAGGGATTCCGGCAAGGTTAGTACCTTCTTAATCTAACCCCCTCATCCTAACCTTCTCCCCGGAGGGGAGAAGGAACCGTAGTTTCAATATTTAGGGAATCTATAAGCTACTTGGCATAGCCGATGCTGTTCATTGCATCCGCTATCTCTGCCAGAATGGCCGGATCATCTATGGTGGCAGGCACCTTGTAGTCCTGACCATCGGCAATCTTCTTCATGGTACCGCGCAGGATCTTGCCCGACCTGGTCTTCGGCAGCCGATCCACCACTATCACCAGTTTGAAGGCTGCTACCGGACCGATCTTCTCCCTTACCATGGTGATACATTCTGCCTTGATCTGTTCCGGATCCTTCTCCACACCGGCCTTAAGCACGATCATACCCAGCGGCACCTCACCCTTGAGTGAATCCTCTACTCCGATTACGGCGCACTCCGCCACATCCTGGTGTGCAGACAGAACCTCCTCCATGCCACCGGTGGAGAGACGGTGTCCTGCCACATTGATAATGTCGTCGATACGACTCATGATCCAGAGATAACCATCTTCATCCTTATAGCCGGCATCACCGGTCAGATAGTAACCGTCATGGTAACTGAGATAGGATTCGACATAGCGCTCATCGTTATTCCACAGGGTAGGCAGACAGCCTGGAGGCATGGGCAGCTTGATCATGATGCTACCGATATCACCCGGGGCTACCTGATCACCGTTGGCATCCAGTACCTGCACATCATACCCAGGGACACATTTTGACGGAGAACCCGGTTTAACCGGCAGCTGCTCTATGCCCATGCAATTGGCAGCGATACCCCAGGCGGTTTCGGTTTGCCACCAGTGGTCGATGACCGGAACGCCGAGATGATTTTCGGCCCAATGCAATGTGTCAGGATCGCAGCGCTCGCCCGCCAGAAACAGGGTACGAAAGTTGGATAGATCATATTTCTTTACCAGCTCACCGTTGGGGTCCTCACGCTTGATAGCGCGGAACGCAGTAGGAGCGGTAAACATTACACTTACATTGTGCTCTGAGATCACCCGCCAGAACGCGCCGGGATCCGGGGTTCCCACCGGCTTGCCTTCGTACACAATGCTGGTGCAGCCATGCAGCAACGGCGCATACACTATGTAGGAGTGTCCGACGACCCAACCCACATCCGAAGCCGCCCAATAGACCTCGCCCGGCTCTACGTTGTAGATATTCTTCATGCTCCATTTCATGGCAACGGCATGGCCGCCATTATCCCGCACCACACCTTTGGGGATGCCGGTGGTACCGGAGGTATACAGGATATAGAGGGGATCTGTTGCTGCAACCGGCACACACTCAGCCGGCTCAGCGGTTGCAAACTCCTGCGCCCAATCCAGATCCCGCCCCGGTTGCAGCTCCGCGTTCATCTGAGGACGCTGCAGGATGATGCAGTGATCAGGGGTATGACTGGAGAGATTTATCGCTTCGTCCAACAACGGCTTATAAGGTATTACCTTCTTTACCTCGATCCCGCAGGAGGCTGAGAGTATAACCTTGGGTTTGGCATCATCAATCCTGGTGGCCAGCTCTTTGGCGGCAAAACCACCAAACACCACCGAGTGTACGGCTCCGATCCTGGCACAGGCCAGCATGGCAACGGCCGTCTCCGGGACCATGGGCATATAGATCAGGACACGGTCGCCCTTGCTTACCCCCTGCCGCACCAGAACACCGGCAAACCTGGCAACCATATCCTTTAGTTCGTTATAGGTGATAACCTTTTTGCTATCTGTTACCGGACTATCGTAGATCAGGGCCGCCTGCTCACCCCTGCCCCCATCGGCATGGCGGTCCACCGCGTTGTAACAGGTGTTCATTTCAGCGCCCCGGAACCAACGGTAGAAGGGTTTATTTGAGTCATCCAGAACCTTATCCCAAGGTTTGTACCAGTCTATCCCGGCAGCTGCTTCGGCCCAAAAACCCTCTGGATCCTCCATAGAACGTGCATACTCTTTTTCGTAGCTCATGGTCTCTGCTCTTTTTTAGTGGTTCAAATAGTCGATGATTGGCGATCAGTATCCCTACCATACTATTAATGTTTTAGACGTCAAAGATTTTTTGCATTTGTTATTTTAATCATTAAACCAAGCATAAACATATAGCGACAACGGCTATCTCCGATCATTTATAGAGCTTTTGGGTTCGATTTGCCAGAGCGAGATAGAACACAGCAGGATTGGCAATAAAAAAAGGGCATCCCGTAATGGATGCCCTTATATATAGCCGGGACTATATCTGATTTATCTCTAGCTCAAAGCCGCACTGCACAGCGTCAGCAACCCTGCAGGAAAGATACCTAGGGCCAGCATGGAGAGACCGTTCAGGGTCAGCAGGACCTGGGTATCCATGCCGATCGGATCCAGCGGGGTATCATCTACCGGCTTATCGAAATAGATGATCTTTACGATGCGGATGTAGTAGAAGGCGCCGATGATGGAGAAGAATACGCCATACAGCGCGATCCACACCATATCTACCTGCACCACCGCATCCAGCACAAACAGCTTGGCAAAGAAGCCGACTGTGGGCGGAACACCGGCCATTGAGAACATCAGGAGCATCATCATGGCGGCATACCAGGGGCTGCGCTCATGCAGTCCCTTGTAGTCATCCAGCATATCGGCCTCGAAGCCTCTGCGGCTGAGCATGATGACAATACCAAAGGCGCCCAATGCCATGATCGCATATACGATGGTATAGAACATGGCAGCCACATAGCCATCCTTGGTCCCGGCCAGGAGACCCAGCAGGATGAAGCCGACATGGGAGATGGTTGAGTAGGCCAGCATGCGCTTTATGTTGGTCTGGGCAATGGCAATCACGTTACCTACCGCCAGGGACAGCACCGACATGATCACCAGCATCTGCTGCCAGTCTCCCTGCAGTGAATCCATACCATCGACCAACATCCGCATCGCCATGGCAAATGCCGCCAGCTTGGGCGCGCTACCTACAAACATGGTTACCGGGGTGGGAGCACCATGATAGACATCCGGCAGCCACATATGGAACGGAACGGCACCCAGCTTAAAGGAGAGACCGATAACCACGAATACCAGACCGAATACCAGCACCAGATCCTTGCTCCCGGCGGCTGCCATGGCCTGGGCCACATCCGGGAAGTTGATACTGCCGGTGGCGCCATAGATCATGGAGATACCGTAGAGCAGCATACCTGAGGCAATGGCGCCGAGTACAAAGTATTTCATCGCCGCTTCCGATCCGGTCTTGGAGTCACGGTCGAAGGCGACCATGGCATAGAGCGACAGCGACAGCAGCTCCAGACCAAGATATATGGTAAGAAAGCTGTTGGCAGACACCATCACCAGCATGCCCAGCACTGCGAACAGACCCAGGGCGTAGTATTCACCCTTGAACAGATCGCGCGCGCGCAGATAATCCTTGGCATAGAGGAAGGCACCGGCGCTGATCAGACAAATGGTGGTCTTCAGCAGATCACTCATGGGATCGCGAATGACACTGCCGTTGAAGATTATCTGCGTCTCCTGACCACCGACCGCCATGGTCAATCCTGCTGTCAGCAGCAGGGCTATCTGGGCCAGGGCATAGCTGACTATGCGCTGCTGCTCTTTCAGGAAAAGATCCACCACCAGGACCACACATGCCATAGTGAGGAGAAACAGCTCTGGCAGGACCGGTATCAGACTGGACATTTCAAATTGCATTGATGCTCACCAATTCCGTATTGTGCTGGGTCACAGTTTTGACACAGCTATATGCTTCAACAGGTTAGTTATAGACGCATCCATAACCTCTACCAGTGGTGCCGGCCAGAGTCCGAGGATCAAAACCGCCAACGCCAACGATCCAAGAACCAACAACTCACGCCGATTGATATCTTTCAGGGCGGCTACACCATCATTTACCACCGGACCAAATACCACCCTCTTTATCATCCACAGGGTGTAGGCGGCTCCCAGGATCAGGGTGGTTGCAGCCAGGAAGGCGAACCAGAAGTCGGCACGGAAACTGGCCAGGATCACCATAAACTCGCCCACAAATCCGGAGGTACCAGGCAGACCGGCATTGGACATGGCGAAGAACACCATCAATCCGGCGAATATCGGCATGGTGTGCACTACCCCGCCATAGTCGGCGATATTGCGGCTGTGCATCCTGTCATACAGTACCCCGACACACAGGAACATGGCGGCAGAGATAAAGCCGTGGGATACCATCTGCACCATACCGCCTTCCATACCCAGGATCGCGCCACTGCCGGCATCCGGGTTCTGCGCAATCATAAAGACAATAAAGAAACCTAAGGTCACAAACCCCATATGGGCGATGGATGAGTAGGCGATCAGCTTCTTCATATCCTTCTGCACCAGGGCCACAAAACCGATATAGACCACTGCAATCAACGACAGGGTGATCATCAGCCAATCCAGGTTGCTGCTGGCATCCGGGGTGATCGGCAGACTGAAGCGCAAGAAACCATAACCACCGATCTTCAACATGATGGCGGCCAGGATAACGGAACCACCGGTGGGAGCCTCGACATGGGCATCCGGCAACCAGGTGTGCACCGGCCACATCGGCACCTTCACGGCGAAGGCCATCAGGAAGGCGATAAAGATCAGGATCTGCTCGGACAGGGTCAGTTTCAGATCATGGAAAACCAGGATATCGAAACTGCCGGACTTAAAGTACATATAGATCAGTGCCACCAGCATGAACACCGAACCGAAAAAGGTGTAGAGGAAGAACTTGATGGTGGCATAGACGCGGTTGGGTCCGCCCCAGATACCGATGATCAGGAACATCGGGATCAGCATCGCCTCCCAGAACACATAAAACAGCATGGCATCAAGGGAGCTGAACACCCCGACCATGACCCCTTCCATGATCAGAAATGCCGCCATGTACTGGGAGGGCTTGTACTGAATAACCTCCCAACCGGCGATGATCACGAATACCGTGATAAAGGTAGTCAGCACAATCAGCGGCATGGAGATACCGTCAACCCCGAGGTAGTACTCGATATTGAACAGCGAAATCCACATGCTCCTCTCCACGAACTGCATGTGCGCGGTAGAGGAGTCAAACCCGGACCACAGCGGCAGACTGATTAAAAAGGTCAGGATCGCGACCACCAGAGCCGTCCAGCGGGTTGCATCGGCATTTCTGTTGCCACTGGCAAGCACCAGGGCACCACCGATGATCGGCAACCAGATAACAAAGCTGAGGATAGGCAGATCAAACATGCAATGCGTCCTTCCTGATGTGTATTCGCATAGTATTTACAGACCTTAAATAATCACAAACCAGGCCAGCAGAACCAGCAGACCCAAAATCATGGCAACAGCGTAATGGAACAGATACCCGGTCTGGATAGTGCGCACCAAACCGGCAAAACGCCCCACACCGTTGGCCGAGCCATTAATGATGATCTCATCGATGAGTCGCTGATCCCCCTTATTCCAGAAGAATCTGCCGATACCCCTGCTCCCCCCGGCGAAGATGAACTGGTAGGCCTCGTCGAAGAAATACTTCTTATCCAGCAGGGTGTAGATCGGGGCGAACATACCCTTGATCCTCTCCGCCAGATCCGGACGTTTCATATAGATAAACCAGGCCACAAACAGACCAGACATGGCTATCGCAGTGACCCAACCTATTCCGTGCAGCACAAAAGCCAATGAACCATGAAACTCTTCGCCCATAACACCCAAAACATCATGTTGCGGCAACACGTGGATAGAACCGGCAAACCAGTCTCCGAACAGCATCGGGCCTACAGTGGGCCAGCCGATAAACACCGACGGGATCGCCAATAGGATCAGCGGCACCGTTACCAC
>JBNKDM010000062.1:0-8773 GCA_050288245.1 Sedimenticolaceae bacterium
AGCAGGGCCAGGGTGGATAGCACCACCTCTTTCCCCGCCTGCTGCAGCCGTTCGGCGATGGCGAACCAGTCATCGGTGGAGATCAGGTTTCGTTTGGAACAAACCGTCTCACCCAGGTAGACGATATCCAGCGGCGATTCAGCCACCCAGTCGTAGAACTCCAACACTTGATCCCTGGACCAGTAATACAGAATGGGGCCGAGGGAGAGTTTCGGCTGTTTACTCATGACTTCTAACCTTCGAATAGATATTTAGGAGTTATACGCCCTGAAATCACTGCCAGGGACGATGGTAGGCACCGAGAGTGGTCTGTGTGCCTTCTGACACCTTGCCCAGCTCCGCCATCCAATCCGCCTTGGCCTGGAACCCATCAGGGTCTTTGGCGCAGGCATCTATGGCGGCACGCCATACCCGCGTTACCTGCTCGACATAGACCGGACTGCGCTGACGCCCCTCGATCTTCACCGCCTGCACCCCGGCCTGCATCAGCTGCGGCAACAGCTCAATGGTATTCAGACTGGTTGGCTCTTCGATGGCATGGTAGGTATTTCCACCCACCTCAAAGCTTCCTTTACACAAGGTTGGATAACCTGCGTTCTCACCCTTGGCGTAGCGTTCGATCAGAACTCCCCCCAGGCGGGTCTCCAGGCCATTCGGTGTCTCTCGCCACTCTACATGACTGGCAGGAGAACAGGCACCATAGGTGTTGGGGGAGCGCCCGGTGGCGTAGGATGAGAGGATGCAGCGCCCCTCCACCATGACACAGAGACTGCCGAAACCGAAGATCTCGATCTCAACCGGACTGTGATCGATCACATGCTGTACCTGACTCAGAGAGAGTACCCGCGGCAACACCGCACGGCGCACGTTGAAATGATCCTTGTAGAAACTCAACGCCTCATAGTTGGTGGCTGAACCTTGCACGGAGAGATGCAGGTTAAGTCCCTGTTTATTATTGGACGCATAATCCAATACGCCAATATCTGCAGCAATAAGGGCATCCACTCCCAAATCAGCCGCCTGATCCACTGCACTCTGCCAGCGCACCCAACCCTGGGGCTGGGGGTAGGTATTCAAAGCCACAAATACCCTGGCGCCACGATCGTGGGCATACTTAATGCCATCGGCGATCTTGGCCGGACCAAAGTTGAGGCCGGCGAAGTGCCTGGCATTGGTATCATCCCGAAATCCGAGATAAACCGCATCAGCACCGTTATCAACCGCCGCTTTGAGGGATGGCAGATTACCTGCCGGACATACAAGTTCCATACTCTTTTACTTCCACTAACATAATTCACAAACTGGAGATGATTAGCCCCATTCTTACAAAGTAGCGATGATCCTGGACTCTGCCGCATCCTTAGGTAGACATCCTTCCGTCACGCCCTGGCGGGTGCCACGACGCTGCAGCTCATTTTCAATACCGTTCAACACCAGCCACTTCTTACTACACCACTCCGGGGCCAACAGGATATCCTCCGCCGCCGTCCCGGTTACGCGGTGATAGAGTACCTCAGACGGGGTGCGTTCAATCATATCTGCCGCAATACTTATGTAAGCATAAAAACTCAACGGAGAGTACTCGCCACGGCGCCACTCATTGGCCAGGGCGGTACCCTTAACCACATGCAGTGGGTGCAGTTTCAAACCTTCGACCCCCAGATCAATAACCTGTTCCAGACTCGCCAGGGCTTCATCCCTACCCTCGCCCGGCATCCCAACAATCAGATGGGTACAGACCGGCAAACCACGCAATCTGGCAGCACGTATCGCCTGTTTATATTCAGCCAAACCGTGGCCACGATTGACCCGCTTTAGGGTTCGGTCAAAGATGCTCTGCAGCCCTAATTCCAGCCACACCTCGTAGCCTCGATCCCGAATACCAGCCAGCAGATCCAGCACCTCATCAGGTACGCAATCCGGCCTGGTTCCAATAGAGAGGCCTACCACATCCGGCTCTGCCAGAGCCTGCAGGTACAGGGTGGAGAGATGTTCCACATCGGCATAGGTATTGGTATATGCCTGAAAATAGGCAATAAACCTTTTGGCTCCGGTACGCTTGGCCAGCACCCTGCGTCCCGCCTCTATCTGCTCACACACCTGCGGCTCTTCTCTCTTCACGCTGGGGCTGAACGATATGTTGTTACAGAAGGTGCAACCACCACGCCCCTTGGCCCCGTCCCGGTTGGGGCAGGTCATGCCTGCATTGATCGCAAGCTTGTGCACCCGCTCGCCATATCTCTCAAGCAGGTCCTGACCGAATGTATTTACGTAGTCTGAGAGCGCCATATGTAGTTCTATGCCAAAAACCTGTACCCAATAATACCATCACAGGTAGCGGAAACTACCTTGTAAGATCCAATGATTACCGGTACAGCGGGGGATTTTATTACCGAATACGCCAGTTTATACCACAGCCGAGGCAATATTCGGCATTAAACGATTGTATGGCCAGAGGCATACAAGAACTTAATTCCTAATACCCTGGCCTTGCCGGTGAAGTATTTTAATGGTCTGCTGTATGATCTTTGCGTCAGAGCTGGCCCGATGCCGTTTGAGATTATACTCGCACATTACCCTCTCCTTGGTCTCATGCCACTGGGCAGACTGCTGCTCTGATAGCAGTTTACGCATGCTCTCAAGGGTATATAACTGGGTAATGCCTGCCTGATGGTACAACTTTCCCAGCCAGGAGAGATCATAACTCCAGGCGTCGGTATACACCTTGGTGCCTAGGAGGAGATCATTCAGATCCATCGCGACCTGCCTAAGGTCCTGCCCCTTGTCCACCAGGATCTTCCTGCTAATCCCATGCACCAGCTCCGCCTTACTATCCCAATAGGTCCAGCAGCTGGCCGGTTTGATTAAATAGCAACTGCACTTGCCATTCGGCAGGGCAACACCCACTTCGATCGGATAGCTCTCTCTGCCAAAGCCTGATGCCTCGATATCTATAACTGCAGGCAGCACGTCTCCCCCATATTGTTGCTGTTCTCGGGGAGAGTCGAGATAAATCAGATCTCCCGCAACCCTTCCGATGGCTCGATGCGGGCTGAGCGAAATCCAGCCAGGGCCGATGCAACTACCGATGAACCAAGGGTCAATCCCAACGCAATCGCATAATGTATCGGCAGCAAGACGCAGACCTGTTGCCCCATATCCATCTGGCTTGCCAGCATATCGTTGATCGCCCAGGCGGCGACGCGGAATATAGCGGCCGCCAGCGCCCATCCAAATATGGCGGTATATACCGCCTGGATCATGGGAAACCACATGATGTCACCGGTCCGGAAACCAACTAGCCTCAGTACCGATAGCTGTTTGCTCTTGCGATCCACATTGGCCCACAGGCTTGCTCCCAGAGAGAGAGAGAAACCCACCAGTCCGATGATGGCTATGGCCCAGTAGACCATGGAGAGATTGCGGTCCATGCGCTGCACCAGCTCAATATCTGCCGCGCGGGTGCGCACATCTAGCCCCAACTCCACCAAACCAGCATGCAACTCTGCCACATCATATATGGATGCGGCGTAGAGCCGAAAGCCTGGATATGTCCTGCTTCCCGCACCGATATCCCCCTGCCATCCCAGCGCTGGTACCGCCTGGCCGTCCCGGTAATCCTCCAACGCCTCCGCCAGTTCCACTGAAGTAAACACCGCTTCACGCGGAAAGGCATCGGCGGGAGCTATGGCAGCGACCTTCAGCTTCAAATGAGCCCGCTCGCTGACATCGTTAAAATGGCGCTGCAGACTTCCGTCCAGAGTATCACCAGGCTCCACCTTCAGTTTCACCGCTGCAGTTTTGGAGAGCACTACCTTATCCAGACCGGTCGGGTAAACCCCTATGGGGGTCAGCAGTGGATCTCCCCCAGCTGATGGAATCACCTCCATGGAAAGAATACTCGGCGCCCCCCTGCTCTTAAGCTGGATGGTGGCAGCAATACTGCGGGTACGCGGAACGATGAACTCCACATCGGAGCGCTTGCGCAGCTCATCCATCCACTCAGCAGTGAACCTGCCACTGCCCATCGGCATGATTTCGCGATTGTGCGGATCCTCTATCAGCTGATCGATCATGCCGCCAACAATACCGAATTTCAGCCCGAACAGTACCAACATCGGCCCCAGTACCGAGGCCAAAGCCAAGATAAAGCAGCCAGACATCTGCCACTCATGCAGATAGTCGCGTGTTGCCAGCCGAAAGGTCTTAAATGGACGCATATTAAATTTCCGCTTGTTTACTCTATGATCAGGGCCACTAGCCTTTCACGGTTGTTTCCGTTACCAAACCGTCCTCGGAGCGCCTGGTATGGTGAGAGAGACGGCGCAGCTCCAAGCGTTTAATATGTTGCCAGGCGTGACTGGCAACAATAACGGTTATGTGCATCTCTTCCACCAATTCCAGAAACAGCGACATTATCTTTTCCGCAGCAAACGGGTCCACTGAGGCGGTGGGTTCGTCGGCGATAACTATCGACGGATGATGCGCCAGAGCGCGGCCGATGGCCACACGTTGCCGCTCACCGGTTGATAGATCTTCCGGAAGTTTATTCAGGTGGTGGTGAATACCCAACTCTTTGGCCAGGTGCGCAACCGAACCGTCGTCCTTCATGCCTAAAACATGGCGCGACAGGTTCATATTGTCCCGCACCGACAGATATGGCAGCAGACCACCCGTCTGCATCACATAGCCGATATGCCTGCGACGCAGATCCCCCAGGGTATTTTGTTTGCCTCTGTCCCAGTACTTCTTTATATCCAGTGGTTCAGAAGCCTTTTTGCCGTCCTGATCCACACCGCTGTTCTGGGGACGGAAACGGAAAGAGGCAACCTCGCTGGGTTGCAGGATGAACGAGAGCATATCCAACAGGGTAGACTTTCCACATCCGCTCTCACCTATAAGGGCGATCTTCTCCCCCTGGGCAATCTGCAGGCTGGGGACATTCAGACGAAATGCCACGCCCTCTGACTCACGGGTCTTCAGTACATCACGCAGGTGATATATCAGCGTCCCACTCTGCGGCGGGCACGTTTCATTATTAGTCATATTAAACCTACGGCAACATATCCAGAGAGATGGGGAATACTGAATCACCATCCACTGGCCCGCCATTCAGGCTCACCCATAGATCAGTGTGATCATGCAGGGCGCGGTAATAGTTCATCTTGGCCTCAAGCTGGTTCAGGAACTTGATCTGCTCTCGTGCAGACCAGCTCTGCCAATCCTGAAGCGATACCTTCATGGCATCCGGTGTATAGGGCAGATCTTCAATGTATTCGCGCATGAATCCAAGATCTGCCAGACTGTTGCCCTCGCCCGCAGTAACCGCAGTAGTGGTTCCGAGTTTTTCCGGGTCACGCGAGATGGTTGCCGCCAGGCTCTTGAGCTCATTCAGAAAATTCTGCGGTGACAGCAATCCATCTTCTGCAGTATTCAGGATCTGTTTCAAGATATCGTGCAGATCTGAAAGCTGATCTCGGGTAAGCAACACTCTTATATCCAGAACCTTGCGCTCCGGATGGTTAAAATCACGGTCCACGATCCAGGCATTGAATACGCTGGGTACCTTGCCTGTTTCCCCCTTCTTCAGATAGCGCATGCGTAAGGCGTAGCCAAGCTTTGCCACCTTCTCCTGAAATTTAGCCAACTGCGGGGTGGATGCACTGCTGGGAACCACCTCGTTTTTGACTACCTTTTGCGCAATCAGATTGGAGTTGGAGATGTTACTTTTGGCAACAGCCTTAACCTGTTGGGTAATCTGTCCAGCCAGTGCATCCAGGACGTAGCCAAACTCCACCACATCACCGGTAGGTACACCGTAATAGAGGCTGCCGATACCCGGAACGTCAGATAGCCTCCGGTATTGCGCCTCAGCGCTCGCATGATTGGCCATGGTGGCTGGAGTTAACAGATGCAGAACAAAGATGGAAATACCGTTATCCATGGCCAACTGGCGCAATCCCTCTGCCGTCATACCGGTACTGGAGAGTGGGTCATCCTCTCCACGTGCCCCGGCATCAGTTATCAGCACCACGTAACGTGCATTGTGATTGCTCCAATCCATATCCTCTATAGCACGTCTTACCCCGGCATAGGCATCCTCGACAAAGTCCTTACTGGAAACCTTTGAGGCTGAAAGCTCCTCCACCCTGGAGAGAAATCCCCGGGCATCGTGTCCTTCATTCAGAGTAACGTAGGTCTTCGCCAAATAACCAATGCCAGGTGCGGCATTGGTGTTATCGCGGAAAGAGACCAGGCCGAAATTCACATTACCCAGTATCTGTGCCTTGTCCAAACTATTGAAGATCTTGCGGACCGCCTCTCTGGTGCGCTCGATATACTTATCCATTGAAAGAGTGGAATCGATAACAAACACTATGCCGGCACTATAGTTACTCTGGCTCTCCTCACTCTTTACCGGAGTTGGAGTTGTATCCGGTGCGGATGCATTCGCACTATCTTGGGGTGGTTGGTACTCCAAGGGGACACTTGACACTTGCAATATGCGCGCCTGTTCCGCTCCGATGAACACGTCTTCATATTTGTGAATTGGAACCAAATAGAAATCATCCTTGATATCCAGATGCACATCCGGCTGGATGGCAACAACCGGGGAATCCTCACTTGTATCTCCGGCCTCCGCCTCTCGTAACAGGGCGTTATAGGCGGCCTTATCGTTCGCATCCAGCAGATTCTTCAGAGACTCGCGGTCTCGAAACAGCAGACTGCGATCGCCACCTACTGGATCACGGAATACTACAGTCAGTCCCTGATTCCAACTCATGGTCTTGCCTACAGGTATCCAGCCAACTATGGTGCCATACCTGTCGGAACCAACCCTTAGCCATTCACGTTTATCAATCTTTTCGCGTGCGTATACATAGTATGAGGTGAACGGAACCACCTCCTTGCCTGCACCGCTAGCTTTAGGAGAGGAAAAAATCCTGGCTTGAGGAATAGTCAGTACGCGTTGATATAGAGTATGTTTTCCCGGTATCAGCATTGGGCTGATACGCGCCCCGGTTTCAGCAATGGCACTACCTGCCACCAGCATCAGCATAATAATGATGGCAATAAATCGTTTGTTCATTCCAATTCTTCCCATTATTGCAACTGCAGCATTAGGCGTTGCGCTTCGCCGTTACCTGCTTCTGCTTGTTGTTTTATGCGCTTGGATAACTCTGCAAGATTATGCTTGGCATCTTCGTTGCCAGCAGCTATTGCCATCTTGTACCACTTTATAGCCTGCCCCGAATCAGGCTCATCCAACGCACTATTAATACTGGTAAAATAGGTCGGATCAGCTTGCGTGCCCAACATCAATGCGGCTTCCCCATGCCCTTGCTTGGCGGCGAAAAAATAGAGTAAATAGGCATCTGCGTTATTCCCAATACTGCGCTGCCTCTCGGCCTCTTCGAATGCCTCCTGGCTGGTATCACCTCCCTCCTGCCGCAATTTGTTGATAAACGCTCTGGCACCATTGGTGTCAGCTGGCTGACTCCTGTAGATTTTACCGCCTTCTGGGGTGTCGGTATTGCTATTGATGCTAGTGGAATCAGTACCATTCCCTGATTGTTCCAGTGGCCCCGTTACCGAACCATCAGAATCCAAGGGGCGCACCACCGATCCAAGTTGTGGTAGTGGCTTTCTGGTCTCATTATCAGTATCGTCGTCTGGAACCAACCAAACCGCTATACCGGTCAACATCATTACAATAGCAATGGGGATTATAAGATTACTGCCAACCCCTCTTTTTTCACTGAATATTCGCTTATTCTCTTCCATGGGTCATGTTTTCTCTGAATTAGTTCTTTTCTTATAGTGGCCTACGGAAGATCTTAATGTGGAACAGCCAGCGGCTATAGTTCCATACCAGAAAATATGGACATCAATTCTGATATCAGATTGGATATCACTTCCTGGAATCCAACATCCCCGCGCAATAAGGCAGGCTAAGCCCGACACCTAAACCTGTCAAGTATAAACTGGGGCAGCTTGGCACCTCAGATTTGATGCGAATTTTTTTATCTGTTTCCTGCTGCGTTATATCAGGAAAAGTTAAATCAACAACTATTGTATCTCCCTATAAATGTCACTTATTAAATATTATGCATAAGTTGATAATTACTCTGTAATTTTGACTTATTCGAATATGCGCATATTAGTATATTAAGTCTTCCCAATTGATAATTCTCATTATGGTGCCACTGCTACTCTGTGTTAGATTCGGGCGAATTCTGTATGTAGCACATATCTATTGCTCAATTAACCAAGGTGTAAATGATGGCGAAACAAAAGCTTGTGATGCTTGCCGACACCGAACGCTGCGTCAATTGCAAGGCCTGTGAGGTAGCGTGTCGAGCCGAATGGAATACCCCACTCGGGTTCAGTAGAAACTGGGTACGCGAAACCATGGATATAACCGATGACGGTGTTCCGCACTTATCTCTCATATCAGGGCGCTGTCAACACTGTGATGATGCACCTTGTGTGAGCTACTGTCCAAGCGGCGCCTCCCATAAACGGGAAGACGGCATTGTCCTGGTAGATAGAGATATCTGTTCCGGCTGCGAGATGTGTGTAGCTGTATGTCCATTTGACGCCAGATTCAAGAATCCTGTGGACAACAAGATCTCCAAATGCACCTTCTGCCAACCGCGCATTGATGCCGGTGAACAACCGGCATGTGTGGATGTATGTTTCAACCAGGCGCTGATCTTTGGTGATATCAACGATCCGAATTCAGAGGTGTCGCTCCTACTGAAACAGCAGA
>JBNKDM010000063.1:0-8477 GCA_050288245.1 Sedimenticolaceae bacterium
AATAGCGTAGAATGCCCGGTTTACTTGCCTCCGGCCGGTTTGGCTGGATGTGCGTGACAGAATCAACTTAAGGGTGTGGCATGGTAACAATTCGTCTTGCAAGGTCCGGCGCTAAAAAACGTCCGTTCTATCATATAGTGGTAGCTGATAGCCGCCGTGCTCGTGGTGGGCGTTATATCGAGCGTGTTGGTTTTTTTAACCCCATCGCTACTGGCGGCGAAGAGCGTATGCGTATCGAGCTTGAGCGCATCAATCATTGGATCTCACAGGGTGCGCAGCCTAGTGAGCGCGTGGCTTCGCTTATCAAGGGCCAAGCTGAATCCGCCTGATTGGTCTAAGTGGACACTCAGCTGTTTTGCGCTTGGTTTCTGGTAGGAAATAATTGAATCACTAAATGGCTGTCTCTATGAGTACAGCGGCTAATTCAAGGTTTGTAATCCTGGGGCGTATTTCCGGGCTTTACGGGGTTAAGGGATGGGTGAAGGTGCACTCGCATACTTCACCGCCAGCCAATATTCTGGAATATACAAACTGGTATTTGAATATAGATGGCAGTTGGCGGGAATTTCAACTGGAGACCGGTAGAGTCCATGGCAAAGGGATTGTTGCCAAGCTGGTAGATGTCGATGACAGAGACCGGGCTGCAGGTCTGGTATCTATGGATATAGCGGTAACGCGCGATAGTTTGCCGGATACGGATGATGGCAGTTACTACTGGGCAGACCTGGAAGGTCTTCTGGTCCGCACTGTTGATGGGTTCGATTTAGGCAGACTGGATCGACTGTTTGAAACCGGATCGAATGATGTGATGGTGATAGAGGGAGAGCGGCAGAGACTTATTCCCTATATCGATGCCGATGTAGTTAAGAGTGTGGATCTTGCTACTGGGGTGATAACCGTAGATTGGGATCCGGAATTTTAGAGGGACGTTGGTATGCGCTTCGACGTGGTGACCCTCTTCCCGGAAATGCTCAAGGCCATGGTTGGTGATGGAGTCACTGGACGGGCGTTTGACAAGGGGTTGGCGCAGCTAGTTGTATGGAATCCCCGGGATTATGCCAAGGATGTGCATCGTACCGTGGATGATCGTCCCTATGGCGGCGGTCCCGGGATGGTTATGAAGGTGGAGCCGTTGCAGGCCGCCATTGAGGATGCCAGGAGGGCAGCGACAGCAAATACCAAGGTGGCCTATCTGAGCCCTCAGGGCAAACGGATCGACCAGGCGGTGGTGCAGGAGCTGGCGCAGCGGGACGGCATGATTTTGCTTGCAGGACGCTATGAAGGGATAGATGAGAGGATTATTGATCGTTACGTCGATGAAGAGTGGTCGATAGGCGATTATGTGTTAAGCGGCGGGGAACTTCCGGCGCTGGTGTTGATGGATGCTGTTTTGCGGTTGTTACCCGGAGTACTTGGGGATGCAGATTCAGCCGAGCAGGACTCTTATACAGATGGACTGCTGGATTGTCCGCACTATACGCGGCCCGAGATGTTCGAGAACATGCCGGTGCCGGATGTATTGAAAAGTGGCAATCATGAATCCATCCGTCGCTGGCGTCTTAAACAAGCGCTGGGACGCACCTGGTTACGCAGACCCGATCTGTTAGCGGAGCGGGAACTGACTAAAGAAGAGCAGTTTTTACTCGAACAATTTATTGAGGCGCACCAAGGCGCCAGTTGAGACACAGGAGCAATACGACCATGAGCAAGATCATCGAGGCGATTGAAGCCGAACAGATGAGCCGCGAGGTTCCGGAGTTTGGTCCTGGAGATACCGTGGTCGTCCAGGTAAAGGTAATCGAGGGCACCCGCGAGCGTCTGCAGGCATTTGAAGGCATAGTGATTGCTAAACGTAATCGCGGACTTAATTCCGCTTTTACTGTGCGCAAGATATCCCATGGTGAGGGGGTGGAGCGCACCTTTCAGACCTACAGTAATATGATCAAGGATATCACTGTCACCAGGCGTGGTGATGTATCTCGCGCCAAACTCTACTATCTGCGCGGTCTGACCGGCAGAGCTGCTCGTATTAAAGAGAAGATTTAGTTTTTCTTGGAGCAATTGATTGAAAAAGGCCCCTCAACGTCGGTTGAGGGGCCTTTTTTATGATCGATGGACTGCACTCGCAGAGCAGCCGCAATACAACTAAGACCTGGGTGTCTATTTGCCTTTTTTGATGAACTTGAACAGACCTGCTGCTGCAGCGCCGCCAGCAAGTAGCGCCATAGTGGTCGGTTCAGGTACAGTTGGTGGGGCAACCTGAGCTAGTGCAAGCCCTGGCAACATGGCGGCGATAAGTAGAGCTAATTTTTGCATGATGGTCTCCGTACAGAAAATGTTTCTGGCCAAAACTAAACTAAGGTGGTCTGTTCATATGACAGAATTCATATGTACAGCTGCAATATCTGAGCCAAAAAATATAAAGGGCTTATATATCAAGGGCTAATGATAATGGTTATCTCGATGGAATGGAACTGTTTATCATATATGTAAAAAATACTGACAGTAAAAATGGGCTGATATCGTTTTTGGTTGTTTCGTTCCTAATCAGCCACTAAGGTAATATGGTTGGTTACTTACCTGGATTAAGCCTATGGCCCTAACCTTTTATTGGCATGATTACGAGACCTGGGGGACAGATCCAAAGCGGGACTGGCCATCCCAGTTTGCCGGTATTCGCACCGATGCGGAACTTAATATCATTGGTGAGCCTCTGGTTCAGTACTGCAGGCCGTCGAACGATATCCTGCCTCACCCCGAAGCGTGTCTGGTTACCGGCATCACACCGCAGAGGGCGCTGGCAGAGGGGGTGTGTGAGGCTGAGTTTATCGCAGAAATCCACCGTGAGATGGCGCTGCCTGGAACCTGCACGGTCGGTTATAACAATATCCGCTTCGATGATGAATTCACCCGTTATGCCCTATATCGGAATTTTTTCGACCCCTATGCCCGCGAGTGGCAGAACGGCAATTCGCGCTGGGATATTATTGATGTGGTGCGCCTGACCCGGGCCCTGCGCCCGGATGGTATCGAGTGGCCACTCAAAGAGGATGGGGTGACCAGCTTTCGGTTGGAGGAGCTGACCAGAGCGAATGCTATTGAACACACTGATGCCCATGACGCCCTGTCGGATGTCTATGCAACAATCGCAATGGCACGTCTTATCAAACGGCAGCAACCTCGCTTATTTGATTATCTGTTGAAGTTGCGTAACAAGCGTATGGTGGCGGAACAGTTGAATACTGTTACCAAGGATCCGGTATTACATGTCTCTTCTAAATATCCGGCGCAGGATGGCTGTATCACCATGGTGGCACCACTGATAAATCATCCGGTAAATCGCAACTCCGTCATCGTATATGACCTGCGTCGTGATCCTGCGCCGCTGATCGAGCTGGGGGTGGACGAGATAAAACAACGGGTGTTTACCTCAGCGGCTGATTTACCTGAGGGGGTGGAACGCATCCCACTGAAAGAGGTGCACATAAACAAGAGCCCGATAGTTGTTCCTCTGAATACACTTACGGATGCGGCTGCAGCAGAGTGGCAAATTGATGTCGGCCTGGCTGAGCAGCATCTTGCTATGATTCGTGATGCATCCTTGGATAGTAAGCTTAAGCAGGTATATAGCGGGCGTGAGTTTGATCAGGTAACTGACCCGGATCATGCCTTGTATGCTGGCGGGTTTTTCTCAGATGCGGATCGGCGCAGTATGGAGTTGGTGCGTTCCATCCCGTCCACGGATCTGGCAACACTGAATATATCCTTTGAAGATGCGCGTCTGCCTGAGATGCTGTTCAGGTATCGGGCGCGGAATTGGCCGGAAACTCTCTCTGAGAGTGAGAAAGAACGCTGGGAGATATTTAGGATTGACCGCCTTACCAACTCACAGGCAGATGCCGGTATTACCCTGGACGAATACCGCTCCAAGCTGGCGAAGATGATGGTTGATCCGGAGTTGGATGGACGCCAGCGGGAGGTTCTGTCAGAGCTGGCTGACTGGCCTGTCGCAGGTCTGGGTATTAGCTAGGGCCCGGCTATCAGATCCATAGGCCAAGGGAAGAGAGCAGATATCTCTGCGAAGATCGTCATCCAGCGGCTTACGCGTATGCAGGAGCGGGCGATGGGATACTGTTTCCATTACTGGGTTCCTGCCTGCGCGGGAACGACGTGTAATCCGAATAATAGGGAACAGACCGCTGATGCAGGGCTTAGGTAACAGGGTCCGGGGCCGAGTAAACCGTCATCCCCGCGCAGGCGGGGATCCAGGGGATGGTTAACAAATGGCTATGGTCATTCCAGCACAGGCGGGACAAAAGAGCGTAGCGCGTTGAACGCCCTTAAGGGCGGCCCAAAGGGTGAGCGTAGCGAATATCCAGGTTGTATAAGCCCGGCCATCATCCCGATGGCCCTAGTCCTTAGTCCATTTCTCCAAAGCGGCGATGATGCTCTTAGCCTGATCTTTGCTTGATATATTGAATTTGGATTTCGGCATATATTCACCATTGCGTTTCTGGTAGCGACGTATGGTGTATTTGTCAGGCCCGTACTCCTCCTTGGAACGGTTCCAGTCCTGGTAACGGTAGATGACCGTCGACCATGCCCCCTTGGACAAGATCTGCTTGTCCAGCTCTTTTACCACTTCAATACCGTCTTCAGTGTAGCTGATGGTTAGCTCGTCAACACTGGATGCCATAGTTTCTATCCTTTATCTCTAAATGTTTGTGATGCTGTGAATGCCAAATGTCGGCCTGTTCATTTGGTCTGTGTTTGCGGACGTATTGCCGGTATATCTGCCTATATTGATTGGCCCGGAAGTTACCAGAACATGGGGCTCAGGTCACGGCTTTTACTTTGCTACGGCGCCATTTGTTTTCAACAAACGAATTATGGAGTCGTCTTTGGTCTGGTTTGCCAGTTGTAGCGGTGTAATACCTGAGGCATCGGCCTGATTGACATCGGCGCCGTTGGCTATCAGGTGTTTTACCAATACCCGGTTGTCCTGTTTGATCGCTTCAAGCAGAGGGGTCAAGCCATCGGAAGTTACCTGGTTGATATTGGCCCCTTTTAGTAGCAGGAAGCCGATTACATCCCTGTCGGATATGTTGTTGCGGACACTCTCTTCCAGGAGGAGATCCGGATTAAATCTGGCTCCACTGCGGATTAACAGATCGGCCGCCTGAGTGCGTCCCGACATGATGGCGGCATAGAGGGGGGATTTGCCTTTGCTGTCTTTGCTGTTGATATCGGCGCCATGCTTGAGCAGCAGCTTGATTATGATCTGCTGCCCCTGTTTTGCCGCGATGTGCAGTGGTGTCTGTCCATTGGGTTCCAGCTTATTGATATCGGTTTTCCAGAAGATATGACGCTCAATCTGGTCAATGTCGCCACGCTGTAAGGCCAGATATAGACTTATAGTTGGGTGGTCTGGATCGGAGCATCCTGCAAGCGTAAACATCACCAACAGCAGGTATGGAAAAAGTCTTCGCATAGTTATGTGATCAAGAGACTGCATTGGAGGTAATATAGGGTTGCGGGGATAGGAACGCAAGGTTGTAGCGTCTGGCAGGGATTGTTTCTGGGTGCTAAGGTAGAGCTATGTTGCTGAAAATAGTGGTTACTATACTGATTATTCTGGGTGCGATAGTCTATATCAGAATGCGCTCCGGAAAACGCCCCTCGGCATCTGCTGTCCAGCTATCGTCTCGTCCTGTGGCCGAGGGCAGACGCCGTCCAATCTATTACGTCGCGCTCGGCACACTCCTTATTATGCTAGTTGGTACCGGGTACTATCTGTTGCAGATGTAATCAGGCGGGGGCTGTTTCCAATAAAGCCGTTATGTTCATCGATACTGATCCAGCTTGAGCCTTCAATGCCTGTAGGGCATTGCCCTCTATACGTTTGCCAATATCTGTAGCCAGGAGATGAGCCTGTTCCTGACTGGAGACATACTCTGACCCGGATGTGATCTGTGTCTGTTCATGGTTGTAAACCTGATTGGCGCGTTCCACGTCAACGGAGCTTGTCTCTATTGCGCTTTCAGCCTGGTTGGCTGCAGCAGAGTGGTTGGTTGCTGACTGTATCGACTCAGGTTTCTCTGCCGCCCTCTTTTCAGAAGCTGTGGTGCGGTTGCTATCAGCTGGCAGGATTTTGTCGTTAGAAATTGGTGTTGTCACTTGGATCTCTCCTGGCAAGTCGGTAATTTGACGTTTTGTTCCCGTAGTCTGATTGTATGGATCTGTATTGCAAACTGCGGGCCAAATCAGACCTGTAACCGACTTAATATCTGTTTATTCTTAAAGATAATAGCAGATTTTGGTCTACAGTTACTGTATTAGATTAGATATGTAATGTAATATTGCGCAATTACAAGTAAAAACCAGAGCTGATATCGATGTTGTTTGCGTGTCAGCGAACGATACAGATGCCAGTAGCCTCTATTTGGGTATGACCTAATAATAAGAGTTTCCTGACTTGGGTACAGCAAATGGATGAACTCAAATCCATCTTTGACGTTTTCCATCTTGGTTCTTTGAACTGGGAGTTGATCCTGCGCGGTATCCTTCAGGTCTGTTTCTTGGTAATGGCCGCGACCTTTTCCGGTTCAGAAACTGCGCTATTTTCCCTTAGCCGCATCGATTTGCAGAAACTCAGACATGAGCGTGGCCAGCGCTCAGAGCACATCCATGCCATGCTGGATGAGCCACGCAGGTTGATCATCTCTATTCTTTGTGGAAACGAGCTGATAACCGTTGCCTCGGCAGTAAACATGACAGCTATCTTGCTGCTGCTATTTGATAGAAATGATGTGGGCTGGATAAACATCCTTATCATGGCGCCTTTGTTGCTCCTGGTTGGTGATGTTACGCCCAAGACCATTGCGGTAAGTTTTCCGATAAAGTTTGCCACCAGGATAACGGTGCGCATACTTCCGCGCTGGATTGTATTCATTACCCCACTGCGTGAGGCGGTTAGAGCTGTGGCAGACAGGCTTACCACCTACATAGTTGGCGACGCCGTGAGCCGGGAGAACCTTCTGCAGCCGGACGAGTTGCGAACTCTACTGGAAGAGGGGGAAGAGACCGGCATCATTGATGCCACCGAGCGCGTTCTTATAGATAATCTGCTGGAGGCATCTGAGACCGATATCTCCCGTATTATGACGCCGAGTCCCAGCGTGAAATTTCTGGACGCCAGCCTGCCGGTATCGGAACTGATTGACCGGTTCCGCAAGCTGCGGCATCCTCGGGTGCCGGTCTATCATGGCAACTGGGATAATGTTATCGGTTTTGTACACTCTGAGACCATCCTGAAGCTGACGCGTGGCGGCGGTGATATGTCGGAGGTAACTCTGGATAGGATAATCAAGCCGGCTCATTTTGTGCCACCTACGAAAAAGGTGGATGAGATGTTCGATTATTTCCAGGAGCACAATACCAGGGCTGCAATCATCCTGGGTGAGTATGGGGAAGTGCTGGGGATAGTAACCATGAAGGATGTGCTTACCTTTATTTTCGGCGAGATATCCGGACGTATGGAGGGTCAGGAGTACTACAAGGAACAGGATGAGAACAGTTACACAGTGCCGGGAGATATGCGTCTGGCGGATTTTAATAACCTTACCAATTTTGATATAGAAGATCCGGTCATGGCTACGATCGGTGGTGTTGCCTTCAGGCTGTTTGATCGCATGCCAGCTGAGGGGGATAAGGTTGTGTATGAGGGTTATGAATTTACCGCAAAGGAGTTAAGTGGTCTCAGGATAAGCAAGGTACGGGTTTGCAAGCTGTCAGAGGGTAAGCCCAAGGCCGAGGATGATGCTGTTGCGATTGAGGATGTATCTGCGGCCGGCGATGTGACGGATCTGGGCGAAGATCAGGACAATGCTGAACAGGAGAAGAGCGATGCATTGGATTCTTGAATTTCTCCTGATCATCTTACTGCTGATCCTGAAAGGATTTTTTTCCGGATCTGAGATTGCTATGGTGAACTCCGACAAACTCAAGTTGCGGCATAAGGCAAAGATCGGTGATCGCGGAGCCGGTCTGGTCCTGAAGATGTTCAAAAAGCCGGACATCATTTTGGGTACGACCCTGGTTGGAACCAACCTGACAACGGTTACCATATCCACCCTTAGTGCCTTGATCTTCATTGATCTGTTTGGAGTGTCCGGAGATTTTATTTCGGTTCTGGTGCTGACCCCTGTGCTTCTGATTTTGGGTGAGGTGGTGCCAAAGAGTGTGTTTCAGCAGAATGCGGATACCATAGTAACCAAGATAATATATGCGCTGCGCTTCTTCTCCTATCTGTTTTATCCGGTGATCTTTATCTTTAGTCGTGTTGCGCGTTTTGCCACTCGCATTGTTGGTGGCGGGGCTGAGCCACAAAACATGTTTATCACCCGTGAAGAGCTGCGGGTGTTGCTTGATGTTACTGAGACCGCAGCTTCTCCCTCTTCCATCGACCGTAAACGTAT
>JBNKDM010000064.1:0-7535 GCA_050288245.1 Sedimenticolaceae bacterium
GGTTATCTGAGCGGGGATCTTGCGTCCCAACCAGTGGGTCAGGGCAACCGCACTGACCATGTTGGTCGCCAGAGGTACATTGTTGAGATCGCAGATACGGTAAAAGGGGGTGATATCCGGCTCATCCGCTGCCGGGTTCTCCGGATCGCGGATAAAATAGACGGCCCGGACCGAGTTGGTGCAGATCAAACCACAGAGCTGGATCTCTCCACCTCTCTTGCCGGAGAAGAGATGCGTCACCTCCAGCCCAAGTTCACGCTCGATCGCCTCGCCGGTCTCGGAGATCGCCAACAGTCGATACTCCGCAAACACGGCGCGCTGTCTGCTCATAAGTTTAAGCAGATCCGGCAGCTTACGCTCATGTGCAATCAATATAACCGTCTGTCCGGCGCCCGCCATTTTATCCATCCTCCCAAACCGGTAAGAGATGAGGTGGCAATAGCCGCCCAGATCTACTCGCATGCAACTGTCCATCCCGGACCTTGTGGTACAGGTTCGCGTGCTCGGCAGCGAGGCGGTCGATAGCGTCCAGAGGATCATCCATCGCCTCCAGCTTGCGCCTGACCGCGCTCAGCCACTGCGTACGCTTCAGCCAATACTCCAGCGCCGAATGCTCCTGGTGGCTAAAGGTGATCCCATGTACCCCCTCATGAAAATCCGCACCCTGCACCCGATCTGAGCGCAGCACCGGCAGCCGTAACGCGGCGGCCAGATCCAGTAACGGGCTTTTGCACTGTTTGATATATGGCATCAGCAGCAGGTCGGAATCACGAAACAGGGATGCCACCTCTTGCGGCGCCACATAACGATCGATCAAGGTAAAACGCATGGCACGCTGCGCTGCGCGAAGCAGCTCCGGCGGGACACCGCGCAACACCTCTTCCCCGGCCACCACCAGATGCATCTCGCTGGGCCATGCGTTTCCGGCGACCGTTGTCAGCAGTCGATCCAACCCCTTGCGGCGACTGCCATGTCCGAAAAACAGCAGGCGCCGTTCACCCGGCAGCCGCTGCGGTGCCGGGGAACAGCTGGCGTCATCCAGTGACCGCAGTGCCAGGTAATTGGGGCTGCCGGATATCAGGGCGACCTGCCCCTGCGGTGTCTCCAATATCTCCTCCAGGGCCCATGCCAGATGGGCGTCACGCGCCACCACCCGATCCATTCTTTGATATAGCATCCGGTAGGCCGGCATCAGCAACCAGCGTCGCTCATGCGGCAGAATGTTGTGTGGGGTGTAGATCACCTTGATGCCACGCTGGTGCGCCCAGCGCACAAACCGCAGCGCCTGAAAAGGGTTATCCACCCACTGCAGGTGAACGATATCCGGCTGCTCCTCACAGACGTGTCGGCGAAGACAGGACCAACCACGATAACCACTCTCCAGACAGGCCTGCTTATGAAACGGCAGCGACCAACCGTTTAGCTCATCGCGCCTGCCGGTCAATAGCTGGGCCTCAACCCCGGCCCGGTGCAGCCCATGGGCCAGTGCATGCGTATAGTGACTTAGAAAGCCACGACCGGAGGCCTCTACCAATAACAGGCGTAGCGGGCGCTCGCTCACAGGCCGGATGCCTTGCGGAAATCCGCATCATAATCAAGCCGCTTGGGCTCGCGCTGATTCAGTTCAACCAGCTCACGCAAGCGCCGGCGATCCACTAACTGCTCAAGCTCCAGCCAGAGTGCCTGTTCCATCATCTGCAGCAGCCTGCAGTAGAAGGGATGAAACGCCGCTTGGGCCGCACGTTGACACCATCCGGGCCCCCACTCCGCCAACTGTTGCAGCAGAAACTCTTCGCGCTGGCGCTTGATCTCATCGGCGCGCGCGCTATCTCCCCGGGCAAGCGCATCGGCCTCAACCTCGGCCAGGTTTGCATAGAACCCGAGCATGGTACCGATATGATCCGGGAACTCTCCACTCAGGCGGTGCTGATAATCCCAGCCCGCCTTATGGTAGGCATTGATGGCCCGGTCCGCCTGCTGCTTGAACATGCAACCGGTTGCAACTACGGATGCGTAGGGGCTGACACAGCCCGGTGCAACAAACAGCCCGGTGTACTCCTCTGCCAGGGTCTCGACCAGACTATCGGTAGGTATATCGTAAAAGGTATCATCAAATATCAGCCCCGCTTCGGCCAGGGGCTGACGCAGATCATTGCGAACCAGATCGATCAGGGCGGCATCCGCCTCCTCTTCAATGCAACGGGAAAGAAAGCCGAATACAGCGGCCAATCCTCTGGCCTCTTCCATCCGACCATGATCAAGATCATTACCTTGCGTTATTTCAGATGCCATTGTTGTTGAGTTTTGCATCTATTCTCCTCCCATTCAGTAATACGCTTCGATACATCACCCCGGCAGCATGGATGCCGGGGTGATGTACGCTAATGGCCGCCACTATGCAGCGCAGGTTCCGGGAGATTATTCCAGTCGATATCCACCTCCTGGTGCTTGGCCCGATGGATATCACCCGTGTAGGCGTAGCGCAGGGTCTCCTCATAATCCTTCATGGATGCCTCCACACTGGCGCTGGTGTCACCATACTTATCGCTGGGCTCCGCCTTGGAGACGGTAACCACGGTGTCAAACCAACCTTGGGAACCGCCAATGGGATCCACTGCCAGACGGATAATGGGATTGGGATGCACACCCTTGTCGTTCCACCAGACGTTGTTGGCAATATCCGTCTCGCCACCCTGCACAAACCCGGCCGCCTGTTCCCGCTGCTTGAGTTGCGCGAGACGGCCATAGGCGCTGTGCCCACATGCGGTGGAGATGGCCACCACCTCAGGATGTATACCTTCAGTCACATGCGCACGGGTAACGATGTATCCCAGCGGGGAGGTGACACGAATCAGATCACCATCCACGATGCCGCGGGCGGCGGCCGTCTTCGGATTAATCCAGGCGGGATTCTTGTGATACAGCTCAGCCAGATATTTTAGCGAGGCCGTACGACTCTGGGTATGGACATTCACCTTATAGGTCGTCAACACCAATTCGTTCGGTTTCTTGTCACGGGAAGGTAACCGCTTATACACCGGCAGCGGATTAAAGCCGTACTTCTTGTAGCTCTCTTTGTACAGTTCGATCCGGCGGGATGGGGTACCAAAACCCACCATATTCCTGTCTCCGACCCGCACCCCGATAGTCTGTCCATCCTTCCTGATAGATCCGTCACTATCGATCTCAGCACCAAACATATCGGATGCCGAGATCTCCTTGGTATACAGCCCATAGCCGGGATCAACCTCATTGCCGTTCTTGTCCACGATCTTGGCGGTCTCTTTATCCACCTCGCCGTAGATTGGCCAGACCCCCTTCTTCTTCATGTAGTCCCAACCACCATCCTCTTTGAGACCAGGGATGTTATCGAAATGGCCCTTCATCCACTCTTCCGCGTTATTGAAGGCGAAGTACTTCTTGGCACCCAAGGAGCCATCAGGATCCACCTTATTGATCACATCGATCAGGGTCTGGCGAAACTCCTGCGTTCCACCCAGAGGCTTGATCACCGGCTGCCGAATCGAGAGGCAGGGATAGAGGCCGCTCGGCATCGACTCCGGATCATGCCGTTCCAGATAGGTGACATCCGGAATGATAAGATCCGCCAGCTCGGTACTCTCCGACATGTAGGGACTGAAGGATGCATAGAACGGCACCGTTTTTTCATCGCTCAGCATGGCCTTCCACACATGGCTCGAGGGATAGGTATATACCGGGTTGTCATAGTAGGTCATCCAGACCGACACCTTGGCCTCACCCTTCATGATCATGTAGGGCGCATGCGTGGAGACATGGTGCGATGCCAGCGGGTAGAGCGGAGGCGCGGCAATCACACTGGGGGTCTTGCCCTTGGGCGGTACCGGCTCCGGCTGTGGCCAACCCATGCCGCGCGGCAGACAGTAGCCACCCTTCTTCTCCACGTTACCGGTAATGACGTTGAGCATATGGATCGCCGCCTCCTGATATGAGCCCCATACATGTTTGCAGGGCCCGCGATAAGAGAAGGTGGTCGCCGGTTTGGTAATGGCAAACTCCCTGGCGATCCGGCGAATATCCTTGGCCGATACACCGGACTCCTGCTCGGCATACTCCGGTGTATATGGCTTCAGATGGTCGATCAGCTGTTCAGCCGTGACATTGGTCCAGTCGCGAATAAAATCCGCGTCATACAGCCCCTCGTTCATGATCACATGGCTGAGCGCCAGAGCGATGGCCGCATCGGTTCCCGGATATGGAAAATAGGCCTCATCCGCAAACCCTGAGGTGTTGGACATACGCACATCGAAGCTCACCAGCTTGGCCTTGTTACTCACTACGCCATCCACCAGTCGCTGCGCGTTAGGGTTCATAAAGTAGGCGGTCTCCAGGATGTTGGAGCCGAAGTTGAGGATATACTTGGTATTCGCCCAGTCGCAGGATTCAATATCCGGCCCCCAGGATGGCTCTAGACCGACCTTCTTCGATGACTCACAGACGTTGGTGTGGTTGAGCATCGCGTTGGATCCCAGCGCGTGCATGAATCGTCCTACCGCACCACCACTACGATCACGCCCCCACTTGAACACTATCTCATTGAGGATCTCCGGCTTGTGCTCGGCGTCGGCGCGATCGATCACCTCACGCAGCTTCTTTGCCAGCAGCGCCGTGGCTTCATCATAAGAGATACGTTTCCACTTACCTTCGCCGCGCTTGCCGGTACGCAGCAGCGGGGTCATTATCCGATCCGGATCGTAGACATGCAGGAAACCGGAATTACCCTTGGCGCACAGTTTGCCACGGGTATTCGGATGATCCATGTTGCCCTCCAGCTTTACGATGCGTCCGTTCTCCACATAGGCAACACCACCATCCTCGATATTACATGCCATACAGGTGTAGGGTACCGCCTGACGTTCCGCACCGGTGGTGGCCGAGTAGTCCTTGCCGCCCAACTGCTGCTCCATTGCCACCAGCCTGCTGCTGGACAACCCCAGGGCACCTGCTGTTGCGCCGACCGCACCTCCGAGCTTCATAAAATCACGGCGGGTGTATTTGATTGAATCACTCATCTTTGTCTCCTCAGAAATTGATCTGGGTGAGCTGACCGGCGTAGACCAGCACTTCCCTAAAGCTGTAGGCGCCCACCGCGCTTAACACCGCCGTCAGGGTCAGAATCTTGGGGTCACGGCCGATCTTGGGCATGGCGACTAATACCAGGGGGATCAGAATTCCGATCAGGAAGGTCAGCCCCCAATATTTGAATCCAAACTGCCGGTTAATGATCTCCCAGGCCTGCTGCTTCTCACCCGTGCCGTAGTTCAGCACCACCCACTCGGCCAGGAACAGGGCAAAAGTCACAGCCAGGGAGAGATAGAGAAAGGCGTGAAGAAACTCGACGGCCTGCGCGTTGAGCTGACCACGCGCCAACTGGATGACTGCAACCACCGCTGTGCCTGAACTCATGGAGAGGATCACAAACAGCAGTGGAATGGTCGGGTTGCTCCATAGCTCCCGGGTCTGATGCACCATCAGATCAAGTCCGGTATACAACGGCATGGAGAGTGCGAGCAAAGAACCGAGCACTCCGGTCAGCCGCATCAATCCCTGGTTGTCCTTCATGGAGCCGTAATAGAAACCGATAATGCAGAGTCCGAACATTGGCAGAAACAGCGAGCCCCACGACAACGGTGAGGTCCAGTGGAAATAGATTATCGGATAGAGAAACCGGCTGGGCTGCCCCAGATCCATAATCAGCAACGGACCGCAGATTGCCAGCAGCAACAGAGAGATCAACAATCCTGTCTTCTGAAACGGCTCCATCGATTTTGCCACCCCACCAAAGACGTTCCCGAACACAACCGGAGCAGCGGCATAAACAAAGGTCATGCCGGCAGCACCGATCAGAAAGAAGTAGATCACGATCTCGTGCCCCCAAGGGGCGATGTTGTATTGCATGTACTCAAACATGATTTTTCCCCTATAGAACACCTGAAAAGAATTTACTGCCGCGGTTATGCTGATAGAACGAGTCGGCATCGGAACGGGCAGCATAGGATTGTGGCGAACTGAACACCTGCTCAGTCTGGGCACGGTCAGGTTTGATGTAGTAGACCTGGGGTCGGGTACCCTTCTCCGGCTTGAGTACAACCGTCTTGTTGCGGGCAACCAATCTTGAGACCTCACTGTTTGGATCATTCAGATCGCCAAAGATACGTGATCTGCCCAGGCATGTTTGCACACAGGCAGGGGCCAAACCTTTTTCCACCCGGTGATTACAGAAGGTGCACTTATCCACTACACCGCCGATCTTTACCCGATCGCGATTTCGCGGCAGCACGTGGCGTGCATTGTAAGGACAGGCAGCGATACAGGTGCGGCAGGCGATGCAACGGTCATAACGTTGCAGCACGAAGCCATTCTCGTGCTTGTATGTCGCCTCGGTCGGACAGTTCCGCACACAGGGCGGATTGTCACAGTGATTACACAAGCGCGGCATGAAATGCCGTTTGGTGTTCGGGTAGCGACCGGTATTCTTGACCTTTACGATGGTTCGCCATACGCCAAGCGGCACATCGTATTCAGCCTTATCAGCACAAACGCAAGCCATACAACCGATGCATCGACGTAGATCAATGACCATGGCCCAACGCTTTTTACCGGGCACGCCCAGGGATGGTTCAGCCTGGAGACCAACTGGCATGGGAATTCCTCCTTCGTTTATTAGAATCAAAGCGGTAAACAACACCGACTGTTATTAAGAACCTGTACGACGGCGCTCTTAACCATATGAAGGAGAGCAGTTTTTATACCACACTTTTTTAATTGGTTTTGTATCTCATTGTATATATTGGATTTTATCCATGTTTAGCGCATGACGGATGGGGAATATACAGATCAACAAACAGAGATTTGTTACCAGATGGTAACTAAGTATCATTCGAAATTTTATAACCTATTGTTTTATTGGATTATTTATTTTTGTTGCAGATAAAGAATGTATGTTACTGATCAGTAACCAGGCTCTGAGTGGGTACTCAGACAGCGAAAAAACAACCCACACGCGCTCCAAACCACAACGCCCAGACCCTATACAGGAGTTACAGATAGGTAACTCAGCAGTTGCCGATTTCATGGATATCAATGGTTCAGACTCACTGCTGTCCCATTTAAAATAGTAAAATGCTTATTTATCGTCTTCATTTCTGCGTTTACAAGAGACTGAATTTTATATAGACATGAAATTAGAAAAACAGAGCATCGTCATGCCCGCGCAGGCGGGCATCCAGTAAGCGGTTGATTTGTATGTAGGACAAGCCAACTGGGTTCCCGCCTGCGCGGGAACGACGCGTAAGTGGGACAGCAATGGTTCAGACTCGATTGGCTCATACTGCTTAAATATCCCCAATGTCATAAATTCTTCACTTGCCCCGGCCTGTCCCGGTATATATATTCCATATTTCGATAAATATGGAAATGTTGTCATGTATGCCATCTCCGCTGTTCAGGCCCTCTCTGCTCTGGCCCAGGAAACCCGCCTGGCCGTCTTCCGCATG
>JBNKDM010000065.1:0-7407 GCA_050288245.1 Sedimenticolaceae bacterium
CTCTCTGGTATATCGATCGTATCTCCGAACTCAGTAAAAAAATTAGAGCCCCCGAACATCAGACTTCCAGTCTGGCCTATGGAACCGTCATTGCGCACATATGTGCCAGCGGCGGTTATGATATTACCCTTTTGATTGATTGCCGTAGCGGTAGATACAGTAGATATAGAACTGATACCCAGCTCGTTCAGAGTATACAGTTCATCTTCCTGACTGATGCCATCCTGGTTTTTGTCCTGCCAGACACGCAGATCGCTAAATACAGCGTCAGACGCATCAATCTTGCCATCACAATTGCTATCCTGATCCGCCAACGCTTCATACGCATCCGTAGCAAGTTCGCCATTGGAAAGCAGAGTATTGTCACCAAATAGCTCACGTCCAGAATCAATGGCTCCATTGCTATTTCTATCAAGAACCAACAGACCATCATCGGAGGAGACCCAGCCAGTCCCCTCTTTTATGCCATCTGCATCATGATCAAACTTAAGACCGTTCCAACCAGCAACAGCTGAGGTCTCAATACCGTCTCCGTCTAGGTCTAGGGTAAATGGATCGCAAGGGGTAGGGGCAATATAATGTTTGCTACCTAGGTATTCTGTGTTTACATCTGGATTAATCAGGCCAAGAGGGTCTAGCCATACGAAAAAATCAGTAGCTATCGAGACTGATTCATCATAAATGCCTTTGGCTCCTTCACCAAGCAGCATCCCGCCAAACGCCATTATGAATATTGCACTAGCACCTACTGGGTTCAACCCCATAGCAATAACAACACCATACCCCAATATTCCACCCAGGATACCGCCAAAATCTCCAGCTACCTCCTTGAGGTTATTATCAAGCAAATCTTTTAATACGAAAGCTGCATCTAAAACTAAGCCGCCTGCCTCGCCAGCTATTCTCTTAAAAGCGCCATCAAGGTATTTACTGTTGGCTTTAACTGCAGCTGTTAATTCATCTGCATAACGCACATCCAGCAAATGTGTGGCAATTTCTTTTAGCTCTAAAGCCTTTTTATCCAACAGATCCTGCATCCTTCTGTTGGCTTCCATACCATATTCATCTGCCTTTAGGGCATATTTTTTCGCCAGATCAGAGATATAGTTAAAGTCATCTGCTACGTTTTTCAGCGCGTCCTCTGCAGCCTCTTTTGTAATCAGTGCGTTTTCTTCTATCTCTTTACCTAACTCAGCCAAAGTATTTGACATTGTATTACCGGCTTCCTTTAAAAAATCAGTCAGCCAATTGTTTTCCTCATGAGTAAAATCCATATGCTCTTGTGTCATGTTACCTGCTCCCTTTATTACCCATACCTAGCAACCAGTTAATCAGTATGCCAATAGTAATTACTGTCGTTGAAAAAAAGGCCAAAATAACAAAAATCATTCCCGGCATAGAACCGTAGTACATCCTGGACATAAAACCGTATGGACGATAGTCTTCAATATCGCTCCCCAACCCCCTCACTAATCCGAAATAAATCATCAGACAAAGTACAAATAATGCCACTAGTTTTTTCAGCGTGACAGGTAAATACCTGCCTCTTTCAGTAGTTAGCACTTGAACCAATACAGCAAGAGGAAGGGATAACCACATAAAAGACAATAAGACAGTAGCCTCATACCCATATTGCGTTTTTCCAATCCATTCCCGCATGGCGGGAATCTCCTGCAAAAACTCAATCGGCAAAAAAGCACCGAAGGAATCTGCGCCGTATGCAACTATGAATGCCAAAATTCCCCATACCACAAACACCTTAGATTCAGGATCCGCAATTACCTTTTTAGCAATCCCTATTAATGATGAATGTCTGTACATTGATCCCCTCTTATTTTATCCATGAGATGTTTAAATAACTGTATTTCGATACACCCCAAAGCAGCTAGGGAGGCAGCCAAAAGGGATGCCATTAAGCCGCTCCAGAAACGGCCGTCAAGAAAAACACCAACCGTCATTCTTGTTATTCAGCGCCCTATAAACCAACTAATTTTCTGCTTGTCAGCATGAGAATACATACCTGCCCTTAGCTTTTTTCGGAGAGAATGCTGCAAACTCCGGGAATAATTTTGAGCGTATATACAGAACCAGCCAAAGAGTTCTAAGTGAAACGGCAATACCTATCGCAGTTTCTACTTGTGTCTCACTAAGCCCCCCAGCATTTTCGGCACTTGAACGAAGTGAGTACGAAATATAGGTTATGGCCGTTACCGATTGTTTATAAAACCCCCACACAAACAGTAGTGGGATGGAGACAATAATGAGACCCATCAACCATGGGTTTTGCGCATATTTTTCCAATCCTATTCCGTCCCCAAAAAGAAATCCGAAGAGTGTCTGAATAAACATAATTGTTATCAGGACCTTTACCTTACCTTCATGTTGCAACCCAAGACGCTCATCCACATAGGATGCAATATAGTGCGCAGCCAATTGTTCTTTGGCTCCTCGGCTAACAAGATTGCAGAAAATTTCAGTTTTTCCACGTCCCTCATCCATCATTTTCTTCACTTCTAACTTGATCTGCTTCCTTTTCATACGCACTCCTTTCTAATACATCTTGTTTCAACATCTAACAGATAATTACAGAGGAGTAATGCATAGCACCAGCCATTACCTTTCTGATTTGTCCACATACATTTCACGCTTTACCTCTCACCCAAACTCTCCTTCTTGTAACGTAATAGTGGACTAAGCATGAACTCAATCAGTCGCCGCTTGCCGGTCTTCACCTCCACGGTTACCGCCATTCCCGGCGTTAAGTTAACAAGTTTTTCTTCGACCTGGATAACCGATTTTTGCATCAGCACTCTACCCGCATATACCAGACCTTTGTCTTCGTTGGAGACAGCGTCATTGGAGACATCAATCACTTCCGCGTTGATAGTACCGTAACGAGTGAAGGGAAAGGTCTCGATCTTGACTTCAGCCGGCTGGCCCTCTTCTACAAACCCGATATCTTTATTGAGTATCCAGGCCTCCACTTCCAGAGATTGTCCTTCGGGCACGATTTTCATTAACTCTTGCGCTGGCGTTACGACGCCACCTATGGTGTGTACAGCCAGTTGCTGCACCACGCCGGTTACCGGGGCTTTGAGGTGTTGTTGTTCGGTGCGTTGCGCGGCCTTGATTCGTTCCTGCTGCAGCTGGTCGATACGGCGTTCAGTTTCAGCGAGGTTGCTTAGTTGCTGCCGACGAAATTCAGATTGCAGCGCCCGGCGCTGCTCTTCCGCCTCATGAATTGATGCCTGTACTTGATGGATACGATCTTTCAGCGCTGCCAGCTCCTGTTGTTGCTGGACACGCTCCTCTTCCAGCTCTAGCCAGTTCTGTTCCGGGCCGAGTTTCTTATCCACCATCTTTTTTAATGCTTTGGCCCGACGAGTGATAAGAGGCAGGGTACCTTCGAGCTGTTTGACTTGGTTGCGAGTAGCAGCAAGATCGGCACGACGACTTTCGACAGTGTTGTTCTGTGCCGCAATACGTGCCCGGTGTTCAGCCCATTCGCTACGCAGCATCTGCTGTTGCAGTTGCACCGTGTTGCCAGCAACTTGCTGTACTAATCTAGCCGGGAGTTGCAATTGTGGTTCTGTCGTGCTTTGCGCCGCTTCGCTTAGTTGTTCCAACTGTTCAAGCCGAACCTTATCAAGACTGGCAGCAGTCAGCTCCATTTCCAGCCGTCCCAGGTCAGCGCGGGTGGCGGTGGGATCCAGATCAATCAAGGGGGCACCAGCCTTTACCCGCTGCCCTTCCTGCACATAGATCTTTCTTACAACACCGATCTCCAGCGGCTGAATGACTTTTACCCGGTCGCTGGGAATAATCTTACCCTGAGCGGTAGCTACGATATCAATCTCGCCCACCAGCGCCCAGATGATGGCGATAAGAAAGAAGACGATAATCGACCAAAGGGTCGCACGCCCGGCCGGGGAAGGCGGCTTCTCTACAATCTCTAGGGCAGCCGGAAGAAATTCAATTGCATCTTTCATTTCATCACCGCCTGATACTCTGAACATCTTGCCCGCCCTGCAAGGAGTGTAACCGGGCGTAATGGCCATGCTGTTGCACAAGCTCTTCGTGATCACCCTGTTCAATGACTTCGCCCTTCTCCATCACGATGATGCGGTGTGCACCACGTACGGTAGAGAGACGATGAGCGATTATGAGAACGGTTCGTCCTTTGCATATGTCATTCATATTTTGCTGAATGATGCGCTCGGACTCATAGTCGAGGGCACTAGTCGCCTCGTCGAAGATAAGGATGCGTGGATCGGGAATAAGGGCGCGGGCGATGGCGATACGCTGGCGTTGCCCACCGGAGAGGTTGTCACCATGTTCACCTACCAGAGTATCGTAGCCCTCCTGCATCTCCAGGATGAATTCATGGGCACCAGCCAATTTGGCCGCCTGAATCACCTTATCCATCGGTACACCCGGATCAGCCAGCGCGATGTTTTCCCGCACACTACGATTAAACAGGACATTCTCCTGCAGTACGACACCGATCCGTCTGCGCAACCATGCAGTGTCAACCTGAGCTATATCCACACCGTCAATCAACACCCGCCCTCGTTCTGCCACATAGAGGCGCTGCACCAATTTAGTAAGGGTGCTCTTCCCAGAGCCGGAACGTCCGACAATACCGATCACTTCTCCCGGGTTTAAATCGATTGATAGGTTTCGCAGGATCTCCGGTCCATCAATACGATAGCGAAAGCTGACCCGGTCAAACTGAATCCTGCCCTGGATGCCTGGAAGAGAGATACGAGCTTGTCTATATCCGGGTTCTGTTGGGGTATTCAAGATATCCCCCAAGCGCTGCACCGATACCCCAGCCTGTTGAAAATCCTGCCACAGTTTCACCAGACGCAGCACCGGACCACTGACCCGCGCAGACAACATGTTGAAGGCGATCAGTTGGCCAACACTGATATCCCCGTTGATAACTGCACAAGCGCCAACCCAAAGGATGAGTACGATAACAACCTTGTTGATCATACCGGCGACCTGGTTGGCGATATTATTCAGATTGGTAGCCTTAAAGCTGGCCTGCACATACCCGGCAAGCTGTTCATCCCAGCGGTTTTGCATCTGCGGCTCTATAGCCATTGACTTAAGAGTCTCTACGCCATTAACCGACTCAACCAAAAAGGCTTGGTTTTCCGCACCGCGGTTGAATTTCTCGTTGACACGTGCACGCAGAATCGGGGTAACCATCAACGAAAGCATAAGATACGCAGGGATGGAGCCCATGACTATGTAAGTTAGCAATGGACTGTAATAGTACATAACCGCCAGAAATACGAATGTGAAAAATATATCGATAACCAGTGTAAGAGCAGACCCGGTAATAAAGTTGCGGATATTTTCCAATTCTCGCACCCGCGCTACCGAATCACCCACCCTGCGCGCACCGAAGTAACTCATAGGCAGGCTGAGCAGATGCCGATACAGTTTGGCGCCCAACTCCACATCCACCCTATTGGTAGTGTGGGAGAAAACGTATGTACGCAGCCCACCGAGCAATACTTCAAATACCGACACCACAATCAGGCCGAAGGCCAACACGTCGAGGGTAGTCAGGCCCTTATGCACTAACACTTTATCTATGACAACCTGAAAGAATAGCGGAGTAACCAACGCAAAAAGTTGTAGGAAAAAAGAGGCAACCAACACCTCGCTGAACAGCTTGCGGTATTTGATCAGAGCAGGGATAAACCAGCGGAAACCGAAACGAGCAGTAGGATCATTGAGCAAGGAGCGACGGGTAATCAGAATGAGTGTTCCACTCCACGCAGGCTCAAACAGTTCGCGAGGCAACGCCAGTGGACGCTCCTCAAGTGGATCCTGAATCAGCGCCCGTTCTTCATCCGCCTTGGCGAGAACTACCCAATGTCCATCATTATGCTGTGCCAGGGCCGGCAGCGGGGTTTTCGCCAATCTACTCCATTCACTGGCAACACGACGCGTCTTTAATCCCAGGTGACGTCCAGCAAGAATCAGGGCATCTGATGAAACCGGTTGTTGTGAACGGGCAAACTGGTGGCGGAGCTGTTCGGTGTCGGCAGCCACACCGAAAAAGCGCGCTACCAATGACAGGGAGATTAGCCCTGTGTCTGGCATATCCTTATTTGAAACCTTGTGCGGCATTCCATTGCCTCTGCTGTTTTACTACGTTAAAGCCGGGATCACTGAGATACCCTATTTTTCTACGCGAAATAAAATATCACAATCATCCATGAGAATCCAATACAACTCATTTGCCTAAGGCCATGTGCTACAGTCGTTTGGTAATTATTCACTATTTTACCCTCAGCCCACATTTCTCGATTGGCCCGTCTACCACTTCTAGTTATTGTAAATTGGATGGCACCCATTAATTGTCACTTTAAATTTTCTGTTTGAGAACGATACATCGTAAAATAGATATACTGCCCCCCGGAATAACAAATATTTTTTGCGATAAAAATTATCGAAAAACGTGGTCCCGAACACCGTTTACTTTTGCTTTACTGCTGCAACAATCTCTGGCAGCCCAGTCATCTTAGCCAGTTCGGATATAGTCGCGCGTTTCTCCGGCACAAATTTAAAATCGCTAGGTTTTCTTTCATACACCGGACCTCCAGGGGTCTCAACATAGTGATTCTCGTAGACAACTTCAATATTTGTGTCGGCGCCTGCTTTAACCAAATAGCGAACCATATCCACATCTCTATTGAGGATTGCAAGAGAAAGAGCGCTGTTACCGCGTATGGGGACATTCTTACTTGATTCTAAAGTTGATTTTGTCGATCCATCCGTAAGCGCCAGCGATGTCATCGTGATAGTGTGCATCGTAACCGCATCACACTGTGCATTGATATCCTGCGTGCCGCCTTCGACAAGTGCTTTCACCTGTGCCATATCTCCATTTTGCACAGCGATCATTAGTTTTGTTTGTCCCTTCTGATCAGTTCTCCATCTATTAGTGACGCATCCCTGAATACCAAGCAAGATTGTTACGAAGATTAGATAGACGATTACGTGCCGCGAATTCAAATAGTTCCTTTTCATTTCAAATGCTCCATATTTATTAATGTTTTTGTTTCTCTATGCGTAACTTCACAAAACGTAGCCGAAGCACAGTTTTGCTAATATAGCACAAGCCATTCACAACCTAATCGCATGAACCCAATCACAAGGAGGTTGAACATGTCACGCAAACCCCGCTTTTGAACCCGGCTTTTCAGTTTTTCCACGCCTGGAATATCCAATCACTCCTAATAATCCTGAACCGAAGAGCCATACTGCAGCAGGGATAGGTACTACAGATGTTGCTGTAAGATCCCATTCCGCTGATTCCATAATATCTGTGATCTGGGTTATTTCATATGCTTCGAACGGTTCCCAAACTTCTATCCCTGAAAC
>JBNKDM010000066.1:0-7199 GCA_050288245.1 Sedimenticolaceae bacterium
GATGCCTTTCCAGCCAGCAATGGAGGAGCCGTCGAACATCTTGCCATCGGTGAATAGTTCCTCATTTATAACCGATGCTGGCACAGAGACGTGCTGTTCTTTGCCACGGGTATCTGTGAAGCGAAAATCAACAAACTTCACATCGTTATCTTTGATCATCTTCAGGACTTTTGAAGCCATCTCTAGTTCTCCAACTCTTTGAAATTTATATTCGAGTTAATAAAATGCTGCCGAGGCAGATGTTAATAAAACAAGGCCCTCTCCCAAATCGGTAGAGGACAACCTAATAGCAAATGTATACCTTGCACCAACAGAATGCGCCATGGGCCTGAAAACCAACTCCACAGCAAGCGTGGAGAAATATGCCCAGAGTAAATGATTCTCCCGTCTGAAGCAGAATCTATGCCACACAACTTTAACGGCTGTTGATCTCACTGGCCCTGGGGCGGCCGGATAATCATCTGTTGCACTATGGCGCCTTAAAATATTCTTCTCAACAGATGGTTACAGCATCTTACCAGATATCCAGCCACCCGGAATAGATGTCACCTCATCGCCCCGGCAACAACCGGTAACCAGAGGAATACAACGGCCTCCCTACCATCAACGCACAAATAAAGTGCATAGATATCATAAAAGCACCAAATTAGTGCCTACCCAAAAAATATGTTCAGTTTCCTAAACTCACCAGAATCTTGCAGCGACTCCTGCAACTGAGCGCGAAGATCATCCAAATCCGCCTCACCTTCGTAACAGCTTAGCGGAAAATATAGATCAATATCTATCTTTCCGTCGATGTAATGCAGGATCGTTCGTTTAATATCTGTGGCCCTAGGGATGGCCCGCCAGTTATGGTTCAGCTTGGCCAGGATCTCCCGCCTAAGTGGCAGACCCTTTGAAGGGGAACCGGTCTCATCATCCTCAGAATCTATATGTACAGTAACATCGCCAATATCATCTACCTGCTCCATCAGTAGATCCATCACCGTCTGGCCAATCATATGCCCTTCTGAAACGCTTAACCAGTGTTCTACCTGGACATGCAGATCCACCGCTATCTCCCCACCTATGCTCCTGGTCCTGAGCGTATGGATGGCCTTAACTCCATCCACCGAACGAACGATATCCGTTACCTTCGCCAGACCCTCGCTCCCCAGCCCCACATCCATCAGCTCTTCAAAGGCCGGCCAACCAAGATCCCAGCCCACATGGGCAATCATAACCCCGACCAGAACCGCTGCTACGCTGTCCAGGTATGGCAGACCCGCGATAGCCCCGCCAATACCCACCACTACCACTATTGATGAGATCGAATCCGACCGGTGGTGCCAGGCGTTTGCCTGTATCATCTTGGACCCAACCCGGCGGCCAACCCGCATCGTATAATGATAAAGGGCCTCTTTAACCAGCACAGAGAGAACCGCTACCACTAGAGCCATCGGACCTGGATGCAGTAGCTGTTCCGGGCTGAATAGCCGTTCCGTTCCATCCCAGACGATACCTGCAGCAACCAGGATCAGCAGGATACCCAGCCCAAGGGTCGCCCCGGTCTCAAACCGCCCATGTCCATACGGGTGTTTCTCGTCCGGACCGAAATCTGCATGATGAGAGGCAAACCAAACCATGGCATCAGATAAAAGATCTGACAGGGAGTGAATGCCGTCAACGATGAGGGCCTGTGACTGAGCAATATAGCCAAAGACAACCTTGACTACGGACAGCACAATATTGACCAGCGCCCCTACCAGGGTCACCTGTTTCGTAATACTGGTCCGATCCAAAGAGTTACCCTCCTGCATCAGCTTGTTTCATCTCCCACTCTGATCACGACTATATATTCATTCCCCTCTGTGCGCGTCTCCAGCACCCGGTGTCCATTTATCCTGCTCCAGGAGGGAATGTCATTAAGCGCCCCAGGATCACTGCAGATGGCGACGAGTTCATCTCCGGGCGCCAGGCTTGCTACCTGAGCCTGCACCTTGATCACCGGCATAGGGCAGAGCATGCGTCTGCAGTCCACCTCAATCCGGTTCACAATATCCAGTCCGGTTTTATTTCCAGAGGCCCCAGAGGTGCAACACTGATGCAGTGCGTATTCGCCTGCATATCCCTTATCTCTACCTCCACCGTATCCGCCATCTTGCCTTTACTATACCGGGCCAGAATACGGGCAGCCAGTTGCAAATTCTGCTCAGAGGCCTCACCGTCAATCAGCCCCAACGGGCCGGGATGGCTGATGGTACTAAGGCTGACGAACTGGTTGCGATACCCCTGCATAAAGTTGCCCTCTCCCTCCTCCCTGGAGATGATCAGTTTGAACTCCGGGTTCGGCCGTAGATGCCGCCCCACCTTGAGCAGCATGATATCGTCCATCTCATAGTTTTTATCTCCACGATGTTGCCACAGATCCGCCAGCTTGGCCGAGTACTGGGCATCGGTGAGAAAACAGCAGCCCCCTGCCGGCTGGGCATAGTCTTCAAATCCAAACCTTTCTGCCAAGGCCATCTGCGGTTTCCTGCTGCGCCCACTGAAATCATACAGACGCTCGCGCTCTACCCAGCCCTCTCTCTCCGGCAGAGTTTCTGGAAGATTCTTGGCACACAGGGGCCGGAGCAACAGATCGTCTGCGCCTGAATCGCGCGCAACCACCGGCATGGTGTCTTTACGCTGAGACATAGGGCGCTGACCGATCACCTCACCGGTGATGATAAAATCGAAGCCGTTCTGCATGATCCACTCATGGGCCTTCTTCACCATGAAGATCTTGCAATCAAGACAGGGGTTGAGATTGGCCCCATAGCCATGTTTGGGATTGAGCAGTACCTGTTTGTACTCCTCGATGATATCAACGATGTGCAACTTGATTCCCAGTTGCTCGGCCACCCACAGGGAGTTATTGCGTTTGGGCTTGGCCCGGTCCTTTTTCCGGATCGCGTGGGTATGCCCCTCCACACAAAACCCTGTGTAGAAGTTAATACCCTCTACATGTACCCCCTGCTCCTGAACCACCCTGGCAGCCAGAAGTGAGTCCAACCCGCCGGATATAAGCGCCACCGCCTTGCGTTGTTGCGTCATGATCTATCTTCAATAGTGAAACAGGCGTGGGATTATACTGCATCTGCCGACAGGAAGTGCACTCTAACCAGGACCCTGACATATCCGCCAGATCCAACGGCTATCTGTGCCTATGACCGCCATATCTATGATGTTCCCGGTGACTATGTCTAGGGTAATCGCGATAACTGTAGTAACTCAAAGAGAATGCGGGATAGGGCTCCCAGCCATAACCACCATAGTCCCAATCATCATATGCGTATCCAGCGCCGTCGGAATATCGGTAGTCATAACTATGGCAGCCCACCAACGCCAGACTTAATACCGCCGTTGCAGCGATAGCAGCTAATCTTTTACTCATGACATCTCTCCCATATCTGCTTTGGCAAACACCTTTAACCAAGGGTTTAGCCCCTTAATCACTCTTATTAATAATTCTAGAGAAAGACATATGAACCATTGCTGAACAAAATTTACGCGTTAATCACTTGCCAATATTTCGTTCAACAACCATGCTTGGGTGGACGATCGGCAATCCTTTACTAAGATAACGACTAAACACCACTGCTATTCAGGGAGATACCTAATGTATTTCGGTGATAAGACCCAGCCCAAGGCCAGTACCAGCAACGACCGTAGATCCGTAATGCGTCGCCACCTCATCTACTACCTTCGGGTCTGGGACGTTAAGGCCAATAAACTCCTGGGACATGTCGTTGACATCAATGCCGATGGACTCATGTTGATCAGCGAAAAACAGATAGAGCCGGGTAAGATCTTTGATCTGGAAATACGCTGGAATTCGCCGGAGAAAAAAAAGATAAAGATTAAATTTCAGGCCGAGAGTCGCTGGAGCACCAACGATGTAAATCCATCGTTCTTTGATACCGGATTCAAACTGATCGATCCGGTTGCCGGTGCACTAGAGCCTATCCGTGAAATGATTGAAGAGTACGGCTTTCAGAACTAACTCTGTTAACATTACGCACTTCATCAACAACAATATGGGCCAGACCGCCCATGATGACTCTCGCTGGCAATAATCAATTATGAAAAAAATAAGCATCGTCGGCTGCGGCTTTGCCGCACTGGCCGCAGCCAAGAAGATCCGATCAGCCGAACCGAAAGCCGAAATTACCCTGATCTCCCCCAAGGCCGAGTTTGCCTACCTACCCGGGACCATCTGGATTCCAACCGGGATAAGAACACCGGAAGACCTTCGCATTGATCTGGTTGATTTCTTCCGGCGCATGCGGATTAAGCACTACCCGGCCTCTGCCGTCGGCCTGGAAGATGGCGGCCGCACCCTGATTACCGACCGGGGTCCAGTCAGCAACGATGGACTGATCATCTGCAGCGGCGGACGCTTCATAAAAAAGCTGCCTGGCATTGAACACACCATCACCCCCTGCGAGGGCATAGCCGCCGCCACCGCGATCCGCGACCGCATCCAGCAGATGCAAGGTGGCACTATCGCTATCGGCTTCTCCGGCAATCCCAAGGAGCCATCCGCCATGCGCGGCGGCCCCATGTTCGAATTTTTGTTTGGCATCGATCGCATGCTGCGGCTTGATGGCAGACGCGACAACTTCAAGCTCATATTCTTTACCCCTGCACCCTCTCCCGGAAATCGACTGGGGCCGAAGGCGGTAACCGGTCTGCTGGCGGAGATGCAGAGACGGGGGATAGAGACCCATCTGGGGGCAAAAATCAAAGGCTTTACCGCAAACTCAGTGCAGACCGAGGTGGAAGAGTTTGCATCTGATCTGACCCTGTTTATGCCCGGCATGACCGGTAACGAATGGTTTGATCAGACCGAGCTGCCACGCTCCGAGGGCGGCCTGATCCGCGCAGACAGATTCTGCCGGGTAGAGGGTATGCAGCAGGTATATGTGGCCGGTGATGCCGGAAGCTTCCCCGGACCGGAGTGGATGCCGAAACAGGCCCATATGGCGGACCTGCAGGCAGCAGCAGCGGCCAGCAATCTCCTTTCCGAACTCCGGGGCGAAGAGCCGAAAAGACAGTTCCGGGTGGAGCTGATATGCATCGTGGACGCGCTCGATTCAGGCATGTTGGTGGCACGCACTCCCAAATACAATCTGGTCCTGCCCAAGATGCGGATCTTTCACTGGCTCAAACGTCTTTTTGAGTGGTGGTACCTGCGCCGATATAGATAGCCTCAGAGCCAAACCGGACCGCGGATCCAAATCGGTAACCGCCGGGCACCATAAAATCGGCCCGGTTGTTAGCCAAATCCGCCCTTCAGGCGCTATACTTGCGCGTTTCTGGACCAGCAAGACAAAGGCTTTATCCTTGAATATGCCAACAAATAACAGCAGCCCGGATGTTTCGACATTCCAGGGCCTTATCTTTGCCCTGGAGCAGTATTGGGCGGATCAGGGCTGCGTCATACTGCAGCCATACGATATGGAGATGGGTGCCGGCACCTTTCACTCCGCCACCTTCCTGCGCTCCATCGGCCCGGAGCCGTGGAACTGCGCCTATGTTCAGCCATCACGTCGACCGACCGACGGGCGCTATGGCGAGAACCCGAACCGTCTGCAGCACTACTACCAATACCAGGTGATACTCAAACCATCCCCGGATGAGATTCAGGAGCTCTATCTGGGCTCTCTCAAGATGCTGGGCATAGATCCGCTGGTGCATGACATCCGCTTTGTTGAAGATAACTGGGAGTCCCCCACCCTGGGTGCCTGGGGTCTGGGCTGGGAGGTATGGCTCAACGGCATGGAGGTTACCCAATTCACCTATTTCCAGCAGGTGGGCGGCCTCGATTGTAGGCCTGTAACCGGCGAGATCACCTATGGCCTGGAACGCATCGCCATGTACCTGCAATCGGTCGAGAGCGTGTTCGATCTGGTCTGGACCAACGGTCCCCAGGGGCCGGTCACCTACGGTGATGTGTTTCATCAAAACGAGGTGGAGCAGTCCAGCTACAACTTTGAACATGCCGATGTGGATTACCTGTTTGGCTTCTTCGATCAGTGTGAAAAGGTGTGTCTGGATCTGATCGGCAAAGGGCTGCCTCTACCGGCCTATGAACAGATCCTGAAGGCATCCCACAGCTTCAATCTACTGGATGCGCGTCATGCCATCTCGGTAACCGAGCGCCAACGCTTTATCCTGCGGGTGCGGACCCTGGCCCGTGCGGTCGCCCAGGCCTACTACGACCGCCGGGAGGCCCTGGGCTTTCCGATGCTGGCCGGACAAGGAGGGAACGCCAATGGCTGATACCCGTGACCTGTTGGTGGAGATCGGTACCGAAGAGCTTCCGCCCACCGCCCTGGATCGCCTCTCCCTCGCCTTCATGCAGGGTATCGAAGACGGCCTGCACCAGGAAGAGCTTGGTTTCAGCCGGATCCGGCGTTTTGCCTCACCCCGGCGTCTGGCGGTTCTGATATCAGATCTGGTAACGGCCCAGGCCGACCGGGTGGTGGAGCGCAAGGGTCCCGCACTCAAGGCGGCCTTTGACGACGCCGGCAACCCCAGCAAGGCCGCAGAAGGTTTTGCCCGCTCCTGCGGTGTAAGCGTGGACCAGCTGGAGCAGGAGGAGACCCCCAAAGGGAGCTGGTTGATATTCCAGCAGAACCAGCCGGGTAAGAGCACCGCCGAGCTCATCCCGGCCATCATCAATAGCTCCCTCTCCGCCCTGCCCATCCCCAAGCGTATGCGTTGGGGTTCGCGCAGTGAAGAGTTTGTCCGTCCGGTGCATTGGGCCGTACTGCTGTTCGGCGATGAGGTGATCCCGGCCGAGATCCTGGGACAGCAGACCGGACGCAGCACCCGCGGCCACCGCTTTCACCGCCCGAACCCCATCGAGATCAGCGCACCGGCGGACTATCTGGCACAGCTGCAGGATCAGGGCATGGTCTATGCCGATATGCAGCAGCGCAAGGAGCTGATCCGCAACCTGGTTATTGCAACCGCCGAGGAACAGGGCGCCAGGGCCATAATCGATGAGGATCTCCTGAGTGAGGTAGCCGCCCTGAACGAATGGCCGGTGCCGGTCATGGGCAACTTCGATGAAATGCTTCTCGAGGTCCCGGCCGAGGCATTGATTCAGGCGATGCAGGGGCATCAGAAATATTTTCCAGTGGTAGCAGAGGATGGTGGCCTGCGTCCCA
>JBNKDM010000067.1:0-6615 GCA_050288245.1 Sedimenticolaceae bacterium
GTTTGCCTGGCGGCCATAGAGCACTGGTACCACCTGATCTCATCTCGAACTCAGAAGTGAAACGGTGCATCGCTGATGATAGTGTGGGGTCTCCCCATGCGAAAGTAAGTCACTGCCAGGCTTTAATTCAAGGAACAGCCCACCCCTATCGGGGTGGGCTTTTTCTTTTGTAGACTTTGTTGACTTACTTGAGCATGGAATGCGACAAAATCGCCGGGAGCGATTTTGAATGAGCGAAGCGAACCCGAAGGGCGAGCCCCAGGGATGGGGCGAGTAAAGTAAGTCACTGCCAGGCTTTAATTAAAAAACCCCGATCTCGTAAGAGGTCGGGGTTTTTCTTTGCTCAGTGTTTTATTCTGGGCAGTGTCCCTAGAATCCCTTCGGGCTTCATTAGGGATTTCCAGAACCAGCTACGCTGGTTCTGGTCACTTGCTTGTTTTGATCGTAAGTCACGCCGCTCACAAACGGTCATGGCCCAGGCCACCCTCTCGACCTCCGGTCTCACCTTGTCCCTGACCGTTCGCGGCATTCACTTCAGAACCGCCTGCGGCGTTTCATCAAGTACTTCCTGAACTCGCAAGCTCGTTCTGGTCGCATACATCCATGTATGTCATGCCAGGCTTTCTCTTTTATATAGTTTGGTGACTTACCTGAACATGGAATGCGACAAAATCTATTTTCCGTCATTCCGGCGAAGGCCGGAATCCAGGAAGTTCAGTGCACAATTTTTCCGGTTTACGTTGTACTTTATTCGGGCTGCCTTGCTCCGGGCTTTCCCTTGGGTTCATCGTTAGTACCCTACCCACCGTCCCGGTGGGTCAGGCCAGACATTTTCTTTGCTGGGAAGCTTCTAGGTGAATGAAAACCCTGTTTGACTGTCTATAGGCTGTACTATGCAGTTAAGAGGATCTGTCTTGATGCTGAGGAATCTGAAGCAATTCTTCGAAAAATATATTGAGCCTGCATTAGGGGCAGAGGACTCCGATGCGGTAGATCATGCCATTCGGCTCTCTACCGCGGTAATGCTGGTTGAGGTGGCGTATGCCGACTTTGAGTTTGATCGGAGCGAAAGGGATGCAATCGCCAAGGTGCTGCAGAGGACGCAGCTTGTATCGGCGTCGGAGGCAGAGGAGTTACTCAGGCTGGCAGAGACTGAAGTGGATGCGGCCGTCTCTATGCACGACTTTGTCAAGGTGCTCAATCGTAATCTGACGCAGGAACAGAAACGGTTGATTATCGAACTGCTCTGGGAGGTTGCGTTTGCTGATGGCAGGCTGGACAAGTACGAAGATTACAGCATTCGCAGACTGGCCGACCTGCTGCATGTTCCGCATAAGCACTTCATACAGGCCAAACTAAAAGTCCAGCAGCTTACTGGCTGATCTTCGAAAATACGGGGCAGAGTCAAATTTACTTAATTGGTGCTGTTGCCCTGGGCTGAGGTAGGTTGACTCCTACTCCATTGTTGTAATGTGACGAATTACCTTGAAAATGGTAGGTAAAAAGCCTAAAAAGAATTAAATTCTGGTTCGGGACGGCCTCAAGGATATCTTTCAGGATGAAAGCGAAGGGATCAAACACTCCTACTGAAACACCCATTTCCCGTATCCATGGCATATCCAAGGATCCTTATTATTGCGATGGATTTGCGACAAGTAGCCGTGCGCCCATCTCCAGGATAGCTATCAGAATTCCTACCCCCTCATCATTGTGATCATTGGATAACCGTGGACGACGGCTGTTATCTAATGAGAACAACTTTTCACAGCAGCAGGTTATAGGAGGTGAGATTGTAAACAGGCCGGTGTAACTGAAGATCAAAGATGCAAGGTTTAACCAAAGAAGCTGCATATTTAAACGTCATACATAAGGAGAGTGAATATGAATAGATTATATTTGAATAGAGTATCTGCATATATTTTGTTTGTCTTGGTACTGGCGTTTGCTTGTTCCAATGCAAGCGCAGCATTCGTTGATGATTTTGAGGATGGAAACGCGGATGGTTGGATGGAGACTTACAATGGCTCTGGTTCAACCGGCGTCACAACGAAAAATAGCAGCCAGATGGCATATTCCTCCCATAGTGGCAGTGGCAAGCATTTGTTGTCTATGGATTTCGACTATATGGGTAGCAGTATATTGGCGTTTGACATGCTAGCTACTTCCTATACGAATAGAGGCGCTAATGCAGCAAGCGGTGTGGAGTTAACGTTTCTTGATAACTGGAACGCGGTGTTGGGATCTGCCAGATTTATCAATGTAACATCCGCAAGCTGGCTCGGAGATAATGATGTTGAAATACAAGATTTACAGCACAATTATTCCGATTCCATGAGTAGTTTTGCAACCCTTGCTGGACTGGGGGGTGGAGATGCCATCTCAAAACTCAGCCTCAGCTTTTTTGCGGTAGGTCAGACCGATTGGGTTTATAATTCAAGCGCCACAGTCTGGTTCGACAATGTAACTGTGGGTGCCGGCGCTGTCCCGATCCCCGCCGCAGTCTGGCTGTTTGGTTCCGGCCTGCTGGGATTGTTGGGGGCATCCAGGAAGAAGATGGCATAACGCCAGAAGATTTGATTAAAGCACAAGCCCCGTATCTAGAGATGCGGGGCTTTTTCGTTCGCTTATATCAGGGTATCACAAACCCCACCGTCCCAGACATGCAGCCGGCGATGGACCCGCCACGATCGATTTCATCCTCTTGGTTCCTGCGGTGACCCGGTAAAGGTTTCATTATGAAGGGATAGCAGCAACTGTCCACCGATGGTTAATAGACAAAAAGTGTGCAACTATTTACCTGGCTAATTATTGATCCTGGTGTGCTTCATGCTGCTCCTTGCCATCTGTTTAATCATCATGGGATTTGTCCTGATACTCAGGGGGATTTCGCGTATCCGGTTGCGGCGCAGGCTGTTCGCTTCGATCTATTGGAGCAGTGGCCTGGGGATGACTGCGATCGGGGTGCTGTTACTGGCTGCGGCAGCAAACCTGTATACCTATCACAGGCTAACCCATGAGATAGTCATAGCTGATATCCTGGTCACCCAAGAGGAACCAGAGGTCTTTAGCCTGCAGTTCACAGAGCCGGGGAAACGGCCGGTTAAATTCACGCTTAAAGGCGATGAGTGGCAGATGGATGCGCGCTTTCTGCGCTGGAGGTCCTGGGCAACTCTGTTAGGCAAGGATCCCATGGTTCGTCTGGAGCGCCTCAGCGGCAGATACAGCGATATAGAACAGGCGCGGGTGGAGAGACCAAGTGTCTATGCCATAAACAGCTCCACAGGTCTGGATCTCTGGAAATATGGACGCATGTATGCAGATTGGCTGCCGTTTATGGATGCATATTTTGGTAGCTCGGTGTATATGCCTCTGGCCGATGGAGCGCAATACCAGGTAATAGCCACCAATAGCGGGCTGATGGTGCGTGCGACAAATGAACCGGCCGAACAGATACTCAAGAGGTGGTGAGACAGTAATGATTCGATATCAGATCCAGCCCCTGGCGCCGGAGGCACATATCTTCGGTGTTGAACTGACCATTGCAGAACCGGATGCCGGCGGACAGCAACTTACCCTGCCTGCATGGATTCCCGGCAGTTACATGATCAGAGATTTCGCCAGAAATATAGTCACGCTGCAGGCGACCTGCAGTGGTGCTCCCGTAGAGGTGGCAAAGGTCGATAAGCAAACCTGGTGTTGCGCGCCATGTGGCGGGGAACTTGTGATCAACTATCGGGTGTACGCCTGGGATCTATCGGTGCGCGGGGCTCATCTGGACAGCACTCATGGCTACTTTAACGGCACCTCGGTCTTTCTGAAGGTTATCGGCTGCGAAGAGAGCCCCTGCGATATTGTCATCCAACCCCCGGCGGGTGATGGTTACAGCGACTGGCGGGTGGCAACCACACTGCCTGGAAAGCAGGCGCAACATCTGGGATTTGGCTCCTATCAGGCCGGTAACTATGATGAACTGATCGACCATCCGGTGGAGATGGGCCGCTTCACCCATGCCTCGTTTGATGTATATGGTACGCCCCACGAGATAGCCATCACCGGGCGGCATAATTGCGATATGGATAGACTTTGCCGGGATCTCAAGTTGATCTGTGAGACCCATGTGGATATGTTCGGGGAACTGCCGCAGATGGAGCGCTATCTGTTCCAGGTGATGGCTGTGGGTGATGGCTACGGTGGGCTGGAGCATAGAAGCTCCACCTCACTTATCTGTAAGCGGGGTGATCTGCCGCAACCTGGAGTTGACGAGATAACCGAAGAGTATCGTCAGTTTCTCGGGCTCTGCAGTCACGAATATTTCCATCTATGGAATGTTAAGCGTATCCGTCCAGAGAGATTCAAGAGTGCAGATCTCAGCAGTGAGGCCTACTCCCGGCTGCTATGGGCATTTGAGGGGATAACCTCATATTATGATGATCTTGCCCTGGTGCGCTCGGGGCTGATAGATGAGAATAGCTATCTGGAACTGCTGGGCCAGACCATCACCCGCGTGCTGCGTGGCAGCGGCCGGCTCAAGCAGACGGTGCAGGATTCAAGCTTCGATGCCTGGATCAAGTTCTATAAACAGGATGAGAACGCCCCCAATTCCATCGTCAGCTACTACACCAAGGGTGCGCTCATCGCCCTCTCTCTGGATCTGACCATTCGCCGCGATAGCGCAGGTGAGAAATCACTGGATGACCTGATGCGTGCCCTCTGGCAGCGCTACGGCAAGCCGGATATTGGTGTGGGTGAGAGTGATGTGGAGACGTTGGCCGGTGAAGTCACCGGCCTGGATCTGACGGAGTTGTTTGATCGGGCCCTGCGCAGCACAAATGATCTTCCCCTGGGAGAGATTCTGCAGCAGTTCGCGGTTGGCCATGAGCATCGTCCGGCGAAAAATTCCAAGGATAGGGGTGGCCTGAGGAAGGAGACACAGCAACCAAGACCAACGCCGGATCTGGCCGTGATTCATAAGCCGGATCCAGCTGGCGCCATGCTGGTATCGGTTATGGACTTTGGCCCGGCCCGGGAGGCGGGCCTGTCGGCAGGTGATATCCTGGTCGCACTGGATGGGATAAGGGTAACATCTGAGAACCTGGACCAGTTGCTGGCCCGCACCCGGGTCGGTGATCGTTTGACCGCTCACGCCTTTCGGCGTGATGAGCTGATGCAGTTTGAGGTGGAGATGCGGCCGGCGGAAGCGAATACATCGGTTTTGTGGCTGGTAACTGACGCGGACAGCGAGGCGCAGGCAAGACAGCGAGATTGGCTGAAACCGAACGCTTAGGAAGTAAAATACTGGCAAAATAGTGCTCATTTTTTCCATCTATAATGAGCCTGATCATGAAAAGAAGATAAAAATAAGACTCCATCTTTAGCTTTGGTACAATTCCCCCATGAATTTGAGGTATAGCATCATCCGGCTGCTGGCCGACGGGCGGTTTCACTCAGGCGAAGACCTGGCCGAGGTCTGTGGTATCACCCGGGCAGCAATCTGGAAGCACATAAAAAAGATCCAGGATCTGCTGGGTATGGAGATTTTTTCGGTGCGTGGTAAGGGGTATCGTCTTACCTATCCTCTTGAATTGCTTGATAAAGATAAGATCATGACGGCGATGGGGCAAGAGGGGCTTGAGCTGCTGCAGGGTCTGGAAATCCACCAATCCATAGAATCAACCAACGCCCACCTGATGGAGCTGGATGCGGGTAGCAGGGTCTCCGGTCAGGTATGTCTGGCAGAACAGCAGACTGCCGGCCGTGGTCGTCGTGGCCGCCACTGGGTCTCACCCTATGGCAATAACATCTATTTTTCTCTGCTGTGGAAGTTCGCCATGGGGCCTGCTCAGCTCAGCGGCCTGAGCCTGGCGGCCGGTCTCTCTCTGGTTCGCAGCCTTGAGACCATCGGGGTGGGCGAGGTCGGCCTGAAATGGCCTAATGACGTATATTGGCGTGAACGCAAACTGGCCGGTCTGCTGCTGGAGGTGATGGGGGAGTCGGAAGGTCCCAGCACTGTAGTGGTCGGAGTGGGTATTAACACCGGAATGTCCAAGACCCAGGGGGAATCCATTGACCAGCCATGGGTAACCCTGCGTGAGATAACCGGCGGGAACAACGTCTCCAGAAACCGGCTTGCCGGACTGGTTCTGGGTAATCTGCTCCAGACCATGGCGGATTTTGAAAGATATGGACTGCAACCGCTGCTGGAAGAGTGGCAGCGTTATGACCTCTATTACAATCAGGCGGTGTCGGTGTTTCTTGGCGGGAGGAATATTAGCGGCGTCCATCGCGGGATCGATACCAATGGCGCGCTGATTCTGGAGTATGAAGGTAAGATGCAGCCATTTTATGGTGGCGAGGTGAGCCTGAGACCAGCTGAATAGCCGGTTTTGCCCTATCTCTGCTTACTATCCCCTATCCCCAAAATATTTACCCCCTCTGTTCACGCTATCTCAAAAGCGTATTATTGTGTATGCGAACTCTCCGCCGCCACTGTTTGGCGGTAACAGTACTGGATAGACAATGACGACGCCTCAACACAACCATACTGCCGGCAGTACCATGTTGCTGGATATCGGCAACACCAATCTGAAATGGGCGTGGCTGCAGTCCAGCCGTCCC
>JBNKDM010000068.1:0-6552 GCA_050288245.1 Sedimenticolaceae bacterium
AACCCTCTCCCTCAGGTGAGAGGGGTTAACAGGTAATACGATGAGCATAAAGACCATGGAACAGCTAATAGATGGAATCAGGCGCAACCAGATTGTCCCATATCTGGGCTTTGAGGCCTTGGCTGGAGTCGCCGACCTGGACAACGGTGAGCCGATGCCTGCCGACAGCGACAGCATGATTCTGGCCATGAACGGCGGCAAACCCATGGCGCCACGACTTATGTATGAATTCCCCCGCGCCGCGATGAACGTGGAACTTAAACGCGGCCGCAGTGCAGTGACCCGCTTTCTCGATACCACCTACGGCAAACGGCGCTGGAGTCGTGCGCCGCTACATAACTGGCTGGAATCGATCAAGCCGTCCTACATAATCGACATCAATCGTGATACCCAACTTCAGGAGAGTTACAGCGATACCCCTCACACCCTGATCCGCGGCATAGCCCGTATCGGCGGGACTGACTACCGTTTTCGCCTGCACCACTATGATGGCAAGCAGTACAGTGAGATCGATCAGGAGCAGGTGGATCCATCTCTACCCATTCTATTTAAACCCATGGGCAGCCCCCTTCCCGATGGCAGTTACATAGCCAGCGATGCCGACTATGTAGACTACCTCAGCGAATTGATGGGCGGCTTTGCCATCCCGAACTTTCTGAAAGAGTACCGTAAAGGCAAACAATACCTGTTCCTGGGACTACGCCTGAACCGGGATACCGAACGCATGGTGATGTCAGACATCATCTATGCGGCAGACAAACCAGCGGGATGGGCGCTGATCAAGGAGCCGACAGAGAAGGAGCGGCGTTTCTGCAAAAAGAAAGGCATTGAGATAATAGAGGCCGATATCGACGATCTGCTTGCCGCGACAACCGGCATGGCATTAGAGGCCTGAGGGGTAATTTAATCCTTACTGGCAATCCCTCCCTTTTTATAATGTTTCTATGATAATATCCTGCGATAGCTACTGACTTTATAACGGCAAATGGAATATCGCTGTTACATCTGGGCCGGGCGCATTTTTTATTTTACCTCCCAGCTTCTAAACAGCATATTCCGATATCTGCAATTACAATAAATTTGATATGCATACACACAACATGATCAACTGCCAAGCCAAATATACCTGCTTGTAATAACCTACTTAAGGAGGAGTAAACATTGAGGATACTGTTTCTTAAAGGTTTATTAGCAGCACCCTTTCTGGTTGTGATAACCGGCATTTGCCACGCGGCAACTTTCTCAGATAATTTTAACAACCAAAATTTTACCAGCTCCAATTGGATAGATGGCAGCAACCAAGCCTCACAGACATGGAGTTCTATGCCACTAAGTAGAGCGGATTTTGGTTGGCATGCAACCGCTGAATCTTTGAGTACAGAAGAGACTGCTGTCAAAATTGCTAATAACTGTCAGGAATATTACAACGCCAAGCTCTACATAAGGAGATGATCGTGAAAGAGAGCAGATTATATAGATGGTCATCGATATCTATAATTGCCCTGTTGCTATTAATCAAAAACAACGCTTTCGCCGCATCATTGATGCCAATAGGCGTGAATGATCTGTATATATATGACAAACATGATTCAGTAAATAGTTGGGCTGTCTATCTATGGGGTATAGAGACAGTTGATATGGGTGGCATTGAGTACATAAATATAGCCATGTTGAACGAGGATGGCACAGGCAGCTATGAAGAAGAACTTGGTAGATCAACTGAAAATGCAATGTATTTTGAAAATGGCAATATTGGATTTCAAATTGCACCAATAGGGACAACCTGGAGTTACCCGTCATATTAAACAGATTTGGGTTCTGGTGAAATCATTAATAAAATAACCAGCATCGAGTCTGTCACTGTCCCTTATGGGACTTTTAGTAACGCCTATGTACATGAGGTTTATTTCGATCCGGATGATCCACTATTAGATAACACGCCCTATTGGTATGAGTATATTGTCCCGGGTGTAGGTTGGGTGAAACAGGTAGACTATTGGTCTGAAGGACCTGCTATCTTAGAACTCAGGGAGATTACTACCATACCTATTCCCGCATCTATCTGGCTGCTTGGATCAGGCGTTGTAGTAGTTGCATCACGTAGAAAAAGAACAGAAGTTGACTCGCATAAATAAACCAAGATCGTCTGAAACTGTTATCTGTCCGACCGCTCATCAACCGATTTTCTTCGATGAAACACCGGCCGTACAGTAAAGAAACATGGTAAAAAATGAAATTAACATGCGCAGCAATATTCAACGTATCTTTTACAGGAGAATACTTGGCTGCGCCGTAAATCCCAGAGACTTATGTGGCGAACAGCGGCACAATACACTATTGCCTGCCTCAACTCGACATGGCATGCTTTGGCATAGCCTTGAAAAAGCTGGCGAATACCATGGGGTAATGCAGGGCTAAGCCATAGAACGAAAAAAAGAATGCATATGGAATCGGAACTGACACAAAACCTGGGAGAGATCGAACCGTTCTGGTTACGGATACCCAAATTTTTTACCTATCCGGCACAAAGTTCTGTATTGTGGGTAATGATAGGATTTTCACTGCTACAGATTCTTACCTATCTGCCGGTAATAGACTGGATCGTGGCACTGCTGTTGTGGCTCGCAGCTTACAAATACTCTTACGAAGTACTGGTGCATACAGCTGAAGGTCATCTGGATCCACCTGAATCCCGCTATATGACCGGCACGGACTCCATGGGTTTAAAGCAGTTCTTTCTCACTACCGGCATGGTTCTGATGGTATGGGCAGTCGCCATGATAACTGGCTCTATGTTTCTTACCGGTATATTAGCGCTGTTTCTACTTTTCGCTTTACCGGCAGCAATAATCACCCTTGCTATGACCCAGAATATTGGCAACGCACTCAATCCAGTAATATGGATCTCCTTGATGAGTCGTGTCGGACCTCCCTATTTGATTGTAGTACTTTTCCTGTTTCTAATGGTATCCGGCATGGGGACATTGGAAGCCATCATCGTGCCTGAGGATAAAACCATGTTTTTCCTCATGCGGCCTGTTCTCTATTTTATCAATTTCTATTTCATGGTAGCCATGTTCCACCTCATGGGATACATGATCTATCAATACCATGAGGAGCTGGGAGTTGAGGTAAAAACACATGTTGAGCGTCCCAGTGTACGTGCGGCCGCACCGGATGAGCCCCTGATTGCCGAAACCAAAGCGATGGTACAGGATGGCAACCTGACGGAGGCAGTGGAGAAAATCGGCAGCGTAATACGCAGCCAGGGCGGCACCCAGGATCTTCATGAACATTACCGCAAACTACTTCGACTGAGTGGGAATACCCAAGGGCAGTTAGAACATGCTGAACTCTATATCCCTGTTTTACTGGAGGCACTGGAGTTACCATACAAAGCGGTGGATGTGGTAGCGGATTGCTTTCGTGTAAAGCCTTCATTTACCCTATCTAACCCAAAATATATAACCACTATTGCGGAACATGCGAACCGAAAAGGGCTGCACAAGCTGGCACTGCAGCTTACCAGCGGATTCGCCAAACGATTTCCCAACCATCCCGATATTCCCCACAACTATTTTCTGGCAGCGCGGATCCTATCCGATAAGATGGGAGAAGATACAAAGGCACTGGGTATAATGCATTCCCTGTTAAAAAAATATCCGGATCATCCACTGCAACCGCAGATTCGACAGTATGTCCAGACCCTGGAAAATATCGCAGCGACCTAACCTGCTACTTAGGTCAGACTACGAAATGCCGTTCTTTATCTAAAGCAACTTTCAGGCGTGACAGGGCAAAAATCACAAAGCATTTAATAACCCCTGGGCCGTTGCCGCCTGGGGGGAGGCTGGATACCGTACAACGGTCTGTGTCAGGTAGTGTTTGGCAGCGCCGCGCTTACCATGAACACTGCAGGCACGCCCCATGGCTAGTATCGCCTCCGCGGTCTCTGCGGCCGGTTCCTGCTGTTTCAGCAGGGAGTCGACCAGAATCCTGGCCTCCTGCAGATGCCCCCAGTTGGCAAGTTTTACTGCCAGCTGAGTTCTCTCCTGGAGAGAGAGACGTATCTTGCCTTTGGCGATATGAATATAATCACGGAAGATCTCCTTGACCAGTGCGTGTGTTCCCGCCTGATGCCCGGAAAGACGCAGAATGCGCCGCGCAGCATCATGAAAGTCCGGATTATCCGGCTGTAACTTGCAGACATTGTAATAACGTTGCAGCAGTTCCCGGTCATGGCCATGTTTTGGCAGCAACAGCTTGAATTTTTCTCTGGCAGCAGCAACCCGCAACTCCTTAAGATCCTCCATCGCTTCAGCAAATAGATCTCTGGCTTCATCACGTTTGACCTCCTCATCCAGAAATGTCCGGTTCTCGCGTCCCAATTTTAGAACGCTGAATCCAATCAGCACACCCCCGATGATGCCACCGATATGGGCCTCGTAGGCCACATGGCCGTGGTTGAAGAAAAAAAACTGCAACAGCTCCCATCCCAGCCAAAACGGCAGAAGGATGATGGCGGGTTTTTTTACATAATCGAAATAGAAAAAGAACCAATAAAAAAAACGTACCTTGCGCCTACCATACAGAACCGTATATAGCCCCATCAGTCCTGCGATAGCGCCGGATGCGCCTAGTAGGCCGCTTGGGCTGCCCCAATTCACCAGTAATGTGGAAACCACGGCACAAAGACCTGCGGCAAGATATGCTGCCAGGAACAACCCCCCGCCCAGCGCCCCCTCCACCAGAATGCCCAGAAACAGCAGAAAAAGCATATTACCCAGCAGGTGATCAATGCCTCCATGCATGAACATATGGCTAAAGGCAGTGACTGGATTGATCTCGTTGTATCTAAGCAGGAAACGTTGGGTGAAACTGCCTTCTAGAATACTCTCATATCTCTCCCGCAGCCGCTTCCATTGGGGGTAAATCTGCTCGTGGGCATGCACAATCTCACCGCCCTTTAACGCCGACATAAATTCAGCATCTGACTCCATCTGCATCAACCGATAGCGGTTGCGAATCACTTCGTCAGTTTCATCTCCAACAACAGCACTCTGCCACTCGCGGCCGTAGGATTTAAGGTACTCTTCGTAACGGGGAAATTCGATCTTCGGTAGTTCGGATTTAACATAGTAGTCCAGAGACTCTTGAAAAATCCTTTTATCGTCCGTCTGAAAAATGAAATAGACCAGGCAATTGGCAAGGATCAGCAGAAAGGTCACCAGTGGAAAGTTTTTCGCGGTGATTTTCTTATGTATCGGGATAATCAGCATAGGGAAAATCTAAAACTCCATGTACGATGACATCTAGTATCGATATTTCCCCGCCCCCTGTCCAGGGTAGGTGACATGACATGCATAAAACAGAAACCGCCATGGTTCATTGGAAAAGACCAGATACCCCACCATCTTGCAACTGGAAGAAAAGCTTCGGAAATAGCAATAGTCCATCCTCGAATATTTATATGGTAGTATCCTGAATAACTCTACTGACTTAGTAATTACTAATGATATATCCCCAGCAGCAATCTGAGTGAGCGAAGGGAACGCAACAAACCTCACTCCACTAGCTGTCCGACCAAGGGAAACCCACGCCAATAACTGACAAATGATCACAAAACAACAAGCCCAGGATTTTGCTAATGATTGGATCGACTCATGGAATACCCATGATCTGGATCGAGTTATGTCGCATTACGCTGATGACGTTGAATATTACAGTGCGTTTTTATTAAAACTGACCGATAGCAAGACGGGGATGCTTCGCGGGAAAAACAGAGTGAGGGAGTATCTTGCCAAAGGGCTGGCCGCCTATCCTGATCTTAACTTTAAGCTGCTCAATGTTTTCATCGGCGTCGCGAGCATAACTCTGCATTACCAAAGCGTAAATAATTTGATCGCAGCAGAAGTCTTCGAATTAGATGACCAGGGATTGGCGGTGCGTGTTCAATGTCATTATGATCAATAGACGAGTCAGACAGAGAAGATAAAACACATCACATATATTGTTGTCATAATTAACTAACATTTCTGCCAATCCAGAAAAGAGGTACTCCATGCAATTGGGAATGATCGGTTTGGGAAGGATGGGTGCCAACATGTGCAGGCGCTTGCTGCGCTCCGGGCACTCGTGCGTGGTACATGACATCAATGCGGACGCTATGGCCAGTTTGGCGGAAGCAGGCGCGATTGCCGCGCCATCACTAGAAGAATTCATTGCCCAACTGGAAAAACCCCGCAGGATCTGGCTGATGGTTCCGGCAGGGATTGTCTCCGACACGGTTGCTGCCTTGACCAATTTGCTCGAACCGGGCGATGTACTGATCGATGGCGGTAATTCACACTATCGCGACGCCATGCGGCATACCGCCCGGCTTGCCCCGCTTGGACTTCACTTTATAGATGTAGGCACCAGCGGAGGTGTCTGGGGTCTGGAACAGGGTTACTGCCTGATGATCGGTGGCGACACAGACGTGGTACAGGATCTGGATCCTATCTTCAAGGCGCTGGCGCCGGGCGTTGCGGCCGCGCCGCGCACGCCGGGGCG
>JBNKDM010000069.1:0-6442 GCA_050288245.1 Sedimenticolaceae bacterium
ACATATCGTCTTTTGTTTTGGGTTCTTGGCCCGGTTAATTTTGCACTGGATTTTGCATGGTTAACTTTAAATAAGGAGAAAAGAACGATAAGAGATAGTATTTGTAACACAATTGTTGTTAAGAAAGGCGCAGTACCAGTCGATAGAAACTCAAAAATAAAAAGCGCAAGAGCAATGGTATTTGGGCTTCACTTTTTGTATGAAACAGCTAAACAATAACCAGGCGCACCAGGGGGACGCTCGCTTCATTCGCTCCCCTGTGCTTAAACGTTAGCTGTTTATAAGTAGAGATCGAACGTTGAATAGAGAAAATATCATTGCAGATCCATCTTTATCTGATGCATCGTGGGTGTTTCTGGACGGCAGTACAAGATCTGCTGTAAATCTAAGGACGTCATTTGTTGGCATAGGCACATATCTGCCTGGCTGGCGGTGGTCAGAGCATGTGGGCAAACAAACGGGAAAGCCATCGGAAAATCACATAGGTTATATATTATCTGGTTCTTTTACCGTGCAAAGTGCCAGCGGAGAAGAGTCCGTTGTTGGTACCGGCGAAGCTTTTGAATTGGCTCCGGGGCATGATGCATGGGTAAACGGTAACGAACCTTGTGTGGCTTTAGACTTCGGCTGTAATGCAAAACATGAAGTGTAGAATGGCGGCTAACAAACGGGTCATGAGGAAAAACGGGATCGGAATAATTACGCTGAGAAATGTGAGCGGTATTTCGATAGGAGTGTCTTAACAAGTCCTTCATGCGGGCGCAGCTGCTAACGTACCAACTCCGCTGAAAGCGCGTTATGTGTATAAAGTAATGAAAATAGAAGGAAGAAATATAGGTATTCGCACATTTGGCAACAATGATGTTGTTCCATTTTATGAAGCTGCAACGGAATCGATTGTTCATATGAAAGAATTTATGCCTTGGTGTCATCCTGAATATTCAATGGAAGAAAGTGAAGAATGGGTGACGTCAAGAGCCCAATCGTGGGCTAATGCGGATGAATATAGCTTTATATGCTATTCGTTAGAAAATAATATGGTATTGGGTGGTGTTGCTATAAATCAGATAAACCAGTGCCATAAAATAGGTAATATTGGTTATTGGGTAAGGAAAAGTGCATTAAATCAAGGGGTGGCGACCGAAGCTGTTTCGCTGGTATCTGGTTTCGGATTTGATACGCTAGGATTAAATAGACTTGAGATTGTTACGCTACCAAATAATGTTGCAAGTAGGAAAGTGGCGGAAAAATCAGGTGCTAAATTAGAGGGTGTTTTGAGGAATCGTCTATATGTTTATGGGGAGGCGCTAGATGCCTGCATGTATTCAATTATAAAAGGCGCATAATCAGGCGCTCGTGTGGGACCGTTGCTTCGCGCCGGCACAACAGCCTCAGCGTTATACGAGAAATAAGTGGCACGCAGGCAACTTTGGCTGTCAACCTGGCGTGCAGGGTGAGCCGATAAATGGTTCCAATTGCATAAAATCTTAGCGAAGGTGATAGGAGGAGAGATGGCAAAAAAGGTAACGGAAAAGAAAGTGGCAGATGGTGCGGACAGCAAAACAGCTGCTCTTCGTGAAGCTGAGAATGTGTATCTCGCTAATCTCGAGCTTTGTCGAAACGCAATCAGTAACTCTGTCCTGGAGCAGCACGCGATAAATCAGGCAGTAAAGGTGTTTGAAGAACGAGTAAAGGATATTCTCAAATGATCCCAGAATAATGGGATGTCAGTTGATGCCTGTTCTGGTTATTACTGCGTGATAGTTCATAGATAACAATAACTCTTTAGGTGAAATAAAATGAAACAAATTATAACGGCACTTTTGCTCATCTTGTCTGCCCCGGTTTTTGCCGGTGACTATGATGCAGAGATACAGAAGTTCTTCTCTTTGTATGAGTCTGGTAAGAAGGTGGAAGCCGTTGATTCTATCTATTCTACTAATCCCTGGATGTCGTCCGCGGCTGATTCGATTCAGAATATTAAAACCCAACTCCAAGGTATAGAAAAGTTAGTCGGGGATTATAATGGCAAGGAGTTTGTGGATGAGTTGAATGTGAAAGATCGTTTTGTCCACGTCACTTATCTTGCCCTCTATGATCGTCAGCCGGTAAGGATGGAGTTTCAGTTTTATAAGCCAAAGAGCGATTGGATCATTTATTCATTCTCATTCGATGTTAATTTCGATGATGAAATTGAAGCCGGAGCCAGGAAGCGTATTTCATCGGGCAGATGAGAATGAAATGCATTGGATATACCGGAATATAAGGTATTATTTAAGGTCGGATTAAGCCGGTATTTTATTGATTTATCTATTCTATGCGGTAAAACAGGAGGTTGTAATACAACTAATATAGCTACAAGCAATATCATTTAAGTTAAGGAGAAAATAATGAAAAAATATATTGTATCACTCTGCTTGCTCTCTTTATTTGTCATTCCTAGCCTAAGTTTTGCGAAAGGAGTTCCTCTTTTCTTTCAAACCGGGGATGAGTTGTTTGAGATAGATGGGGCTCCAACCTTTGAAGAGGGCTATCAGGTCGGTTATGCCTGTAAGCGTTTTGGCCTCTTTGGGGCGGATGTCTGGACCTGGAGTTGTGAGCTTATGGCAATAAATCTCGATCAGTTCGCAGCTGGAGATCTTGATCCAAAGCTTAAGGCGGAAATGGAGTCTAAGTACTCACTGAGTGATCGCAAAAGAAATATTTGGAACCACTATGGAGTTATTGCACTGGGCTTGGTATTGGTAGGTGGTATAGCGGTAAAGTCTAAAGAGTAATCAACTGATGTGCGGGGTAGAGGGCAGAGGGCCAACGGCCCGGGTAGTGACCGCTAATTAATTTAAGGAACAGATTACAGTGACAAGGAGAACAGTATGTCAAGCAACAAGTTCGCTGCCACCCTCTATCCCAATACCGGATTATCCGTTGCGGACTTTACCGGGGACAGTTGTTCCACCCCCGGTAATGTAGGTGTCTGTTTATCTGGCGGTGGTTCGCGCGCACTGAGCGCCGGAATGGGGCAGCTGCGTGCGCTACGTCATCTGCGCAGTGATGATGGTGTAGATCTGCTGAGTCAAACCAAGGCGATATCTACCGTATCGGGAGGTTCCTGGTTAGGGATCAGCTTTGAATATCAGTCCGGTGTTACTGACGATAACTTTCTGAATAAATATGTCGAGAATCCTTATGACCTTACTCAGGCGGAGATGGAACAGTTGCCACCGGGTAATATTGGTCAGCAGGTAACCAGTAACTTCTCGGTTCCGGATATCGCAGCGCAGGCGCTATATTACTATACGATTAAAAAGACCCCGGCGGATATGCTGTGGCAGACGGTGATTGGTAAACATATTCTTTCTCCATACGCCCTGTACAAGCCGGTTGATAACGGTAGTCCGACCCAGGCCTTCTCCTATGATAACGACGCTGTCCATGAGATCCTGAAGCTGCCGAACCAGAATCCAGAACTTTCCGCAGTACCGTTTGTTACCTTGAGAAGTAACGCGATCCCTTTCTTTATCTGCAACACCGCTATGTTTGTGCTGGGCGCAGAACCAGAGATGGGTGAGTATAAATATCTGGCCCCGGTGCAGTGCACACCCTTCTTTACCGGTATTGTCGGTAATCCTGGCGGTACTGATGCCAATGGAAAAAGTCCGGGCGGGGGCGGGGTGACCTCATTCGCATTTAACTCGGTTCTGAATACAGTTGCAGCGGAAGCTGTGATCATCAATGAGCAGCGCCCATGGTCCATCATGGATATAGTCGGTACCAGCAGCGCGGCGTTTGCCGAAACCCTGGCCAATCTGTTTGCCGAGTGGCGTAGCGATTCCGAGCAGTTTAAACGAGATATGCAACAATCCGGTTTCCGGGCATTAAGCTATTTGCAGGATGAACTCACATCAAGTGAATTTGCCCAGGCGAGTCAGTGGATGGAAGGGTTGGCGCGGATAGATGCATCTGGCGTTGCTCCCGTTGAGTTGTTTGAAATGATCGGGACCCCGCTGTCGGAAGCTGAGGGATTGCATGCCGTATTGGGTAAACTCTCCTTGAAGGAGCTAGTGCCAAAATACAACTACTGGCCGGTTACTGCAGCCGCCCCTGATCCGAAGATCCAACCTACGCTGTTTGCCGATGGTGGAAACCTGGAGAATACCGGCATAGCATCCATGTTGAGTTATCGCGATATCGACAAGGTCATCGCCTTCATCAACTCACCTACTCTGCTTGCACCCGCCAGCGCGAAACAGCCTCCGCCGGTAATTGTGGATACAACCACTGGTATTGTTACTACGGCTATAGAGGTTGACAGCCAGATACCTCCACTGTTTGGTTACCAGCCATATTCAGAATCAGATGGTACATACACCCCTTACAACGGTGGCATCCATATCAGTAAGCAGACAGCCTGGGGTGTGCATAACCAGGTGTTTCCGGAGATGGCCTTTCCAGATTTTCTGAGCGGTATCTGGGCGGCTGCCGGCGGCTCCAAGGGGCCGGCAATATATAAACAGGTTCTATCTGTTATGGCAAACGAGTGGTTTGGTGTAGCGGCAAGGGATAACATCACCTGCGTCTGGGTCTATACCAGCAGGGTGAGCGATTGGGAAGATAAGCTGAATCCGGACGTAAAATCGATGCTAGACAGACTAAAAAAATTCCCGAACTACTCCACGCTGGATACAGAATTGTCGTCCGTAGAGGTCAACCTGCTGGCAAGTCTGACGGCCTGGTCGGTTGCCAACGACAATAACAGGCAGCTGTTTATCGATCTATACCGGGACGGTTAACTGGTTAGTGTATGCACCCAGATATCCTTGCATTTTATGTATAAATGCCTTAATAAATACGCTGCTCCAGTTTAGAGACAATGGGATGGTTGGATATAACCGGTCTGCACGTAAGATAAGGAAATGAAACTATGAAGCAAGCGAGACATTTGTTAAATGCCACGATTTTATCTGTGAGTGCGTTGCTGGCGACGACGGCTAAGGTTGATGCTGCACCATATAGCTTTAGCTTGGATAGCTTCAGTATGACAGGAAATATGCCTGGATCATTTTCTGATGATTTCAACGGCAGCTCCCTCGGGGCAGATTGGGAGGAATACGATCCCACAGTTGAGGTGACCGGAGGTCAGGTTGTTCTGCACAATCCTGGCACTTTAGGTGGGGCAACGCTTGGCAGCATCAACATATCCAGCCAGATGAGCTACATTGGATCACAATACCCATTGGTAATGGAGGATGGTAAAGGAGACTTTTCCGGTACCTCGACCTGGGCAGCCACTATTCCAGGCATAAACCAGTTTTTCGGTATGCATGTATCTATCGATGGGACCGATGAGGATATAGGGGTAGGTATATATAACTTCAGCTCTGATGTGGCCGGCTTTTTTGGTACAGCCCCTGGGCTTGCTGTCTTCGTTATGCGGGTTAACGATGTCAGCGTCGGAGATTTTGCCTTGCAATCCTACTCGATAGATCCGGCTGATATCGCAGGTTCTATTCTGATGCGTTTATCCTTCGACGATGACAACAACCTGTTTACGGGTGAGTTTAGTCTGAATGGAAGCGGGTCATACCTGAGCCCATTTTCGGCGGTAGCTCCGACCTCCCTCGGTACCGGGTTGACCTGGGGGCTAGGAGGAGAATCCTGGGATGTAACACCGGTGCCAATTCCTGGTGCGATATGGCTGCTTGGTAGTGCCGTCCTGCCTTTCTGGAGGTTGTGGCGCTCAAGGTGTGCTATCGCTGATTAAAGGAAGCAAAGTAGGCCCCTTTGTTTTCCTAATTGATTGCAGAAGAAAAGTTACCCGATTTGTCGCTGAGGAAAAATTACAGCCTCATCCATGAGGCTGATGATGATTTACATCTTTCTGATGTTGTTAATCTCCTCTGCATCTATTCCTAAGGATTCTAAAAACTTTTGATGCTCATCTGGCTCCATCTCCTCGAACTTGCGATGCCAGGTCAGCATCGCCTCTTTGTCGAATCCTGCGGCCTTCATGATTTCTACCCAGCGATCTTTTGTAACCATATTTTTCTCCATAAGGTCAGGTTCTTGCAGTAAAGCTACGATTGCTTTTTGCTGCTTTCTTAGTTTATTTATCTCTTTCTCTAAGGTATTGAAGTGATCTCTCAACAGCTGAGACTGAGATGTGCTATCGTCACGATCCAGCAGGCTTTTTATGCTGACAACGGGAATTCCATACGAGCGGTATGCGACTATTGCTTCCAGTCTCTCAATCTCCCTGTCTCCATACCATCTATATCCGTTGCTGGCGCGAAGGGTAGGTAGCAGTAATCCCTGACGCTCGTAATAAAGGATGGTAGCCCTGGATATGTTGCCGCGCTTCGCTAGTTGGGTCACTGTAAGCATATACTCACCTATTGTTGGTCGAGAAAAGAGTGTCAACCCTAAACCTATATACGGGTCAACT
>JBNKDM010000070.1:0-6336 GCA_050288245.1 Sedimenticolaceae bacterium
CAGGAACTCTTCGGATGCGCCTGGCGAGTACTTTCCGTGCTCACTGTCTATCAGCACATAATTGAGAAGTTTGCTGTTCGGGCAGGTTCTGCCAGCGTCATATTTTAGATATTTCAACAGGGTCTCTACGGATCTGTTTGTGGTCATGCCAATCTGTTCCGGGTCATCTCCCAGATTTGGTATGAATACCTTGGGCGCAGGATTGTTGCTGATTGCGCGCCCAACACCTGTCGGTAACAGATTTGCTATCAGGCTCGAATAGTAGCTGCCAGGGGGGAAGCAGATCAGCTCGGCGCTGTCGATCAGTTTCCGGTTGCTTTTACTTATCTCCGGATGCACCGGGACCATCCTGTCGGTCTCACGTGATAGCCCGATATCCCGGATAGGGGATTTGATCTTGCTAACCTCTTTACCGGTTATCCGGTGTTGCCCAAACACTTGGGTGCCATCTTCCAGATCAGCCATAAGATGCAGGTTATCGCTGATGGTTGCACGTACTATGCCTTTTGCATCGACCAGCTTGGTAAACAGGAAGCTGATTTGGTCCAGTTGTCGCCCATGGTGCAGATAACCGCCGGCCAGGATCAGATTGCCGATACAGGCCCCGCGCAGGTCAAAATCATCAGGCATGGCCCGTTGAAAGTAGCCAAGCTTGGTGCAGATCATATGCTGAATCGGATTGGGAATGGCCTGCATCATGCTATTGCTGCCATCGATTATGGAAGATAATTCGGACAGCAACTCATCTTTCTGCTGGTCATGCGGCAGGCGGTAGGTGAGCAGACGAAACACATGCAGATGTTCATCTGCACTTTCATCCGCCAGACTCATAAGACGGCTGCGCAGGTCGCCGACAGAAGGCATGGAGAAGGCGCGGCGTAGGCTGGCGGAACTGCCGCCAGAGTCGAACGGTGTTACCAGATGGATGGAGTTGTGACTGTACTGTTTCAGGGCACGACTGATATCCTTAAGAGCGGAACCGCCGCTGAAGAACAGAACAGCCGGGCCCAGTTCAGGAGTTTTGTGAAAATTCTCGAGAAGTACCGGGTTGGGGAGTTCCGCTGTGTGGTTTGATGTCATCTGAATTTAATTAATTTGTCCGGAAAGAGTTCATTCTGTTCTACAATCTTCTCTATTATCATTCCATTACAGGCCAAAGGCAAAGGCCTGGGCTAAGAGGCAGAAATGACTTGCGAATTATTATTGTTGCGTCACGGAAAATCGGATTGGTCTACTTCTGCCAGCGATATTGATCGCCCACTCAAGGAGCGTGGTAAGCGTGATGCCAAAAGGGTTGGGGTATGGCTGCGCGCACATGGGTTGGTTCCTGATTATGTTATTGCCTCTACAGCCAGACGTGCCCGCGGTACCGCCCGCAGGGCAGCCGGGAAAATGGGATTGGACAGAGACAGAGTGGTCCAGGATGAACGGATATATGCCGCAAGCGTCCCGGCATTGATGGCAATCCTGCAGGATTGCCCCGAATCGGCCCAGCGGGTAATGCTGGTGGGGCATAACCCGGGGCTGGAAGATCTGGTCAGGCATCTGGCTAAAGAAAAGATTGAAATGCCAGCTGATGGCAAACTCATACCAACAGCAGCCCTCGCGCGGCTTACCATACCGGGCCATTGGTGCGATCTGGAGGCGGGATATGCCACTCTTGACTCTATTCGTCGGCCAGCAGAGTTGCAGATCTAAAATATTAGGGCGATGTAACGTTTTCCTGATGTTCCAGCCCCGGCATGACCTGACCAAATTTGCGGTAGTACCCCTGTTTCAGACATTCAGCTGTTTTGCTTTGGCCCTGTTGCAAGGCTGTTTGGTACTGTTGCTGCCACACATCCATTGAGGCTGATTCCGGCAGTGGGACGGCGCTGCAAGCAAGCCTCTTTCTCTTCGCCTTACTGACCGCCGGTTTAGGGCCGTTGTCTATGGCATTCGGTGCGGCTTCAGGTTGCAGTAATTTCTTTGCGCTGGTCTCCATTTTATCCTCCCCATTGGGGGTATATTTCAACTGGGCAGCTCCAAAACTGTCGATTTCATGCTCATGTATAGCAGAGGATGGTGCGCTGGCCCTCTCCTGTATCCTCTGTTCCGGCGCTGGTGGTGGCGGAATGGAGCCGCTTTGCGTGGGCAGAGGTTCCAGCAATGACTCCTCTAGTGGAGTCTGGTTTAACACCTTCAGCACCAGACTTATACTCAACACCAGGACAGCTGCGCTTGCCAGGGATGGCCAGTAGAAACGCGATTTTTTGGTTTGTTTGCCACGGCGGGCGGCCTGAATAATCTTATCATCCAGCTGTTTGGACGGTTCGTCTCTGCTGCCAATTTTGTATAGTTTAGAGATACGCTCGTCGTGCAGGTCGTGGTTATCACTCATCGCATCCCTCCAGTCCTGTTCTCAATCGTTGCAGGGCATAGCGCAGGCGGCTCTTGACCGTCTCAAAGCCTGCTCCAGTGACCTCTGCGATCTGCTCCAGGGTAAGTCCTGCCTCCTCCTTCAGCAGGAAGACGCTACGCTGGGTCTCGCTCAGGCCGTCAAGTAGCTGGAATAAGCGCTCTACACACTCACGAATCAGTAACATGGCATCCGGCCATGGCCCAGCCAATTGGATGACTTCAGCGTCATCTATCTGTTCATGCTGTTCCCGTCCGGCACGCCAGTGGTCGATGATGCGGTTGTGGGCGATGCGATAGAGCCAGGGCTGGAATCTGGTCCCAGGCTGCCACTGATCGCTGGCGCGGATTACCCGCATCCATACATCCTGATACAGCTCTTCGGTCACCGCATGGTTACCGCACTGGCGTTGTATATAGCGAAACAGTGGTCCTCGATGTCTGAGATACAGGTTATCAAAGGCCACGGTATTGCCAGCGCGGAAACTGGTCATAAGCTGTTCGTCGGAGGTATCGCCCATAGTCACGCTGGTACTTTGCAATGAGTGACCAAGACTAGCGCCCCAGACTCAAGTTGTCGATGCCATTTTGTCACCAGAATATTCTCTCTCCCGCTGCTTTCAATCTGAATTGGGTGCTTTCCAGATATAACGTACTCTGCGCAATGATGGGGTTAGATAGATGTAAGATAAACATCCTGGTTGTTGGATGTGATTTGAGACAGGTCAAATAGCTGGTTTGCCGCCCGTTTGTTCTTTTGCCTGTAACAGGAATGCAGTGAGTTTGCGATCGGTGCCGAGTACATGGTTGCATAGCCATTCGTTGAGGAAGGTCAGCACCTCGCTGCATGAGACCTGCTGGCCTTCGTGTAGTTGGTCTGAAATTTCGACTATATGACGGGAAAAACTGCGATGCTGCTCAATATGGGCATGCGCATCTTCCGGATGAGCAGCTTCATAGTTGTTGCGTTGCATCAACTCCTCTTCGGTTTCAAAGTGCATGATGGCATAACCTAGAAGATCGTTGATGATATTGTGTACCAGGGTGTCCTCATGGCCATGGAGTAGTTCTTTGTTAGCCATTCGCAGGGTGTCGACCAGGAAGTGATGCTGCCTGTCGATGGAGGCGATGCCAGTCTCCATAGAGTCGTTCCATTCGATTGGCTGAAATGGTTGTTTCAGCGGCATATGTTCACCCCGTTAACCTGAAAGTTGGCATACCACTCCTGGAAATCCTCTGCTGACATTGGGCGTCCCATGCCGTATCCCTGCACAATCGGGCAGCCAAGATCGACCAGATGTCTTGCCTGTTGCGGTGACTCTACGCCTTCGGCGACCACCCGTAGCCCGAAGGCACGTCCCAGGCCTATCACTCCTAGCACGATTGCTTCGTCGTCCGGGTCCTCGAGCATGTCGCGCACAAAGGCCTGGTCGATCTTCAACTCTTCGACGCTCAGGCGTCGCAGGTAGATCAGTGAGGAGTAACCGGTGCCAAAGTCATCGAGTGAGAAGCTGACCCCCATCTCCAGACATTTTTTTATTACCAGCTCAACAGGATCTAGCTCCTCCAGATCGGTGGTTTCGATGATCTCCATCATCAGGCGCCCCATCGGCATGTGCGGCCAATGCAGGGTGATGGCGTTATGCAGATCGTCGATGAATCCCCGGTATTTGAGATGGCGTGGGAACAGGTTGATGCTGACCGGTAATTTTATGTCCATTTCATCCCAGATCCTGGCTTGGCGTACCGCCTGCTCTATCACCCAACGCCCCATTCGGAATGCCAGGCTGTCATTTTCGATCAGCGATAGAAACTCTTTCGGTCCGACCATGCCAAGGATGGGATCGTTCCAGCGCAGCAGTGCCTCGACTCCCTCGACCGTACCGGCAATGCAATTGACCTTAGGCTGATAATATAGCTCGAACTGCTCGTCATTCAGGGCATTCTCCACCTTGGCCAGAAACTCCATTCGTGAGGAAATCTGACGCTCCAGCCTGGCGTCGAACATCTGATAGCGGTTCTTGCCGAGCTGCTTTGCCGAGTACATTGCATGGTCGGCGTGGCGAAGCAGGTTGTCGGCATCAACATTGTCTTCGGGGTAGAGCGTTACGCCGATACTGGCCGAGACTGACACCTCTTCACCCTCCAGCAGCATGGGTGCTGAGATCCTGGTGAGAATGCGTTCAAGTGCGAAGTGACACTCTGCTTCGGCGCTGATATCGTTCCACAGCAGCACGAACTCATCTCCGCCCAACCTGGCAACGGTATCATCTGAGCGCAACATCGATTCCAGACGGCGGGCGATTTCAACCAGCATGCGATCCCCGCCTTCGTGTCCAAACTGATCATTTATCGGTTTGAATCCGTCCAGGTCAAGATAGCATACTGCAACACTCTTGCCGCTGCGGTGAGTGCGGGCGATGGCCTGTTCCATGCGGTCGCCGAGCAGACGCCGGTTGGGTACAGAGGTCAGCATGTCGAAGTGTGCGATGCGATCAAGGTCGGCCTCATGTTCCTTTATCATGCTGATATCGGAGAAGGCGCCGACATAGTGCTGGAGCCGGTTCTGCTCATCCTTTACGGCAACGATAGAGAGGAGTTCCACATACTCCTCGCCCGATTTATGCCGGTTCCAGAGTTCGCCCTGCCACTCTCCTTTGGTGTTTATCGATCTCCACATCTCAGCGTAGAAATCCTGGCTTTGCCGGCCTGCGCTGAGAAAGTGGGGATTTTGGCCTATCGCCTCTTCGCGGGTGTAACCGGTCAAACGCGTGAACGCCGGATTGATATCGATGATGCGGTTCTCGGCATCGCTGATAAGTATTCCCTCCTGGCTGTTGGCAAAGACACTGGCCGCCAGCCGCAACCGCTCCTCGGATCGCTTGCGCTTGGTGATGTCAACCAGCGAGACGAGAACCTTGGATAGAGTCTGCTCATGGCCGGAACAGACAGAGAAATAGATCGAGACGTGTTGTCTGCGTCCGGTCAGGGTCTTTATTTCTGACTCCAGGCCAAAATCTGTTTCACCGCGCATTAACGCAAGCAGCACCAGTCGCAGGGTATCCGCCGTTTCCGGAACGAAGATCAGCGAAAGTTCGCGCATCAGCATCTCTTTGCTTTCCGCCCCATGAAAAACCAGAGAGGCACGGTTGACATCAACTATACGCACAAGCGCTGCGCATTCATCCACTACCTCTGGGTGATTTTTCAGGTAGCCCTCAAGATTATCACCGAACTCTGGCCGCAGCTTTTCAAGGTGGGATTTGACGGCAGAGAAGTCCTCTTCCCGGATAGGCAGAGGTGAATTCTCAAATACCAACCGGAAACGCCCTTCACTCTCGCGCAGATCACGCGCGATTAGCAGGTTGTTCAGTCCATCAGACAGGCGGCGGCCAATCTCCTCGAACAGCCGTACCTCCCGATCACTCCATACGCGATCGCGGGAACACTGATGGATACCGAACTGCCATGGTTTATCCACTCTCGGACGTAGAATCATGGCCATCAAGGAGTGGATGTTGAATTGCTCCAGCAATATCTCCGGTACTGGAAATTCAGCACCTGGCCCTATCTGGATCGGGTGGTCGGAGTAGAATAGTGTCTGCATTACAAAGGCAACATGCTCGTTCATTGGCTGCGGGCCCAGTTGGCCAGCGCCTGGAAACTCCGGTCTGGTGCTCTCTATCTGCACCGACCATGTTGAGGAGTTTGGATCACAGGGATAGACCAGGTAGGCGCGGTCACAGGCGAAGATGTCGAGCACTGCGTCCAGGGCGTAATTCATGATTTGATCGAGGTCGCCCTCGCCTTGCAGTATGCGGTTGATGCGATCGAGACTCTCAAGGAAATATAGATGAGCCTGCCGCTCCTCCTCCGCCTGTTTCCGTTCCGTGATGTCACGGGAGATAGCCAATACGGATGCTACCTTGCCATCCTGAG
>JBNKDM010000071.1:0-6294 GCA_050288245.1 Sedimenticolaceae bacterium
ACCTGGAACGCTATTGGTAGCGATAGAAACAATTTTCCATGGAATATATCTGCCAAACCCTGGTCAATGGCACTAGGATATTGATCACAAACACAAACCTGGAAAAATAGATGCTGTGGAATGAGTGGATGATTGAACATGAAGTGTTGATACGTCTCGGTTTCTTCTTCGGTGTATTTGCCCTGGTAGCGATCGCTGAAATATCATTCCCAAAACGCGCACTTTCTGTTTCCAAAGCCACACGCTGGCTCAACAATCTTGGTCTGGTATTCCTGAACTCAGTTATATTGCGTCTACTCTTCCCCGCTGCCGCAATAGGGGTGGCGGCCTTCGTCCAGGCCAATGGCTGGGGTCTGCTCAATTACTACCAACCACCGTTTATCCTGGCAGTAGTAATCTCTGTGGTGGCGATGGATATGGTCATCTATCTGCAGCATGTGATGGTGCACGCCGTCCCTCTCCTGTGGCGGCTGCATATGGTACATCATGTAGACCCAGACTATGACGTAACCACCGGTTCCCGTTTCCATCCTATTGAAATCATCCTCTCCATGCTGATCAAATTTGCCACTATCATCGTACTTGGGCCTCCAATCATCGGTGTGATGATATTTGAGATACTGCTCAACGCCACCGCCATGTTTAACCATGGCAATCTGCGCCTGCCGATAAGACTCGACCGTATCCTGCGCTGGTTTGTGGTCACGCCGGATATGCATCGAGTGCATCATTCAGTAATTCCGGAAGAGACCAACAGTAATTTTGGCTTTAATCTACCCTGGTGGGATCGGATCTTTGGCACCTACAAGGCGCAACCTGAGGCAGGGCATCAAGAGATGACTATCGGCATCCAGAGTTTTAACCAGCCGCGGCAAATAAGCTGGCTTCCCGGCATGCTTGCCCTGCCCTTTGTAGCCAAGGCATCCGGTTACACAATCAATGATCGCAAATGGGGTAAAACCAGGTCCGGCAACTGATTGATGATTAACAAGGCCCAACAATTCAAATCCGTATAGAGTCCATCCATACAAAACCGACAACTGTAAGGCGCATAGTATGAAAAAGTATAAATGTGATGTATGTGGCTATATCTACAACGAGGCCACCGGTGATCCCGACAACGACATACCAGCCGGTACTCTGTGGGATGATCTACCCGAAGACTGGGAGTGTCCGGAGTGTGGGGCCGGCAAAGAGGAATTTGAGCTGCTTGAGGGATAAAACAGATCCGGCATCAGGCATGAATCGCCGATAAAACCCTGATTGTTATGGGACTACTCAATAGTAAATTGTCTATTGACATAACCAAAACCCTGAGCGAATATCAGAGCTGATACAACCTTGAATTTTATTTTGCACGAGATAAACCCGTTAACCATGAATCACATTGAGATGACAAACAGCCAATCTACCGCCCTCGTGGTGGTATCTGTTGTCGCTCTACTGAACGTCGTGGTGGCCACTGCGCCGTAGCGGGATTGATAACAGATTAATCAGACCCCGCCGGCGCAAACCGGCGGGGTTTTTTATTGCTCACAGCCGGTCAAAGCCGAAGGGGTCTGACACAGGAGACCCTTACAATGCACACAATGACCGGAGCGGAACTAACTATACGTCTGCTCGAACGCCAGGGGATTACAACCATAGCCGGCATCCCCGGTGGCGCCAATCTGCCGCTTTATGACGCGCTGTACCAAAGCAGCAAAATACGCCACGTGCTGGCACGGCATGAACAGGGGGCAGGATTCATCGCCCAGGGCATGGCGCGTGTCAGCGGAGTGCCTCAGGTCTGCTTTGCCACCTCCGGACCCGGAGCTACCAATATCCTGACAGCGATTGCGGATGCCAAACTCGATTCAATCCCGGTCATCTGCATCACCGGCCAGGTACCCAGCAGTATGATAGGCAGTGATGCCTTTCAGGAGGTGGACACCTATGGACTCACTATCCCCATCACCAAGCATAACTTTCTGGTCCGCAGTGTTGATGAGCTGCTCGACACCATACCGGCTGCATTCAGGATTGCCGCATCAGGTCGTCCCGGACCGGTTCTTATTGACATCCCCAAGGATATCCAGAACATGGAGATTAGTTTTGAGAGCTGGCCGGAACCTGGCGCTCCGACCGGGGAGATACAGGCCGACCGTAGCAAGCTGCAGCTGGCGGCCGCTCTAATCAACGCCGCCAAACGCCCCATCCTCTATCTGGGTGGAGGTGTAATCATGTCTAATGCCGCCGAGCATGCCCGCACCCTGATGGAGAGATCCAACGTCCCCACCACCATGACATTAATGGGGTTGGGTGCGGTACCGGTTGACCACGATCTCTCACTAGGGATGCTCGGAATGCACGCCGCGCCCTATACCAATATGGCGTTAGAGGCGTGTGATCTACTTATTGCGGTAGGTGCCAGATTTGATGACCGCGCCACCGGCAAGGTTTCCGCCTTCTGCCCCAATGCCAAGGTGATCCATATCGACATAGATCCGGGAGAGTTGGGAAAGATCAGAGAGGCGCAGGTAGGGATCATAGGTGATGTTAAAGCCGTGCTTGAAGAGATGTTGCCCATGATATGCGAAGACAGCCGCAGTGAGTGGGTATCAGAGGTCAACACCATGAAGCTGACTCATCCCTTTATTGCACCAGAGCGGGATAAGGCAAACAGCGCCTATGGTGCCATCCTCAAGACGGCAGAGATGGTCGATGATAACAGCATAATCTGTACCGACGTCGGACAACATCAGATGCGCACCGCCCAGCTCTATCCATTTCGCAGGCCGCGCCGCTGGCTCACCTCCGGCGGCTTGGGCACTATGGGTTTCGGCCTGCCTGCAGCGATTGGGGCCGCTCTGGCGGAACCGGATAACACGGTTATCTGCATAACCGGGGATGGCAGCCTGATGATGAACATTCAAGAACTTGCTACCGCGGTGGAACAGCAGGTCAACGTCAAGATCATCCTGATGAACAACAACGCCCTGGGGCTGGTGCATCAACAGCAGACCCTGTTCTATGGACAACGCACCTTTGCCACGGACTACGAGTCGCGCATGGATTTCATAACCATCGCCAAGGGGTTTGGTATGCCTACCTGTGACCTGGCTATTGATACAGGCCATGAAGAGTTGCTTAAGACAGCTCTCCAAACAACAGGTCCATGCCTGATCCACATACCTTTGGATGTAAATGAACGGGTATTTCCCATGGTACCGCCGGGCGCCGCCAACAAAGATATGATCGGAGACAAAAACCATGCTGCAGCCTGAACTGAGTAGTGACAACAAAACCTGCTATGAGATTTTGGAATTGACAGTGCGTAACCACCCAGGAGTCATGTCTCACATCTCCGGCCTGTTTGCCCGCCGCGCCTATAACGTGGAGGGAATACTGTGTATGCCGATAGGTGACAGACAACGCAGCCGCATCTGGCTACTGGTGGATGAGGACCTGCGTCTGGAACAGATGGTAAAACAGGTACAGAAGTTACAGGATGTATTGCAGGTGCGCCGGCACAGTGCAGATCATCAGGTATTTGTGCAACTAGAGGAGTTTTTCAAGGTTTAATGGCGCCAGTGAAGGCCTCAGGAGCGGATATATAGCAGCCTGATCAGGTCTAGCGAAACTTGCATAAGGACCAGGCGGGATCTAATATATCAGAATATTTGTTTATATTTCCGCATTTATGCCGCGCCGGGAGCCGCCATATCCATCATGATTACCAATCTGGTAGGCAACAGAATCCGTGAGTTGAGAGCCAAACGCAAGATGACCCAACAGCAGCTGGCAGACAGGGCGGAGATCCCGCGCGCCACCCTGGCAACGATAGAAAAGGATGAGTCCAATCCCAGCCTTGCTGCCGTATACAAGATAGCTGTGGCCCTGGACAGCACCATTGACGAGCTATTGGAGACACACCACGATCGTATTGAGGTGATCCCGAGAGAGGCCATGGGAAGACTGGAATCAGGTGATGGTCGCTATCGGGCCACAACCGTATCCCCGCAAGGGAGCCCATCTATCCTGCAACAAATATTCCAGCTTGATGGTGAGTCAACCTATCATGGGAAACCGCACCCACCTGGGAGCGAGGAGTATCTGCACATTACCCTGGGAGAGGTTATTCTGGAGATTGCCGGCGAAAAGACCAAATTACGTGAGGGCGACAGCGCCCACTTTCGCGGCAACATCAAACACAGTTACCACAATACGACCGCTAGTCAGGCCAGGGGTATTGTTACCATCATTGAATTTCCGGATGTGAACTAGGCAATCAGTCGGATGTTAACCTGCGTTTGCCAGCTGTTGCAGGGCTGCAAGATCCAATATCCTAACACTCTTGTTGCGAATATCGATCATTCCCTGTTTCTGGATCTTCATCAGAATACGGCTTACGGTTTCACTGGCGAGCCCCAGGTAACTGGCAATGTCACTGCGTGACATACTTAATCTGAATTCCTGACCAGACATTCCTCGCTCACTCTTGCGGGAAGATACATTGAGCAGGAATGCAGCCATACGTTGTTCACTGTTCTGGTGGATCAATGACACCTTCAACTCGTGACTGAAGGTAATTTCATCTCCAAGGATAGAGATGATCCCATCCTTCAAGTCAGTCTCCGGACAGGCGACATGCTGTAAGTTCTCCAGACGCAGCTCACAGACCCTGCTTGCTTCCATGGCACGCGCAGTACAGGTGTAGGTATTGCCAGCTATGCCATCAGTACCAACTATCTCACCGGCAAAGTGAAAACCTACCACCTTCTCCTGGCCTTGTTGCGGAAGCGTCAGAGATTTAAAAGAGCCGGATTTCACCGCAAAGAAAGAGCGGAACGGGTCACCCGTTCTGAAGATTGTCTCGCCGCGGGAGACAGCCTGAGATTTTAATAAGGTCCCTTCTGGCAGCTTGACCTCGCCCTCATCATATCCTAGAAGTTTACACAGAGCGTCCAGACCACATTTTTGACAGTCGACCTCTACGTTTTTTCTCTTAGTTGCTGAACTTGGCGCACACCTGGATGTGTTGAGCCCCTCACTAATTTTACCCATGTTAAACCCATTTATTCAGAGCACTTAGGCCCTGCAACAACAATTACGTCTGTAGCAATAAAACCAGCATCCCCACTCGTTCGTACAGACAAAACAGCAGTGATTCATCCAGTTGAAATCTGCTCACTTATATTTATTATATTTGAATCTTCTTCTCATCCCTTAGCATTACCTCCACTATAGCGCCATAAAACCGCAATAAACAGATGGCGCCTCTCCCTATTTAAATATGGTTTCTATGGAAAATCCATCCTTTTCCAGGATAACCCGCAATCTTTTTAGGCCATCCATCTGTATCTGCCGCACTCTTTCCCTGGTCACACCAAGCTCTTTGGCCACCTGTTCCAAAGTGGAGATCTCATAGCCATGCAGACCAAATCTTCTCTCTACCACCTCACGCTGCTTCTCATTCAGCTTACTTAGCCAGGTATCCAGATTTGAATTGAGGCTGTCATTCTGGATTTTATCGGCCGGATCCTCAGATTTTATGTCTGAAATTGTATCCAGCAGCGGTTTATCCGCATTCTTACCAAACGGAGTATCCACTGAGGTGATACGCTCATTCAGTCCCAACATCCGTTTGACCTCATCTATCGGTCGGTCCAGGAGATCGGCAATCTCTTCCGGTGTGGGTTCGTGGTCCTGATTTTGTGCCAACTTGCGGGCGGCACGCAGGTAGATATTTATCTCTTTTACCACATGAATCGGCAGACGTATGGTACGAGTCTGATTCATGATTGCACGTTCAATCGTCTGTCGTATCCACCAGGTAGCGTAAGTTGAGAAGCGAAAACCGCGTTCCGGATCAAACTTCTCCACCGCCCGCATTAACCCCAGATTTCCCTCCTCAATCAGATCCAGCAATGCAAGACCGCGATTCATATAGCGCCGCGCAATCTTCACCACCAGACGAAGATTACTCTCAATCATGCGCAATCTGGACGGTTCATGCCCCTTCTGGGCCTTACGTGAGAAGTAGACCTCCTCTTCAGCTGTTAGCAGTTCAGACGCACCAATCTCATTCAGGTAGAGACGCGTCGCATCCATCTGCGCGGCCCCTACATCATCCATGCTACTCTTTACCGCATCTTTTGCGGCATCTTCAACGGAATCGGCATCCAGTTCTGTGTCGTCATCATCCTCATCTGAAAAGTCAACATCAACATCGATATCTTCCACATCGTCTACATCATCCTTTTTAACCATACACCTCCTCCGAAGCAAATAATCTTTAAGGCTATAATCTAT
>JBNKDM010000072.1:0-6072 GCA_050288245.1 Sedimenticolaceae bacterium
AAGTCTGCGACCGCCGGCGTGCGGTCCGTATCTGCAAAGAGTTTAAATATACCAGGAGCAGAGAGCAGGGCCCCCGCGCAGCGGGGATGCGAACGGCCGCGAGTCGCGGTCAGTTGGCCTTTTCACCGCACTTCAAAAAGTATTATTGAAAAGTCTGCGACCGCCGGCGTGCGGTCCGTATCTGCAAAGAGTTTAAATATACCAGGAGCAGAGAGCAGGGCCCCCGCAGGGTGGGGATGTCCGCACGAGGCGCAGAGCAGGGGACCCACCGGAACGGTGGGGATGCGGCCGCCGGTGTGCGGAGAATATCCGCGTATCTTTGCAGATAAAGTTACTTCTATAGGAGTGCATTATGGGCGTTGAGGGCATCCTGAAACAGGGTGTGATTACCACCACTGCCGATAAACTGATCAACTGGGCGCGTACCGGATCACTCTGGCCTATGTCCTTCGGTCTGGCCTGCTGTGCAGTTGAGATGATGCAGGCCGCCTCCGCCCGGTATGACCTAGACCGTTTCGGTATCATCTTTCGCCCCAGCCCCCGGCAATCAGATGTAATGATCGTCGCCGGGACCCTAACCAATAAGATGGGGCCGGCACTGCGCAAGGTGTACGATCAGATGGCAGAACCGCGTTGGGTGATTTCGATGGGATCATGTGCCAATGGCGGCGGCTACTATCACTACTCTTACTCGGTGGTGCGCGGCTGTGATCGGGTGGTACCGGTGGATGTATATGTACCTGGGTGTCCGCCAACCCCTGAGGCCTTGCTGTTCGGCATAAATCAGCTGCAAGAGAAGATAAAACGCACCAATACTATTGCTCGGCAGGGATAGAATTTAATGAACGATTCGGTCCAGACAACACCTGAACAGCGGTTGGATGCATTGGCAGACAACCTGCGTGAGCAGTTTGAGGCGCAAGGGTGTGAAATCGATATAGCCCTGAATGAGATCACGATGCTGATCCCGCGCGATAGGTTGCTTGAGATCGCAACCCGGCTACGTGATGATGAGCTGTTTCAGTTTAGTGAGCTGATAGATCTATGCGGTGTCGACTACTCTGGTTACGGCAGATCGGAGTGGACAACAACCGATGCATCCGCCACCGGCTTTGGCCGCGGGGTCGAAAAGAACCGTTCCGGTTCTGACAATAACTGCTCTGATCGTTTTGCTGTGGTCTACCATCTGCTCTCAATCAAACTCAATGTACGGGTGCGATTAAAGGTGTTTGTGGTAACTGAGCATCCTATTGTTGATTCTGTCATCACTATCTGGAATTCGGCAGACTGGTTTGAACGTGAGGCCTTCGATATGTATGGGATCCTGTTCAAGGGTCATCCGGACCTGCGGCGTATCCTGACAGATTACGGTTTTGTCGGACATCCAATGCGTAAGGATTTCCCTCTGAGTGGGCATGTGGAGATGCGCTATGATCCCGAGCAGCGACGGGTTGTCTATCAGCCGGTGACGATCCCGCCACGTACTCAACAGCCGCGCGTGATTCGGGATGACAATCGTCCCTTGGTTGAAGAGCAGGAACAGTAGGATTACCCATGCCTGAAATTCAAAATTACACCCTGAATCTTGGACCACAGCACCCAGCCGCCCATGGTGTGCTGAGACTGGTGCTGGAGATGGACGGCGAGGTTATCGAACGTGCCGATCCGCATGTAGGTCTGTTGCATCGAGGAACGGAAAAGCTGGCCGAGTCCAAGATCTTCAACCAGTCGATACCTTATATGGACCGTCTGGACTACATGTCCATGATGTGTAATGAGCATGGCTATGTGGCTTCCATCGAGAAGCTGCTCGGATTGGAGGTGCCGATCCGGGCTCAGTACATACGCTGCATGTTCGACGAGATCACCCGTATCCTAAATCACCTATTATGGCTGGGTACCCATGCCCTGGATGTGGGCGCCATGACGGTGTTCCTCTACGCCTTTCGCGAGCGCGAGGATCTGATCGACTGCTACGAGGCGGTATCTGGTGCCCGTATGCATGCCGCCTACTATCGCGTGGGCGGAGTCTATAGAGATCTGCCGGATGAGATGCCACAGTACGAGCCCAGTAAATTCCGCAGTGCCAAAGATCTGGAACGGCTGAATTCCAATCGCCAGGGCTCACTGCTGGATTTTATCGAGGATTTCGCCAACCGCTTTCCTGGGCTGGTCGACGAGTACGAGACCCTGCTGACCGATAACCGCATCTGGAAACAGCGCCTGGTGGATATCGGGGTTGTATCTCCGGAACGCGCCCTGCAGCGCGGCTTCAGCGGACCCATGCTGCGCGGTTCCGGCATCGAATGGGATCTGCGCAAGAAACAGCCATATGCCGCATACGACAAGCTGGACTTCGATATCCCGGTAGGGGTAAACGGCGACTGTTACGACCGTTATCTGGTACGCGTAGAAGAGATGCGCCAGTCCGCCCGAATCATCAAACAGTGTGTGCAGTGGCTGCGGGAGAATCCGGGTCCGGTGATCGCGCAGGATTTTAAGGTAGTATCACCCACACGTGATGACATGAAGCAGGAGATGGAGAGTCTGATTCACCATTTCAAACTGTTTACCGAAGGTTACTGTGTGCCTGCGGGCGAGGCCTATGCCGCAGTGGAGGCACCCAAGGGCGAGTTTGGCTGCTACATAGTTTCGGATGGGGCCAATAAGCCGTACCGTCTCAAGATTCGGGCCCCGGGCTTTGTGCATATCTCCGCCATGAATGAGATGGTCAAGGGGCATATGCTGGCAGATGTGGTTACCGTAATCGGTACCATGGATATTGTATTTGGGGAGATTGACCGCTGATGGGTTTTAAGAGCGAACCAATGATCACCAACAATCCTCGGGAGGATAAGAGCAACTTATTCACGCCTGAGATAAGGGCTCAGATAGATAAGTGGATTGCCAAATATCCTGCTGGCTGGAAGCAGTCTGCTGTGATGGCCGCCCTTAGTATCATGCAGGATGAGAACGGAGGCTGGCTCACCAATGAGATCATGGATGATGTAGCCGCCTATCTGGATATGCCGCCTATCGCGGTATATGAGGTGGCAACCTTCTACTCCATGTATGAACTGAAACCGGTGGGGAAACATAAGGTGTGCGTATGCACCAACATCTCCTGCATGATCAACGGCTCGGATAAGATCGTTGAACACCTGGAGGGGAAGCTGGGGGTAAAACTGGGTGAGACCACCGCAGACAACAGGTTCACCCTGAAAGAGGTGGAGTGCCTGGGCGCCTGTGGCGGCGCACCCATGATGCAGATCGATAAACAATATTACGAGAATCTTGAGCCGGAAAAGGTCGATGAGATTCTGGACGGGCTGGAGTAGACGCTATGGCGAATGAAGTCTGTTTCAGAAATCTGGACCAAGATAAACCATGGCTGCTGGAGAGCTACCGGGAGCGTGGCGGTTACGAGGTACTGACCAGGATTCTGCGGGAGAAGATCACTCAGGAAGAGGTGATCGAAAAGATAAAAGAGTCCGGACTGCGTGGCCGTGGCGGCGCCGGATTTCCGGCCGGTCTGAAGTGGAGTTTCATCAATCGCAATTCAGAGGCCAACAGATATGTGGTCTGTAACTCTGATGAGGGCGAGCCCGGGACCTTCAAAGACCGCGATATCCTGCGCTACAACCCGCATCAGTTGATAGAGGGTATGATCATCTGTGGTTATGCCATAGATGCCACCGCAGGGTATAACTATATAAGAGGCGAATTCTGGGAACCCTATGAGCGCTTTGAAGCGGCTCTGGAAGAGGCGCGTGCCGCCGGGTTCCTGGGGGAGAATATCCTGGGTTCCGGTTTCAGTTATGATGTACATGCGCATCTGGGGGCTGGGGCCTATATCTGCGGTGAGGAGAGCGCCCTGCTCGAATCGATTGAGGGCAAGAAGGGGCAGCCGCGGTTTAAGCCGCCATTCCCGGCCCTGTATGGTCTGTATGGTGGACCGACTGTGATCAACAACACCGAGACCCTGAGCTCGGTGCCGGTCATCCTGGAACACGGCGGCGACTGGTTCAAGGGGCTGGGTGTCGAGAACAGTGCCGGCACCAAGCTGTTTGCCGTCTCCGGTGCGGTGAAGAATCCCGGGGTGTTTGAGGTATCGCTGGGTATTAAATTTTCCGAGCTGCTGGAGCTGGCAGGCGGGATGAAGGATGGCTGCAAGCTTAAGGCGGTCATCCCGGGTGGCTGTTCGGCGCCGGTGATACCTGGTGACGAGATGATGGGGCTGACCATGGACTATGACAGTATCGCCAAGGCCGGTTCCATGCTGGGATCGGGCGCCGTGGTAGTGATCGATGACAGCGTCTGCATGGTGAAGCTGCTGGAGCGCATGTCCTACTTCTATCACGAAGAGTCCTGCGGTCAGTGCACCCCCTGCCGTGAGGGTACGGGCTGGCTCTACCGGGTGGTGAGCAGGATTGAGCGAGGCGAGGGCAGACAGGAGGATCTGGAGCTGCTGGCCAGCGTCGGCAAGAACATTGCCGGCCGTACCATTTGCGCCTTGGGCGATGCCGCAGTGATGCCGGTCAACGGCATGCTGAAGCACTTTAGAGACGAGTTCCAGTACCACATTGATAATAAGAAGTGCCTGGTTAAATCCTAATGAAATTTTTTCGGAGTACCGGAATCGGTACCCAAGTTTGCAGAGATTGAGTTGCGATGACTGAAGATTCAATGGTTACCATCGAGGTTAACGGCCAGGAGCTGAAGGCTAAGGCTGGGGCTATGCTTATCGATGTCACTGATCAGGCAGGTATCGAGATCCCTCGTTTCTGTTATCACAACAAGCTATCTGTTTCCGCCAACTGCCGTATGTGCCTGGTAGAGGTGGAGAAGGTTCCAAAGCCAATCCCAGCCTGCGCCACCGCCGTGATGGATGGGATGAAGGTGCACACCAGGTCACCTATGGCCCTGGCGGCGCAGAAAGGGACGATGGAGTTCCTGCTGATCAACCACCCGCTGGATTGCCCGATCTGTGATCAGGGCGGTGAGTGTGAGTTGCAGGATATCTCTCTGAGCTATGGTAATGATGTCTCCCGCTTCGTAGAAAACAAACGGGTGGTACCCAAGATAAACATCGGTCCACTGATTGAGACCAACCTTACCCGCTGTATCCACTGTACCAGATGCGTGCGCTTTAGTGCCGAGATCGCCGGTATCCGCGAGATGGGTGCCACCGGTCGTGGCGAATATATGAAGATAGGGACCTACATAGAGCGCAGCATAGACTCTGAACTCTCCGGCAACATGATAGATATCTGCCCGGTCGGGTCGCTCACCTCCAAGCCGTTCCGCTATCAGGGACGGGCCTGGGAGCTGATTCAGTCCGACAGCGTAGCTCCGCACGATGTTGTCGGTTCGAACATTCATATCCATGTGCGCGATAACCGGGTGATGCGGGTTCATCCCAGGGATAACGAGGCCGTAAACGAGTGCTGGATATCGGATCGTGATCGTTTCAGCTACGAAGGGCTCTATAGCGAAGATCGTCTGACCACCCCGATGGTCAAGGAGAACGGCAAGTGGCGCGAGGCCGATTGGGAGAGCGCCCTGGAGCTGGTTGCCAAAGGTTTGCAGGCGGCAGGAACCGATGTAGGCGCCCTGGTCTCGCCATCCTCTACCGTCGAAGAGCTGTTTCTGGCCCAGAAGCTGCTGCGCGGTCTGGGTAGCGACAATATCGATTTCCGCCTGCGTCAGTCAGACTTCAGGGGAGGGGATCCAATCCTGCCATGGCTGGGGCTGGCCATTGAAGAGATTGAGCAGATCGATGCGGCGTTGCTGATCGGTGCTAACCCGCGCAAGGATCAGCCGATCCTGGGGCATCGTCTGCGCAAGGCGGTATTGAACGGGGCCAGCATCAGCTATCTGAATCCCCTGAAATATGATCTTAACTATCGCGCACAGCAGTTGCTAAGTTCACCGGCCACCATGGTTGCTGACCTGGCCGCCATTGCCAAGGCAGTGGGCGCTAGCGGTGCAGCCATAGATAAGGCTGAGGTCAAGGCCGAGCATCAGGCCATTGCTGAACGACTAAAGCAGGCTGAATCAGCTGTCGTTTTG
>JBNKDM010000073.1:0-5119 GCA_050288245.1 Sedimenticolaceae bacterium
ACTGGAGCTATGCGGAACGTAGATTTTTCCAGCTGCCGTATTGAGTTAGCGAACAGCCAGGAAACAACCGGGTCTGACTCATTGCTGTCCCGCTTACCGTCGTTCCCGCGTAGGCGGGAACCCAGTTGGCATGTCCTGCATACAAATCAACCGCTTACTGGATGCCAGCCTGCGCGGGCATGACGTTGCTCCGTTTTTCTAATTTCATGTCTCTATACAATTCAGCGTCATGTAAACGCCGAAATGGAGACGACAAATCAGCATTTCACTATTTTAAATGGGACAGCAGTGAGTTCAACTGCTGTGTGCTCCGGCAAAGGGGCATAGCAGCTTGGCGTATGTTGGTACTGTGGTTGGTTATTGCTGCCAGTGCTGCTGTGTTGTGCAATACAGCCGATGCTGCGGTGGAGCAAACCTCCGGCGACCGCATTAGGTTAGAGCCGCGTGAGCGCCAATGGCTCACTGAGCATGATGGGAAGATACGTATCGGTATCACTGTGATCCCACCACAGATACTGGCGAATGGTACGGCGTATAAAGGTTTATCGATCGATTACATTAACTTGCTGGAACGCAAGCTCGGAGTTCGCTTTAAGCTGGTTCCCTACGCGACGTGGGATCAGGTCATCCAAGCGGCCAAGGAGCGTAGGATTGACATGATCTTTGCCGCACAGCAAACCCCCGAGCGGCTCCAATACCTGCTATTCACTGAGCCATATATTGAGCTGCCCAACATCATCATTGTGCGCAGGGATCACGCCGGTGGCGCTGATCTCAGTGAGATGAAAGGTTGGAGTGTGGCCACCTCCAAAGGCAGCGCGGTGCAGGAGTACCTGAAAGATAAATTCCCCGGCCTGGTGTTGCGCCCCGTAGCGGACGAGTTGGCAGGCCTGCGTATGGTCTCGCTCGGTGAGGCAGATGCCATGGTGGTCGAGATTTCGCGCGCATCCTACTACATAGAAAAGGCAGGGATATTGAATCTGCGTGTCGCGGGTGACGCCGGCCTGTTGTATCAGCTACGGTTTGCGGTCCGCAAGGATTGGCCGGAGTTGCGCACAATCCTTGATCGTGCTCTTGCGACTGTGACCGGTAAAGAGCGGAGGGAGATCAGTCGCCGCTGGATCATAATGGGTAAGCGCAGCATTTTCGCCAGCAAGGCGGTATTGAACGGGCTTCTGATAGCTCTTGGGGTTGTGGCCGTTATTCTCATCGGCGCGTTCTCCTGGAATCGTGCACTGCGGCGTGTCGTGCGTCAGCGTACAGAACAGTTGCAGCTGGAACTTGCCGAGCGCAAGCGCGCCGAAGACGCGCTACGGCATGAACGCTCCCTCCTGGCGCAGATAACGGAGACAAGCCCGATCGGCATTACCATGGTGAACCGCGATGGCCAGGTGACGTTTGCGAACCGCCAGGCAGAGAATATGCTAGGACTGACCAAGGACGCAATCACGCAACGTACATATAATGCGCCACAATGGCGCATTACCGACTTCGACGGTGGCTATTTCCCTGACAATAAGCTCCCGTTCCGACAGGTCATGGCATTGCGTCGTCCGGTCTTCGATATCCGGCATGCCATCGAATGGCCCGATGGTCGCCGTATCTGTCTTTCCATAAATGGCGCGCCGCTGAGGAACGATGCTGGCGAAGTCGAGAGCGTAGTCTTCGCCTTGGTAGATGTCACAGAACGCTCATGGTCGGAGCGTGCGCTAAGAGAAAGTGAACAGAAGTATCGCCAAATCTTCGACAACGCTTCGGATGTAATGTATCTGCTTGAGGTTGCGGCCGACGGGCGGTTTCGCATCATCGATATCAACCAGGCCCTGGTACACCTTACCGGTATCTCCCTCGAACAGACGGTCAATAAATTTTTGGACGAAATCTCACCGCTGGATGTGAGCCGCGCGTTGGTACGTTTGTCCCTGCGCTGCGTTGAAACTGGCGCGATGGTAATCGATGAATCCGAATTTGATCTGCCGGTTGGACCAAGGACATTTCTCTCCTCTTTTATCCCCCTGCGGGACTCCCAAGGAAGAATCTACCGAATCGTCGTAATTTCACGAGACACCACTGAGCGTAAGCGGGCGGAAGAAAAAATCCGCAATCTCTATCAGGAACTGGAACAGCGTGTCACCGATCGTACTGCAAAACTAGCGGAGGCGAACAAGGAACTGGAAGATATTTCCTATTCGGTCTCGCATGATCTGCGCACCCCGTTGCGGGCCATAGACGGCTTTTCCCATATAGTGCTGGAGGACTATGCGGATAAGCTGGATGATGAGGGTAAGCGCATGTTGCAGGTGGTGCGGGACAACACCAGCCGGATGGGGCGGTTGATTGATAACATCCTGGAGTTTTTACGCATCTATCGACAGGAACTGAGGCCTTATACTATTGATATGGAGGAGTTGGCACACTCGGTGGTGGATGAACTCCGGCCTGTCGGGGGCAAGATGCAAATTGAAATTGATCCTCTTCCTCCATGCATAGGCGACCGCGCCATGCTGCGCCAGATATGGGCTAATCTGCTGTCCAATTCCATCAAATTCAGCCGTAATGGCAAGCCGCCTATAATTAAAGTGGGCGCCACTGTAAAAGATGGAGAAACCATCTACTATGTGAAGGACAACGGTGTGGGTTTCGATATGCAGTATGCCGATAAGTTGTTCGGCGTATTTCAGCGTCTGCACAGTGTGACTGAGTTTGAAGGAACCGGCATTGGGCTTGCTATAGTCAAACGCATTGTTATCCGCCACGGTGGCCGCATTTGGGCGGAGGGCAAGGTTAACAAAGGCGCGACAGTATATTTTACTCTACCAAGCAGGGAGAACATGCATGAGTAACGAATCTAAGGAAGTGGAAATTTTGTTGGTGGAGGATAACCCCACCGATGCAGAGCTATGCATCCGTGCATTGAAGAAGAGTAATTTGGCCAATAGTCTGGTATGGGTTAAAGACGGTGCGGAGGCGCTGGATTTTCTTTTTGCAGCCGGTGTGTATGCCGATCGCGACATACTCTCTCCACCCAAGGTTGTTCTTCTGGATCTGCGGCTGCCTAAAGTAGATGGCCTGGAGGTTCTACGCAAGGTCAAGGGTGACGAACGTACCAAATCCATCCCGGTGGTGGTATTGACATCCTCCAAGGAAGACCGCGACGTGGTGGATAGTTACAAACTCGGGGTCAACAGCTACATCAGCAAGCCGGTTGAATTCGATGCATTTGCCAAGACGGTGTCTGATCTGGGGCTTTACTGGTTATTAGTGAACCATCCGCCGGTGAAGAAATAATAACTATGGAACATGGTGGAACAGACAAGCAGCTGCGAATTTTGATGTTGGAAGACATACCTACCGATGCGGAATTGATAGAGTATGAACTGCGCAAAGAAGGTATCGCTTTCACTGCAAAACGCGTGGATAGGTGGGAAGCGTTTATTTCGGCGCTGAAGGAATTTCATCCGGACATCATACTATCCGACTACAATCTGCCAAATTTCAACGGCCTGCAGGCTCTGGATGTTGTCCGGCATAACTATCCGGAGATACCGGTTGTTATGGTTACCGGCGTACTCTCCGACATTCAGGCAGTGGAACTGATACATGCGGGAGCCAGAGATTATGTGCTAAAAGACCGCCTGGCACGACTGGCACCTGCGGTGCAGCGTGCACTTTCTGCGGAACTGGCTGAGCGTGCGCGCAAGGAGGCGGAAAATGCGTTGCGTGAAAGTGAAGCTAAGTTTCGTGCCCTGGTGGAGTCCACCAGCGACTGGATATGGGAAACGGATGAAAACGGCAAGTACACCTATTCCAGTCCACAGGTGTACGAGCTGCTGGGTTATCACAATGAAGAGATAATTAATAAGTCACCGTTCGAGTTAATGACACCGGAAGATGCAAAGCGCCACAAGGAGCTGATTAGCTCCATAGCGGAAAAACGCGGGAGCTTTCATCTGCTGGAGAACGCCAATCTGCACAAAGATGGCCGAGTGGTATTTCTTGAATCCAGCGGCACCCCAATGATTGACTCGCATGGTAACCTCAATGGATATCGTGGGATAAATCGCGACATAACAGAGCGCAAGGAGGCTGAGAGAGAGCGCCGCATTGCTGCTGAGAAACTGGAGAACACTCTGCTGCAAACCATTGGGGCTATCGCAGCCACGTTGGAAGCGCGCGACCCATATACTGCAGGGCATCAACGACATGTGGCCGCTTTGGCGAAGGCTATAGCTACGGAAATGGGGATGTCAGATGTAAATATCGGCGGCCTCTATCTAGCGGCATTGATCCACGATTTGGGCAAGATAAGCGTACCAGCCGAGATACTCAACAGGCCGGGAGAACTCAATCCACTTGAGTACGAATTGGTCAAAAACCATCCGCAAACCGGGTACGACATCATCAGGGACATACCGTTTCCACTGCCCATTGCGCAGATGGTGCTGCAACATCATGAACGTCTTGACGGCTCCGGCTATCCGCAACACCTGAAAGACGATCAAATCCTGCTGGAGTCGAAGATACTGGCGGTAGCTGATGTAGTGGATGCGATGACAACGTACCGCCCATATCGTCCCGGCCTGGGTATAGAGGCCGCCTTAGAAGAGATCACCGAACAGCGCGGTATCCTTTATGATGCAGAGAGCGTGGATATCTGCGTCACGCTGTTCCGTGAAAACAGGTTTGAGTTTGATGCAAAGTAGAATCTAACCCGCTACGTTAGCCCTATCCAGCCAGGAGATTATTCAGCATAAGTTCACCGCTGGGTTGCCCTGGCGCCAGTAGGCATTTTTCAGCTCTAACAACAATCCATGCAATGTAACTACATGTAATAATTGTATAAAATAGACAGATTAAGTTTTCTGTCACCTATCATTACAGATGGAACCGCTCCTACATAAGCAGTTCTATGGTTGACAATTACCGGTAAAATCAGCAGAATTCGCCCTCCACAGAAAAGAGCGCCCGTAGCTCAGCTGGATAGAGTACCTGGCTACGAACCAGGTGGTCGGAGGTTCGAATCCTTCCGGGCGCGCCAAATTAAGAAAGGGGGTCTGCAAAAGCAGACCCCCTTTTTAATTTGTTGTACTGATTGGCTTCGAACCTCCGACATCAAAGG
>JBNKDM010000074.1:0-4606 GCA_050288245.1 Sedimenticolaceae bacterium
CGTTTGGCCGTCGCTTTGGGCGATAGCGCTTAACGCAACCACAGATCCCTAGGCCCCTGTTCTATTCCTACTATAATCTGGGTGAGGAACTTCACCGGCTGATTTTTATCAGAGAATGATGACGGGATGAATTATTCTGATTGGGAATATAGGGAGAAAACAGATGACGACCCATACCGATGCCATAGAACACAACCTGCACCTGAACGATCTTGAGCCGTGGGATGAAGGTCTGGCGGCTAAACTGGCGCAAGAGGAAGGGATAGAGCTCACACCTGAACACCTGGAGGTGGCCTATTTTCTGCGCAAGCATGTGGAGGAAAACGGCACCGCCATCAAATCCAAGGATGTCATTCGCGACCTGATCCACCACTTCGAAGATCGCGGCGGCAACAAATACCTCTACACCCTCTTCCCCCGCGGCCCCCTCACCCAGGGAAGCAAGGTTGCCGGACTGCCGTTACCGCAGGAGACCTTGGACCTATCATTCGGCAGCGTGCAGTAACACACCATCCAAGATTTTTGGCGACATATCCAAACACCAAACCCGGATCCCGTGTCCGGGTTTGGTGTTAAGTAGTAATCAGAAAAAACTAAAAGAACTTTAGAAACTGTAAGTTAGAGTAATTTGGCGAACAGGGCCAAAACTGATGGACGTACTGATTGTGTACCATTTATATCTGTTTAATCTGGAACCATTCTGACTGCTCCCGCCCATAGCGGACCTTAGCTACATATTATCCAGCAAAAATAAAATGCGCCCGTTTTTTCCTATTTTTTTCTGTATCAGATAAAAAATGTTACGTTATACCCGGTTTTTATCAAGGAGAATATATTGTGAAATACTTTGTCCTGCTTGTTACTTATTTGTCATTGATGCCGTTGTCTACACAAGCTTCCGAACAACAAAAACAGATGATTCTTAAGGCCTGCCAGCAAAGTCAGGCTCAATGGTCAATGGATTGCGGTTGCGTCATGAAACAGTACGATGCCGAGATCGAAATGATGGCAGCGCAAAGCGGACCCAGTTCTAATATGCAGGCCCGTAATAAAGCCTTTATGGATATGCAATATCAAAAGATTATGGCCAATCCCCATATGAATAAAGCAAAACTGGAGCGCATGTGCGAGATTTACCTAGAAAGGGACCGTGTATCGGAAAATAATCGTAAGGCAAGCCAAGCCAAAATTGCAGCACAGGAAGGAATAACCGGTATTGTGCAACAGGATCCAGCATTGAAGGAGGAGTTAAAACAACTGGAAAGTAATATCCCCTATGATCTTCCCATAGTCGGCTATTGCCGCGGACGAAAAATCGCGACCAGCTCAGCCGCGAGGGCGGACCGAGAAAAACTTATGCTTCGTGGCCACATTGCCCCAGGCAGTGCGGGTTCACTTGATTTTCAGCTTGGAAGAAAAGGTGGATGTCTGCGGTAGCTGGCGCTGAATGACACAATTGCCAACTTCTGCTTGGTGCCGTTAGCGATCAAAGCAGATATCGTAACGCTGGCGCCGATAGCCGCTGCCGACCCATAGCTGACATTTGAGTTAAACAAACTGTCCCCGGTATTCCTAACACCCTCGCCCTGTTGACTGGAGACGGCTAATGGGCGACATCATTGATGTCTCTCTAATGAGGCAGATGCAGGAGGCGTTAGAAAGGTTATCTGTTATTATTTAGAATGCTCTCATTTGTCTATTGCAAGAGCTATTACATGGACACCCACCCTAAACCCTGAATGCGCGTATGTTCCACTATCCTTTACTAACAACTACCCTGTTGCGACCGCTATTCTTGGCTTCATATAGATTACTGTCACAACTTTTCATCCACTGCTTCCAGTCACTATCTAAACTCAGGACGGCCACACCAATACTGACCGTTACGGTACGGCCTGGTATTAAAGAAAGATTTTCAATTCCCTTTCGTATTTTTTCTGCCGTTTCGATGCTATTGGCTTCGTCGGTATTGTAGAGCAGAATCAAAAACTCCTCTCCGCCGATTCTGAATACTTTGTCACTATCTCGAAGAAAGTCCTTTAAGAACAGTCCCAACTGCACGAGGACGTTATCGCCAATATCATGACCTAGTTCATCATTGATCTCCTTGAAATGATCAACGTCCAAGATGATTAGTGTGAATGGAGTATTTGTTCTATTAGCTTGATGTATCGCCTGTTCCAAAGAGTCTTTAAGCAGTGTTCTATTGTACACATCGGTTAGCTTGTCAGTAATCGCCATTTTTTGCAGTTCGCTATATTGCCTAGCTACGATATGAAGAAAAATAGCCGAATACGCACTGACCAGTGTGAATGTTACGGTGAACCTGGTGGCTTCGTCTGTCTCAAAAAGGAGCCACACCTGCGGAACATTAACCAGCGCAAAGATAATATTTGAGATCCATGCCTGGCGTTCTGACATCATAAAGTAATATAAAATCAGTGTTGAATAACACCAATAGGTACCGGTTATTCCAAGTAAATTTGTCAGATAGGCTACAAACAAAGTCGTAAAAGGGGTCAGCCAAATAAACGTATAGATGGTTTTATATGTTTTCCTGTGACAGAGCCAGGCCACCATATAAAGACTCAAAGAGGTAATCACAGCGCCTATACCAATGCCTCCGTATTGATGAGACAGGTGATAAAAACCAAAAGGCAATATCAGGGTTGCGGCGGTGACAGAAAGCCAGAAAGTTGATTTAAGATGAAAATCCGTTTGATGCCGTGAGTTTAAATCATCCATAAATTTGAGGAGCCCCTGATTAATTTAAATAGAAAAGGGGACGCATTTATTTTTCGTGTAAAACCGCATCCCGCCCCTCATCCTTATCCCCTACTTTCCATATAGAATATCAGTCAAGATGCCTTCAATGAAGCCCTTTCCTAATAGTCCGCTCTTGGCCGATAGTGATTATTTGTCTGTACGAAAACAGGGTCAGAGGAATTTCCGCCGATATTAGAAACAATTGCTCATTAACCAGGGTTTTTCTTCTCTAATATATAACTGGCTAGTTAATTTTCCACAAAAGTCCGCTTTATTAACATAATCATCCGGGTGATGTATTGATTAGTTGACCAACCATCTTCAATCTTCAATTGTTCCCAGTTTTGGATGGAGAGCAATGTCCATAACATATCAACCGCTTCGTCAATCGACCACTCTGAAGCGAGTTTTCCTTCACTATCCAGTGCCTCAATAATTTGTTTACAGGCCTCTTTTAGACAAAACATACAGTCATCCCAGGCAGCGGCAGCTGCGTCATCCGTTTCACGCGCAATGAGCAACGCCTTGGCTAATCCGTATATCTCAGGGATGTAGTTCCCCCATACTTCAACCGACCTCTCCAGAAGCTCCATGCCTGTCGTCACGTTTTCTAATTGTTTAAGGCGGTCATGAAGCCCTTTTACCTCATCCACATAGTGAACCGTCGCGATCATGAGCTCTGTCCGCGATGCATAGTGCAGGTACAAAGCTTGCCTGGAGATCCCCGCCTCTTTTGCAATATCACTCATATTGACGCCCAGACCATGGCGCTGCTCCATCAGCTGCCATGTGGCGTTCAGTATGCGTGTTTTCGTATCGGTTAAGTCACTTGACATGGTGTAAAGCTTATTCTAGGCTTGTCATAGCGTCAATTGACACGGTGTCAAGCAAGCCTGGGAGGAGTAACGATGACAGCACAGCGTGGCAGTAATGCCGATTCAGAAAAAGTATATGAGAAATATGCCTGGGTCATTTTATTTGCTGTAGGCATCGTGGGGGTAATAGCCAGCTATCCCTTCCTGCAAGGGATAGAGCCATCACCGGAATACTTCAAAAGCATGACCGGCGTTACCTGGGATAGCTTCATCAATAGCGGGCAATTTACAGAGCGCTATATACGCGATGCATTAAAACTTACAGGTGTGCTGTTCATCGGTATGTGTATCTTCATCATGGCTATCTCTGCCACAGCCTTCAGAAGAGGCGAACGCTGGGCATGGTCGGTATTGTGGTATTTCCCGCTCATGCTTGGTTGGGTGACGTGGCTGCTCTACGTAGACAGTGGAGATGATTGGAGCTCATGGGCCTTACATTTCGTGCTGACTGCAATGTGTCTTCTTGGATTATTATTGCCTATAAGGAGATTCTTTCTGACACAGGAGTAGCCGCAATCATAAGAAGCAGAAAAAACCGGACTCAGGATCCGGGCCAATCCCTGCTTGGTGGGCCATGAAGTATTACTCGGCTGCGCCTCGCCCTACGGGCCGTGGTCGCGACCGCCATGGATGGCGGGAGTGCAGGTTTTGTAGGAGCAAAAACTTGCCTACGCTCCCACGTTCAGCCTCGCCCTGCTCGGCTGTCGAACCTGGCTTATTTGAAGTCGAAGGTTCGAATCGTCTCCGTAGAAACGACAAACCCGGACTCAAGGTCCGGGCTTCTTTACTACTTGGTGGGTCATGAAGGATTCGAACCTTCGACCAATGGATTAAGAGTTTCCATATAAAGCAATAACTTACTAATAAATAAAGAAAACAGACAATAATTGGGAAAAACTAAAAGAACTTTAGAAACAGTAAGTTAGGGTAATTTGGCGAACATGGTAAAAACTGATTGATGTACC
>JBNKDM010000075.1:0-4519 GCA_050288245.1 Sedimenticolaceae bacterium
GAGCATGGGTGATAGCGCCGGCCAGCTGAGCCGCCAGGGTGAACAGGAAGGTGACCTCACTATCGTCAAATGAGCGCGGTTCGCATTGACGCACCACCAACACGCCCAGCACCTTACGGTTCTGAATAATCGGCACACCCAGGAAGCCGTGATAAACGGTCTCTCCCGTCTCTGCGGTAAACATGTATCTGGGGTGTTTCGGGCCATCATCAATATTGATCGGCTCAGCCCGTTCGCATACCAGACCGATAAGGCCGCGGTGCAGCGGCAGCTCCACCTGACCGACCGCCTCCTTGCGCAAACCGTCGGTGGCTCGCAGCACATGGCTGCGGCGTTTGTAATCGGTCAGATAGACCGAACATGCGTCGGCCTTGATGGCCTTCTTGACCCTGCGGACAATAGTCTCCAGCGCCGTCTCCAGATCAGGCGATGAGTTAACCTCCTGTACGATGCTGTGTAGGGTCTCAAGCATAAACGGTTATATCTTTAAATTGTGGAATTCCATACATATCTACCCGAAGTCCGCCCTGATGCCGGCAAGCAGCCGCAACATAAGAGAGGTTACCTTACACCCATTGCAGTCCCACTTACGCGTCATTCCCGCATAGGCGGGACAAAAGCGCGTAGCGCGTTGAACGCCCTTCAAGGCGGCCCGAAGGGTGAGCGTAGCGAATAATCCAGTTTCAATATCAGGTTCCCTCTTCATGGTCGCGTCGTCATTCCCGCGCAGGCGGGAATCCAGTTATTATATCAGCTGTATAAATCAATCAGTTATTGGATCCCCGCCTGCGCGGGGATGACGGTTTTTCTGGTCCTCGGCCCATGGTCCTGATCCATACATCCTACACCCCACGATCCTGATCCCTACCATCCTACACCCTGTAGGAGCCCAGTCCCCTGGGCGATTATTTGCGTTTGGCCCATCGCCTGCAGGAGCGGGCTCCTACACGCCTGCGCGGATATGACATAACTCAGTTGTTAAGTTTCCATGTCCCGCAGCAATTCAGTGCCGGATAAACGATTGAAACAGAGTCGGCAAACAAATATTCGACTATTGGTATATGGGACAGCAGTGCCTTATACCCCGTTTAACGACGATTCTGGCGCAGATAGTTTGAACTGGATCTGGCAGGGGCGCCCTCGGGAAACAGATAGGGTGCCAGCTGTTCAAGCGCCTGCGAATAGACTCGGCGCTTGAAGTAGACCACTTCTCGTAACGGCTGCCAATACTTTACCCAACGCCAGTGATCAAATTCCGGCTTGGGTGAACCATCCAGGCAAAAACTGCTCTCCTCGCACAATACCCGCAACAAAAACCAGCGCTGTTTCTGGCCAATACATAAGGGTTGGCTGTGATGACGCATAAAGCGATTTGGCAGGCGATAACGCAACCAACCATGGGTAACCCCAAGGATCTCCACATGGTTGGGTTTTAGCCCTACCTCCTCCTCCAGCTCACGGAACATGGCCTGTTCCGGCGTCTCATTCTCCATGATCCCACCCTGGGGAAATTGCCAGGCATTCTGACCTACCCGCCTTCCCCAGAACAGCTTTTTCTGGCTGTTACATATCACCATGCCCACGTTGGGCCTGAAACCATCTGCGTCAATCAAGTTAAATCCTTGTTCTCACCTGTCGGCTTTATCCTCGATCAGGCGGCTCCTGGCAGGGCGCAAAGCGCTTGCCCGTTAATCTGTTAAGTGCATACGCACATCTATTACCTACACCATAGCACGAAAACATTATCAGCTTGAATATCATGTGCTTGAATGATGTTTATTATAACTGAACAGACCCAGGACGCAGGCCTTCGGCACAGCGCCACACCTGGCCTCTTATCTGGTGTAGAATCCAAGTTAGATTGGCATTTTGAAGATTGGAGCTCTACCTTGGCGCTGGCAATATTTGACCTGGACAACACCCTTCTGGCGGGTGATTCTGACTATCTGTGGGGCACTTTCCTGGTTGAAAATAACCTGGTGGATGCAGGGTACTACGCGCGCGAAAACGAACGCTTCTATCGCGAATATGACCTGGGCACCCTGGATATTTTTGAGTTTCTGCGTTTCTCCCTCAAACCCCTGAGCGAGAATGATCCTGCCCTGTTACAGGAGCTGCGCGAGCGTTTCCTGGTGGAGAAGATAGATCCGATCATCCTGGATGCCGGACGTGACCTTATCAGGAAACACCGGGATTCCGGCGACACTACACTGATAATCACAGCAACCAACTCATTTGTAACCGCCCCCATCGCTCAACGTCTGGGGATCGAGAACCTGATCGCCACCGAACCGGAGATGGTCGATGGCCGCTATACCGGAAACGTGGCGGGGGAACCCAGCTACCGCTTAGGCAAGGTCAAGCGTCTGCAGAGTTGGCTGCTGCTGCACAACCAGAACCTGGATGGCAGCAGCTTCTACAGCGACTCCCACAACGATATCCCGCTGCTGGAACAGGTGGAAAGGCCGGTAGCGGTGGACCCGGACGAGGCCCTGGCCCTACATGCCAAAGTCAGTGGATGGCCTATTATTAGTTTAAGGGGTGGGTAATCCAGATTGGCATCTATCCGTGTAATTGAGAATCTGAACTATGCAAATAAAGCCATTCTTCGTCATATTTCCTGTACTGATAGGCGTGATTGTCTATGCCTACTACGCACCAAAAGAGAAACCGGAAGGCGCCACTACCCTCACCCCAAAGCAGTACATAGAGTTGGTGGAGAAAAACAAGAGGGAGAAACAGGAGCAGTCGGAGCAGGATATACAACCGACTGGAACAAAAGACAGCGGCAGGACCGTACCGGACAGATAGCTTAATATTGGTGCCATAACAACAATCACGCGTTAGTGCCGCTATCGGGAGTGACAATGGTAGACATCCAGGCAATAAGTACAGGCCTCAAACTCGGCGAAGATGGAATCTGGTATAGCAAAGATATTCACGACATTTCCTATCCATCAGACGGCAATCAGATCTGTTTTGACATTGAGGATAGATCGTTTTGGTTCAAACACAGGAACAGTTGCATTTTGACTGCCGTAAAATCTTACCCCCCGCCAAATGATGGAACAATTTTCGATGTTGGAGGCGGCAATGGATTTGTCTCGTCGGCATTGGCCGCTGCTGGATTCAACGTTGCTTTGGTGGAACCGGGACAGACCGGCGCATCGAATGCCAAGCGCAGAGGTCTGGAGACAGTAATTTGCGCAACCCTAGAGGATGCGCAGGTAAAGCCACAATCTCTGTCCGCAGTTGGCGTATTCGACGTGGTAGAACATATTGAAGATGATCTTTCATTTCTGACATCGATCCGCGATCTTCTACAAAAGGATGGCCGAATCTATGTCACTGTACCCGCATACTCTTTTCTATGGTCAGACGAAGATGAAGTGGCAGGACACTTCAGAAGATACACGCGTAAGAGCATCTGCAATGTAATCAAGAGTTCCGGGCTGGAAGTGGAGTTCTGCTCTTACATATTCCGTTTTCTGCCGCTGCCGATTGCACTCTTTCGAATGCTCCCTTACCGCATGGGGCTATCACAGCCAGAAAACAAAACTGAAAAGGTCGCTAACGAACATGCAGTACAAGGCGGGGCGATTGCCAGTATTCTGAATTTAGTTTTGAATTCGGAGATTGAAACCCTGAAAAACAACAGAACAATGGGGTTTGGGGCTAGCTGTTTGCTGGTAGCAAAAAAGAGCTGACCGGGCGTTAGCGTACCACTACTCCATCTCGCCGCCATGCGGGCTTGTCGCCATTCCTCTTGGCATCCATTCTATCAGCGGTATATCGACCGAGGTCTGACCAAAATACAAGCATTGGTCATCCTCGCCAGAAAACTTGCGCATGTCGCTTTTGCTCTGCTTAAAAACCAATCAACATATCAGACAAGAACCGAATGAATGCTTGCGCGGGTACATAGAATCTTCTACAAACGCAATCAAGTCGTGAAATGACGTGGTGCTGGAAATGCCACCACCAACCCCGTGTGTTACACCGAGCATCGCAGTTGGATGCTGGAATAGCACGAAGTGGACCGACAAGGATGTCGGTCCTGTCCATAGGGGCAAGTATGCCCCCTCACCCTAACCCTCGGCTTTGGCATCATGCGTCTCCATACCTCCCCCTCACCCTAACCCTCCACCCCACAAGGGGGTACCGAGGTCCCCCAAAGGGGGAGAGGGGGATGTAGGGATTAGGGCCGAGGGCCAGAGAAAACCGTCATCCCCGCGCATGCTGGTATGACGTAAGGCTGGGAAATAGCACCCCCAACCTCCTTCGACGTAGCCGAGCACCGGAACCGCAACAGGATCAGGCCCGTAGGGGCGCCGCAGGGCAAGGATTGCTCCCAGCAATCCTTTTGCATTTCCCACATCTGACCTCCATGGATGGAGGAAATGCATAATGCCTGCCTGGAGCAGGCATTGCCATGTGGGTCAGAAGTGACGCCTCCAGCGAGGGATAGGGATATCCCTTCGCTGGAGCCCCTGGTGCGGTGAGGAACGCAGGGAACCCG
>JBNKDM010000076.1:0-4464 GCA_050288245.1 Sedimenticolaceae bacterium
TGGGCCTCATATGTCGACCCAAGCGGAAAAAGAGTTAGACGCTCTACTGGGTCAACCGACAGAAAAGAGGCCGAGGCCCTAGAGCACAAGTGGAAGCTGGAGGCTTATCGGTCACAGCAATGGGATGAGCAGCCGGAACGCTCGTTTGATGAACTTATGCTGGCCTATCTTAAAGCCACCGGAGAAGAGAAACGCAGTGCTGACAAGGATCGGCAGCGAACCAAAAAGTTGAGGCAAATGTTCGGCGGGCGGGTGATGAACCAACTCAATGCCATGGATGCGAGAAACTATATTTCTTTGCGTAAAGGGCAGGGCGTTAGTGCATCGACTATCAACCGTGAACTGGCCCTGCTTTCGGCGGCGATAAACTATGCGAACCGGGAGTGGGACTGGGGACTGCAGAACATAGCTAGAGGCAGGAAGCTACGTGAGCCAGAAGGGCGTGTACGCTGGATCACTCGCCCAGAAGGAGTGGCTCTTATTGAGGCTGCGGCCAGAACTAAGTCCAGAAAGCATCTACCTGATTTTATCAGGTTGGCTCTTCATACTGGTTGCAGGAAAGGCGAACTGCTGGGGCTGGAGTGGCGGCGTGTTGACCTCCGAGAGAGATTAATTTATCTGGAGGCTGAACACACCAAAGCTGGGCGGCGTCGAAGTGTGCCTTTGAATGACGAAGCCTATGTGTCCATTATCAGCCGCGCTAGGTTTCGGGCGCAACATTGCCCGGATAGTCCATGGGTGTTTTGCAATCCAAAAGGTGAGCGCATCCAGGATGTCAAGCGCGGTTTCGAGCGGGCCTGTAGTCTGGCGGAGATTGAAGACTTTCGCATTCACGATCTTCGTCACACCTGTGCAGCCTGGCTTGTTTCTGCAGGAGCAGCACTGGCGGAAGTAAGAGACCTGCTTGGTCATTCAACCGTTACAATGACAGAGAAGTACGCACATCTTGCACCGGAGAACATACGTGGTGCTGTAGCTCTTCTTGAAGGCAAGAAGTCACGATCTGGTCACGTTGATGTAAAGCAAAGAAAAGACAAAGGGCTGAAAGATTCATAACCCTTTGTGTTTAATGGAAAGTTTGGTGGGCCCTGAAGGACTCGAACCTTCGACCAAGGGATTATGAGTCCCCTGCTCTAACCAACTGAGCTAAGGGCCCGGTATTTGTGTTTACGCGGGCTTAAAACCGTCCATGGTGGTTCATTCCAGCCCAGCCGTCATGGCTGGGCGTTCGACGAAAAAACGATTCACTGGAGCGTTTTTTCGTCTCACCCAACTGAGCCAATGGCTCTATGTCGTTAAGCGGTGTGTATTAATAAACCATCCTGGGTATTTGTTCAAGCCTTGCCTGGCGCTGTTTTTATCAATCGTTATCGATGAAGCTATAGAGCTTTTCCGAACGCGATGGATGACGCAGTTTGCGTAGTGCCTTGGCCTCAATCTGACGTATACGTTCTCTGGTTACATCAAACTGTTTGCCTACCTCTTCCAGGGTGTGATCGGTGTTCATGTCGATACCGAAGCGCATACGCAGTACCTTGGCCTCGCGTGAGGTCAGCCCTTCCAGCATGATTCTGGTGGATTCACGCAGCCCCTCTCCGGTAGCCGAGTCTGACGGCGACACTACACCTGAGTCTTCGATAAAGTCTCCCAGATGGGAATCTTCGTCGTCGCCAATCGGTGTCTCCATCGAGATCGGCTCCTTGGCGATCTTGAGGACCTTGCGTACCTTGTCTTCAGGCATCTCCATGCGTTCGGCCAGCTCTTCCGGGGTGGCCTCGCGTCCCATCTCCTGTACCATCTGACGTGAGATGCGATTGAGTTTGTTGATGGTCTCTATCATGTGGACCGGGATACGTATGGTACGGGCCTGATCCGCAATGGAGCGGGTGATGGCCTGGCGGATCCACCAGGTTGCATAGGTGGAGAACTTGTAGCCGCGCCGGTATTCGAATTTGTCTACCGCTTTCATCAGGCCGATGTTGCCCTCCTGGATCAGATCCAGGAACTGCAGACCGCGGTTGGTGTACTTCTTGGCTATGGAGATGACCAGGCGCAGGTTTGCCTCTACCATCTCTTTCTTGGCGCGTCTGGCCTTGGCCTCACCGATCGACATCATGCGGTTGATCTCTTTGATGTCGAGGATACTCAAACCACTACGCTTCTCCAGGTCCAGCAGCTTTTTCTGTGCCCTAAGTACCTCTTCGGTAACCTCTTCCAGTGCTTCGGAGTAGGATTTGCCGGCACTGATGTGGCCTTCAATCCAGGCCAGATCCGTTTCGTTCTCCGGGAAGGAGGTGATGAATGTTTTGCGTGGCATCCGCGCGCGCTGGACGCACAGATCCATGACTGTGCGTTCCTGAGTGCGGATCAGTGCGATGGTGTCGCGCATGTTATCCACAAGATGATTAAACACTGCTGGCAGGAGCTTGAATTCAAGGAAGGTCTCGGTGACCTTCTCTGCTGCCTTGGCGGTTGTTGGGTGGTCTTTGCCGTTCTTCTCCATGCTGGAAAGCAAAGCCTTGTAACGTTTCTCCAGCTCGGCTCTCTTTAGTTCCGCCTCTTCTGGATCTGGCCCGGTATCTTCCTCTTCTTCACTCTCTGTAGCGGTGTCATCGTCATCATCATCGTCATCGTCGACTGTGTCTGTATCTGAATCAGAGTCGGCGGCAATATCAGCCAGAGAGGCAGGCTTGTTTATCTCTTCCGGCTCGTTGGGATCAATAAACCCGCTGATGATGTCGGTTAATCGCTTCTCTTCGGAGTTGACCAGCGCAAACATCTCCAGCAGTTTGGCAACGGTCTCCGGGTAGGTGCTTATGGCGCTCAGTACGTGGCGCAGACCCTCTTCGATGCGCTTGGCGATCTTCAACTCACCTTCGCGGGTAAGTAGTTCCACGGTGCCCATTTCGCGCATGTACATGCGAACAGGATCGGTGGTCCGGCCGAACTCACTGTCGACGCTTGCCAGTGCAGCTGCAGCTGCCTCAGCGGCGTCATCATCGGCCGAGTTGGCTTTGTCAGAGATCACATGATCATCTGCATCTGGGGCGCTTTCATGCACTGAAATGCCCATATCATTGATCATCCGGATGATATCTTCGATCTGTTCCGGTTCGACAATGCTGTCAGGAAGGTGGTCATTGACCTCAGCGTAGGTAAGGTAGCCTTGCTCTTTTCCCTTTGCGATCAACTGTTTAAGTTGGGATTGCTGTTGTTGTTGATTCATTTCCTACCTTGAACTAGTAGTAACCAGAGGTTTGCGGACACAAGCCGGCAAGTATAGCAATGGAGTTGCGTAAATTCTAGATGTATGGGGATAATTTGCTTGGGCATATCTATCTTTAGTCGGTACTGTCCATTAGCAGCCGGTTCAGTCGGCGCTTCTCATGATCATCTAGCTTTGCAGCCTTTGCCTTCTCCAAAAGCTTGTTTACTTCATCTTTACGTATTTCATTCTCTATTGCGGTCAGGGTATCTCGGAATTCTCCTTCAATACCCTGTTCCGGAATCTGCAGATCCATTGCGGATAGTTTGCTCAGGTGCTGATACTCTTCAGTTTCACGCCAACGCTCGATCAGTTGGACTGCCTTAAGATTAGGTTGGTTCTGTACTAATTCAAGTAATTTACTTAAGAGATTTGTACCGGCAGAATCCAGTTTTTGCCATTTGTCAGGAAGATTGGATAAAAGTCCAAGTTGGGGGTGTTGCAGCAGCATAGTGATCGCCCGTCTGACCAGCGGCATAGGTTTATGTGTTCTGGATTGGAGCACGCGGCGCTTGGTGGCGACAGGCTGATTTATCTCCTCCATCATGTGTGCAGTGTCCAATCCTACCAGGTCATTCAGCTGTTGTTGCAGGATATCCCGGAACACTCCCTGGGGCAGATTGGACATCAGGGGTTTAGCCAGTTCCGCCAGTCGTGCTCTGCCGCCTGGTTCTGTGATGTCTGTCTCAATTGTGAGTCGATCAAACATAAACTTAGAGAGGGGGGTGGCGTTTTCGATACGTTGGGTAAATGCCGCTGTGCCCTCTTTGCGTACCAGGCTGTCCGGATCCTCGCCATCAGGCAGAAACAGGAATTTGGCCTCGCGGCCATCACGCATCAGAGGCAGCGCTGTCTTCAACGCCTTCCATCCGGCCTCGGAGCCGGCCCGGTCTCCGTCGAAACAGAAGATTATCTTGTGGGTGACCCGAAACATCTGTTCGATGTGCTCTCTGGTTGTGGCGGTACCTAAGGTTGCCACGGCGTAACGTATGCCAAACTGGGCCAGTGCCACCACATCCATATAGCCCTCGACCACCAGCAGTTGCTGGATCTTATGCAGGGCCTGGTTCGCCTCGTATAGACCGTAAAGTTCACGCCCCTTGTGGAAGACAGGGGTTTCAGGTGAATTTAGGTATTTGGGCTTATCATCGCCCAGGACGCGTCCGCCAAATGCGATCACCCGGCCGCGCCGGTCGCGG
>JBNKDM010000077.1:0-4439 GCA_050288245.1 Sedimenticolaceae bacterium
ATCAACGGGACGAAGAGACATCCGGGCATATACAGAGGATGTCGCATTACTCCCATCTAATTGCCATGAAGCTGGCGCAATCGATGGAACTCTCGGACGAATATGTAGAGTACATATTGCGTTACTCCCCACTACACGATATCGGCAAGATCGGAATCCCGGACAATATCCTGCTTAAGGCCGGGCCTTTGACTCTGGATGAGTACCGCGTCGCCAGAGAGCATGTGCCGAGAGGTCTTGAGATCATTGACTCCATCATAGCTGAATTTGATCTGGCGAGCCTGACGCACCTGGAGATACTGAGAAACATCATAGCTTGTCACCATGAGCGCTATGACGGATCAGGCTATCCCAAGGGGCTTGTGGGAGAGGCAATCCCTTTGGAGGGGCGTATCGTGGCCATAGCGGATGTCTTGGATGCACTTACCGCCAGAAGGCAGTACAAATGGGCCTGGGAGTTCGAACAGTCGGTCGATTATATCTGTGACAATGCCAACACTATGTTCGATCCTGCCTGCGTGTCGGTACTTGATCAGGATCGGGCTGATTTCAAAGAGATTCTGCTGCTGTTTAAGGAGCGATAGATACAGCATTCATCTCTATTTTCCGGTCAATTCCGATTGATACATTATATTACAAACAGGAAATACCTCAGATACATATCGCATGTACTCTGCCATTAAGTTTCCACTTAACTGCAAGGAGTACATCATGTCTACACTAAAACAAAATCGGGTTACGAACTATCTGCCTAGGAAGTTTGTGACCCCTATAACTGGGGTGTTGTCTCTGGTAATCGGCATATCCGGTGTTATGCTTTTCTTCCATATGGGGGAAGGGTTGGTAAAGGGTGTACATGAGTGGCTGGGTATTGCGTTTGCTGTGATAATGCTGGCCCATCTTGCTTTAAACTGGAATGCATTTAAACATCACTTCAAAAAACCTGCAGCGTGGGTTAGTACAGGTGTTGTTACCGCTATAACTGCAGTTTTTCTGGTTACCTCCATCTCCTCCGGTTCACACGAAAACCCCATGCACTCAATCGAACGGTCGATTGTGACCACGTCCGTATCTGATCTTGCCCCGGTGTTTAAGATCAGCCAGTCGGAAATGAAGCAGAAGCTCGGGCAGGCCGGGATAGAGATCACAACCGGACGCGAGACCCTGCAGGAGTTGGCGAGTACCAGTGGTGTAGCGCCGCGCAGGTTGATTGCCACCTTGATGAATGGCGCCAGCCGTGAGCCAGGTGGTGAGAGTGGGATAGATTAGCCTGGCGGTACCATTAGAAAACAGCGAATTATCTGTGTGTCATCCCGCGGCTTGGCCGCGGGATCTGCATGAAGCTTATCACTAAATCTCCCCGGCATGATGCGGTAGCGTATCTTTTTTACCACAAACATATATCCACCATTAGCATAGATTGATGTAAATTTGGTTGACAATTATCAACTAATTCAGCACGATGTCGCCTAGACATCAATAAAAATGCAGTGAGACATGATTACTGCAGAATTGGTAGAGTGTCTCATAAACATCAAATCTGGAGGGGATATGCGAAACAGTAAATACCTAGCCTGGGCAACCGCCCTGTTGGTCGCCTTACCAGGAGCATCCATGGCAACCAATGGCTATTTCTCGCACGGTTATGGTGCCAAGAGCAAGGGTCTGGCCGGAGGTGGTGTCGCACTTCCCCAGGATGCCATGGCCGCGGCCACCAACCCGGCAGGTATGGTCTGGGTGGGTGATAGGATGGATCTGGGTGCCGCACTGTTTTCGCCGCATCGAAATTACACAGCAGGCAGTACAGGTGGCGGTGGTATTCCCGTGATGATGGGAAATTATGATAGTGATAATACTCTTTTTCTTATTCCACATTTTGCCTGGAATCATATGTTGGATGAGGATAGCTCCTTCGGTGTCAGTGTTTATGGCAACGGTGGCATGAATACCGAGTATGCCAATGATGCATACGGTTGGGCTCCCGGTCGAGGCGTGTTCCGTGATGGTACGGCCGGTGTTGATTTGTCCCAGCTGTTTGTTAACCTGAGCTATGCCAGGAAGATAAATGACCGGGCATCCTGGGGAGCTGGGCTGATCCTGGCGGCACAGGCGTTTAAGGCCTATGGAGTTCAAAGTTTTTCAGGTGTTTCTAATTCTGCGACAAACCTGTCTGATAACGGACATGACATGTCATATGGTGCCGGACTCAAGTTCGGTATCCAGGGCGAGGTTGCCGATGGTCTGACCCTGGCCGCCTCCTATCAGACCAAGACCTGGATGAGTGAGTTTGATGATTATAAAGGTCTGTTTGCTGAAGATGGCGATTTTGATATCCCGGCGACCGCTACTATCGGTCTGGCCTGGAGTCCAGTACAGAGACACACCTTTACCTTTGATATTCAGCGTATCTGGTATAGCGGTGTTGATTCTGTCTCTAATCCTCTGAGTAATTTGTTCAACTGTCCTGGTTTCGGTGGGGCAGATCAGGAAAGTTGCCTTGGTGGTGATCACGGTGCCGGATTTGGCTGGGACGACATGACGGTATACAAGTTGGGCTGGCAGTATCAGCCGAATGATCTCTGGACAGTAAGACTCGGCTATAGTCATACCAATCAGCCGATAAACTCAGAAGATATCGTATTAAATATTCTTGCACCTGCCGTAGTGGAAGACCACTTTACTGTTGGTTTTACCCGTAAGCTTGATAAGAATCATGAGATAAACTTTGCTGCTATGTATGCGCCTAAAGTTTCACTTGATGGAACTAACGCTTTCCAACCTGATCAGAGCATTGAGGCTGAGATGTATGAGGTAGAGGTAGAAGTAAGCTACTCCTGGCTATTCTAACTCTCGAGCAAAGAAACAAAAAAAGACCGCCATCAGGCGGTCTTTTTTTGCGTGGTACATCAGCGTTTGGCTGCGGCCTGTTTTACCTCGCCGGAATCGTTTAAGACAGCAACGCACTCTTTGGGAAGGTCTGCAAGACGCATGGGTGGTTTCGGCTTGATCTTCACACCAGGCTTTGGCGGGGTGCGCCGATATGGCTTATCTGAGAGCCAGTATGCAAGCTCTTTATCGCAACCGGTACCAGGAGGAGGCGCCGGCTGATTTTTGCAGTTTTTAGCGCCATTAGGACAGGCGAGACGTACGTGAAAGTGGTAGTGGTGCCCGTACCATGGCCGCAGTTTACGTAGCCAGGAGCGGTCTTCCTGATTTTTCGACCAGGCACACATCTGTTTCTTGATGGCCGGGTTGATAAAGATCCGGGCAACCTCTTTCTGCATGGCAGCGCGGCGCAGCAGTTTTGCGTGTTTAGTTGTCCAGATCTTAGGATTAATCTCGCGATTATTTTTTATCACGGAGACGGCGCTAATGTTTTCGCGCTCATATTTACTGAGTTTCTTGTCCGGCATAGGGTTAAGCCAGATGTCCACATCCATGCCAATCTGGTGACTGGCATGGTCTCCCATCATAGGACCGCCTCTGGGCTGAGAGAGATCACCCACCAGAAGCCCGGGCCATCCATCCTTCTCCGTAACGGTCTTGGCGAATTTCTCTATAAACTCAATCAACGCCGGGTGTCCCCAATACCTATTACGGCTGAGGCGCATTGCCTGCCATGTGGTACCGGTTGCAGGCAGACGTTCCGCTCCGGCGAGACACCCCTTGGCGTAGCTGCCATATGGCTGAGGTTTCATCTGGGCCGGTACTTTGACGTGACCGAACAGCTCCTTAGCCGGGGTGGAGTTTATTGAGTTGGCCTTCTTGGCTGCAACTATGCCAGTCAGGCTAAAAACCAGTAAAAGAGTTAACAGAATTCTCAAAGTAATCTCCCTAACCTAGTACTACATGCTAATGATGCGTACATTAAGGTTGGTGACAGTATGAACAGAACTATAGACAAAATCTCTCCAGAGGGGATTATTACATGGAATAACAGAAACCCACAGCATACAGAGATGAGGTAATTATACGCAAGTAAGCAGGCTATTTACTCTAACATCAGGTAGTTAGCAACGGTTTTTATCAATGTTACCAAAATGCGATAAATATCTATTGGCATAAATCTGTTTGTGCACTGCTGATTAAGAGTATCGTAGTCAACCTAATTAGACGTAATTAACCAATAAAAACATATAGATAAGGCGTTTAGTTGATTGCTTTAATAGCGTGCAGATCACCTGGATTGCTGCAGTAGCGGATAGCTGTGCCAGCTAGCTGGAAATATCAATGTAATCTACCAGGCTGTGATAATTGGATAAAAATGCACAAAACATGGAGGAGAAATATTGTGAATATACTTCCTGTTTATCGTGGATCAAGAGAGGTCGGTTTTTAGTTGAATGCTAAACACAGACAATACGGACAGAGTAACAACTCTTTTTGCTTTGGGCTGATTTGTTACGAGTTTTTACCCTGTCCCCGATAATCTGCGATCT
>JBNKDM010000078.1:0-4342 GCA_050288245.1 Sedimenticolaceae bacterium
AGGATGCCGAGGAACAGCACCATGGCAAGCAGGCCGACCATACCAATCTTATCCAGCACCACGGCCCAGGGGAAAAGAAATGCGATTTCCAGATCAAACAGGATAAACAGGATTGCGACCAGGTAATAGCGCACATCGAACTTCATGCGGGCATCTTCAAATGCCTCGAAACCACACTCGTACGGTGACAGCTTTTCGCTATCAGGACGGCGCGTACCCAGAATAAAACCCAGGGCAATCATCACGGCACCGACGGCTATGCCGACCGCAACAAACACCAGGACAGGCAGGTAGTTCTCCAACATTATCTACGTCTTCCTCCCCAGTCGATCTTTTGATTATATGTTTAGGTTTTTTGGGACAAAATATGGCAATGAGTCTAGAGCGCTACACCAACCGTGTCAAGTCAGAGAGAAATATAATTTTTTTGTTTTTTCAATTAGTTACATATTTTTTAGCCAGGTATAACTAAGTTTTTTCCAAGATAATGAGGTGGTGAATGGTGTTATATAGGCCACGGCATAAACCACTGGACAAGCAGGATAACAGAAGAACTAATCTGTTGCGCAACGGGCGACTGGACTGAATCGACCAGACAAAAAAACGCCACCCAAACGGATGGCGTCGAATATTTGGTGCCGATGGCCGGAGTCGAACCGGCACGGGTTGCCCCACACGCCCCTCAAGCGTGCGTGTCTACCAATTTCACCACATCGGCAGGAAATAAATCATTTTTCCGCAGGTATCTTCGGAACATCCCCTCCGGCTGCCGGTTCTGTCTTGCCTTCGTTATCAGGCACTACCGGTATCTCCGAAGGAGCTGCCACTGGCACCTCCACCTTATTCTCTTCAGGAACAACGCTGGTTTCGGTTGCTACCCCGTCCATCAGGCTCTTCTTCTCGGTGCTCTGCATGGCGTACCAGGCCATACCGAGACTGGTTACAAAAAAGGCTGCCGCCAGTAAAGCTGTGGTACGACTGAGAAAATTACCGGAACCGGCTGCGCCAAATACGGTTGCCGAGGCCCCGCTGCCAAATGCCGCTCCGGCATCTGCTCCCTTTCCATGTTGGATAAGCACCAGGGCGATCAGCCCTACAGCTATAAACAGATGTACTACGATAAGGATTGTATGCATGTCCTATCCCACTATATTTAATGGCAACCGGTATCTGATACCCGTAACCTATGAATTTGCCGCCCTGCAGATCTCCAGGAAATCTGCCGCCTTCAATGCCGCTCCGCCTATCAGGCCACCATCAATATCCGGTTGCAAAATAAGCTCGGCTGCGTTCGTCGCATTCATGCTTCCACCATAGAGAATACGTACCTTCTCGGCCACCTCCGCCTCATGCTGCGCGAGCAGGTCACGGATGAATGCATGCACTTGCTGCGCCTGTTCCGGCGTAGCGGTCTTTCCTGTACCTATAGCCCAAACCGGTTCATAGGCGATAACCCCTGCCTGCAATGCAGCGATACCACAATGTTCGATCACTGCACTCAGCTGCGCTGCAACCACCTCCTCGGTGGCACCACGCTCGCGCTCATCCAGGGTCTCGCCGATACAGAGTATTGGCACCAAACCGACATCCAGGGCCGCTTGGTATTTTTCCGCCACCTGCTGACTGGATTCGGCATGATAGCTGCGCCGCTCCGAGTGGCCAACGATCACATACTTGCAACCAAAGTCCACCAACATCTCTCCCGAGACCTCACCGGTATAGGCGCCCTGCTGATGCAGAGAGATGTCCTGTCCACCCCAACCTATCGGAGATCCGTGAAGCTGACCCTGAACCTCAGGGATATACACATAAGGAGGACAGACCGCAACCTCAGCATTTTTAACCGTTTTGATTCCGTCCCTTATCCCTTTCAGCAGTGCAAAAATGCTCTCACGGGAACCATTCATCTTCCAGTTGCCTGCGACTAGCGGTTGACGCATGGGAACCTCCCTGACAGGAAAATCGAGCGCGCCATGTTACCTGCCGGAGCCTGTAAAATCAATCTGTTCCGTCCCTTGGCAGGAGATGAAAATTCAGTCCAATAGGTGGCTGACCAGACCATCCGCCAGCTTGGGTTCAAACCAGGTAGACTTGGGCGGCATTACCTCACCGGCATCGGCCACCGCCATCAGCGCCTCCATTGATGTAGGGAACAGCGCGAAGGCCACGGCCATCTCACCGCTGTCCACCCGCTTCTCCAACTCCTTAAGCCCACGGATGCCGCCGATAAAATCTATGCGTTCATCCCGGCGCGGATCGGAGATCCCCAGCAACGGCTCAATCAACTCATTGGCCAGCAGACTGACATCCAGACTCGCGACCGGATCATCCTGAGGAATACGTGACCGGTCCAGGCGCAGGCTGTACCACTGGCCATCCAGATACATGCCAAACTCAGCGGTCGCTGTCGGCTTGTATGGAACATCACTCTGTTCCAGGCTAAAGCGCCCAGCTACCTGCTGGAGAAAGGCATCCTTGTCCATACCGTTCAGATCACGGATGACCCGGTTATAGTCCAGGATCTGCATCTGATTATGAGGGAAGATGACGCTGAGAAAATAATTATATGCCTCATCACCGGTGTGTTGCGGATTTGCCTCTCTGCTGCTGGCTGCAACCCTGGAGGCGGCCGCCGAACGGTGATGTCCATCCGCCACGTAGAGCGCATCCATGGCATCGAAGGCCTGGGTCAGGGTCGCAACCGTGGCTTCATCTGATACCACCCACACCTCATGGCGCACATCATCTGCAGCGGTCACATCCATATCCGGCGTGGTTGCCGCAATCCGGGCCAGGGTAGAATCAACCGCCTCATTGCTGCGATAGACCAGAAATACCGGTCCGGTCTGGGCCTGGAGCGCCTCAATCTGACGCACCCGGTCATCCTCTTTTTGCGGACGGGTGAACTCATGCTTCTTGATCCGCCCCTGGTCATAGGCATCTACAGATGCAGCGGCTACCAGTCCGGTCTGCTGGTGGCTGCCCATGGTCAGACGATAGACGTAATAGCTGGCTCTTTCATCCTGCTCCAGGATGCCATGTCGCTGCATGGTAGCCAGGTTTTCTGCCGCCTTAGCGTAGACCTCAGAGGCATAAGGGTTAATATCCAGTGGCAGATCCACCTCCGGACGCGAGATATGCAGAAAGCTCCAGGGACGCCCCAGCACCATCTGTCTGGCCTCATCCGCACTCATAACATCATAGGGAGGTGCAGCCACATCCGCTGCCCGGCCAGAGGTGGGACGCAGACCCCGAAACGCTTTCACTAACGACATGTTCTTATTTTCCTACAGAGTGATTCTAAGTTATTCCAGAGCTTGATCAGGCCAGCTCGCGCAGTGCCTGGATTCTTGCATCCAGTGGCGGATGGGAACGAAACAGGTCGGAAAATCCTCCACCGCTTCTTCCAGAGATACCAAATGCAGCCAGTTTATCCGGCAGTACAGGCGGTTCATGGGCCGCCTTGAGTTTCTCCAGCGCCGCAATCATTTTACCGCTGCCGGCCAAACCGGCGCCACCGGCATCGGCCCTAAACTCGCGCTGTCTGGAGAACCACATCACTATGATGCTGGCAAGGATACCCAATACCAACTCGGCAACAATGGTGCTGATCCAGAATGCGATCCCGTTACCACGTTCATTTTTGAAGATAACCCGATCGACTGTATGACCTATGACCCGGGATAAAAAGATAACAAAGGTGTTCACCACCCCCTGAATCAGGGCCAGTGTCACCATGTCACCATTGGCGACATGGGTCATTTCGTGGGCCAGAACCGCCTCCACCTCATCCCGGTTCATGTGTTGTAACAGGCCGGCGCTTACCGCCACCAGTGCGCTGTTACGATTGGCACCGGTAGCGAAGGCATTGGGTTGCGGTGAGTCAAAGATGGCCACCTCCGGCATCCCGATACCGGCCCTTTGCGCCTGACTCTGCACCGTCTCCAGCAACCAACTCTCTGTGCTGTTGGCTGGCTGTTCAATCACCCTGGCCCCGGTCATGCGCTTGGCCGACCATTTGGAGATAAACAGGGAGATAAATGATCCACCCATACCGAAGATAAAGGCGAAGATCAGCAGCGAGTTCAGGTTTAGATTTACACCTTGGGTATATAGATAACTCTCTAAACCCAACAGCCGCATGGAGATGTTGAGTACAAAGATGATTGCGATATTAGTGATAAGAAACAGGGCGATTCGTTTCATATTTCCGTCTCTTGTAATTAGACCTGGTTAATATCCGTTATCTCTCTTCAATCCATGCTGCCTGGATCGCCTCGAGAATCTTTTCACCGCAGCGTTCCGGGTCGCCTTCGAAGCCTGGCAGTTGCATGACCCAGTT
>JBNKDM010000079.1:0-3954 GCA_050288245.1 Sedimenticolaceae bacterium
TCTATATAAAATTCAGTCTCTTGTAAACGCAGAAATGAAGACGATAAATAAGCATTTTACTATTTTAAATGGGACAGTAGTGAATCCACCCCGACAGTTCTGAACATAATCACAGAAAATCACACAAAACCACAATCATCGAGATTGATAATTTGGTTGAAAAACCATTATTAATTGATAACCGACAAGGCATCTCCAGATGTCAGTATGATATGTTGGCACTGGCGAAGTTACAAAACGAATGTAACAACCGCCGAGCTGACATGTCCAATTAATTATGAACACATGGAGCAAACTCAAACGTTTGCTTGCATTCGTATGTTAATAATTTTCAACCTACACTGGAGGACGACATGAAGCAGAACGTTGGAGGTATTGATCGCATACTGCGCCTGGTAGTCGGCTTAGTGTTGATCGGCTGGGGCGTGGCAACGCAAAATCTGTGGGGACTGATAGGTATCATCCCACTAGCTACCGCAGCAATTGGCTGGTGTCCGGCATATCTACCCTTCGGTATCAGTAGCTGCAAAACCAAAGAGGGAACCGGCGAATAGTATAAGAACCTTTTGACTATCCCTTAGATTACTGCAATGCATGGTGCCCATAATACTTGGGCACCTTTTTTATTCGCCTTTCTCTGCCAGATGCTCTGAATAGTGATCAGCGAAGAGTTCTTCAAGTTCATCAATCACCTCAATTGACGATCTTCCGTGGATCAGATGCGCCGTCATGAGAGAGGATGTCTGAGTCAGCAACTCAGACCTATCTAACATATGGTAACTTGAGGATAGCCGTTTAATCGCCGAAACCACGCTCTCTTCTTCCGGACGTGGGATAGGAATCGGCTCCGATTTGATATTAGATTCAGCTTCGTTTCCTGCATCAGTTGTGCGCTGCCGGAGAAACTCCGCGAACGCAACCAGACTGGCCCGGTCCTGTTCCCCAAGACCTTTAAACAGCTGCAACAGTCTGCGCTGATCTACCGGCAGGTTGGGTATCTGCGGTAACACCTCTATTCCTGGAAGTCGTTTTCGTGCTCTTTGATATATCCTCTGGCGAAATCCAGCAGCTCTTCCATAACCCGTACCCGAAACTTCTGTTTCTGATGTACGAACGAAAATGGGCGCTCCAACATAGGATTCAGATTTATCGGTACCAGGGTTCCCAGCTTGATCTCCTTCTGGATCGTGGCACGGGAGACAATGGATATACCCATCCCGGCCTCTACCGCGCCCTTTACCGCCTCAGGGCTGCCAAGCTCCATGGATATATTCAGCAGTTCACCACCATCAGAAATCTCCCGGAGATACTCCTCAATCACCTCACGGGTACCGGATCCCTCCTCCCTGCAGATAAATGGATATTTCACCAGTTCGGAGTAACTCATGCTCTCCTTTTCCGCCTCAGGATGACCCGGTGGCACAATGGCAACCAGCTGATCAGGCCGGCACACCTCGACAACCAGGTTCTTGTTTCCAACCGGGGCCTCGACAATACCAAGATCGATGGTATTGTTCTCAACCATAGATACGATACCGTCGGTGTTGGAGACCTTAAGGTTAATAATCACCTCTGGATACTTACTCTTAAAGTCCCCCAGCAGTGACGGGAGCATATAGTCTGCAATGGTGGTACTCGCTCCAACCGTCAGAGAGCCACCTACCCCTCCGGTCATATCCTGAACCGCATGCTCCATCTCCTTATACAGCTCGAAGATACGGCCGGCATATCTGTACACCATACTGCCGGCTTCGGTGAGACTGATACGGTTATGCGTTCGATCAAACAGTCTGGTATCAAAATACTCCTCAAGCTGGCGTACCTGAAAGGTAACCGCTGGCTGAGTCATATGTAAGAATTCCGCTGCTTTGGTAAAACTAAGCAAACGAGCAACGGTATGAAAAACCTGAAGTCTGCGATCCGCCATCTGCGCCCCCAACCATATACAGTGTATTTATTTGAGATAAGTATATCTAATGAAGTATATTAATAACATATAATACTCTTCATTATCCAGACTTTTTATCTACCCCTATTTCAGTAGTTTGTAAAACCTTTCACAGCCAAACGGTTAGCGCCCAACACCGCCGATTTTCGCATATTGTAATACATCAAAATAGCAATTCCACGATAGTAATCTTGACAACAATTAGATAAAACAATATAAGTGATTGCATACGGAGATACATGGCTGGTATTACCAGGCTTCAATAGATATATTTTTGTTTTGAATATCTATGGTTACGAGGTAATATCAACAGAACAAGACCCCGCCTGCAGTCAGGGGATATAAAAAAACTTATAACACGCACAAACCATAGGGTATAACTTATGAATACAAAGCACCAAGGCTTTTTCAGATTTCTGCTGGCTGCTGGCTGTATCAGCCTTCTACCGACGACACAACTGTTGGCTGCCGGATATAAGGTACCGGAAAACTCCGTCAACTCGACTGCACTCTCAGCCGCATATGTTGCCAATGCGCATGGAGCAGATGCCGCATACTACAATCCGGCTGCCATGGTGTTCAATAAGGAAGGTGGTGCAATGGAAGGTAATCTTACCGTAATCCACCTTTCCAGTATTGACTACAGCGGTACCTCCCCTTCCGACTCATCTAAAAAAGAAAACTTCCTGGTGCCCAGCTTCCACTATGTCAGCCCCAGTATGGGTAACGCCCGTTTTGGTCTATCTGTGATAACACCAGCAGGCCTGTCCAAGCGTTGGGATGGTACCGGTAGGGCAACAGCTGAAGAATTCACCCTTGAGACCATAGAGGTCAACCCTTCCGTCGCCTACAAGTTTAACGATAAGTTCTCTGCCGCCATTGGCGCCCGTATGATCTACTCAACCGGTGTGGTAAAAAGTTACGCTGCTGGTGGACTTGTTATGCGTGACCTAGAGGGTAGTTCTTACGATTTTGGCTACAATCTTGCCTTGCATTTTAAACCCACTAAAGATTTGGCCTTAGCTGCCACATACAGATCAAAGATAGATCTTACAATTGAAGGCAATGCCAAACTGAATTATTTAGGATCTCTTTATGGTTATACTGGACCTGATGATGCTTCGGTCGAAATACCTATCCCTGCATCACTCAATCTAGCTGCCGCCTACACCTTCAATGACAGGACCACCGTTGAACTGGTATATGAAAAGACCTACTGGTCCGCATACAAAAAACTTGACTTTGATTACGATCCTAGCGTTGTTAGTGCCGCAACAGTAGCTTTTGGAACCCCAATTACAAAAGATTGGTCCGACAGCAACACCTACAGGATTGGCGTCACCCACAAACTGGATAACCAGTGGACCCTGATGGCAGGTTACGCCTATGACAATACACCTGTACCCAAAAAGACCGTAGGATTCGAACTACCGGATAGCGATGCCCAGCTCTTCTCTTTCGGTGCCCGTTATCAATATTCCGACGATATGAACATAGGTTTTGGTGTGCTGTATGATAAGAAGAAGACGTTAAAACTTAGCCCGTCTGATGGTAACTCGGGTACTGGACTTGACACTGCAAAATTTGAGAATGCCAATGCGGTTCTGTTTACCATGGGCCTTCAGTACACCTTCTAAAGAGTTATTGATTCAACAATCAGAAACGCCGAAGCACTGCTTCGGCGTTTTTGTTTCTGGACCTTAAACCATATACAGCACAAATATATATCTACTCTCCAGACTCCTGCACCAGCACCCAGGGGGCCACCACCACCGCCCAAAGATCCGGATCCCCCTCATTCCATCTGCGTGCATCCTCGGTAGTGGCCTGCACAATCTTTTTCTGCCGCAGCCACTCCTCCACGGTATATTTTTCATCATGAATCATCCTGGCTGCGGTATCGATCAGATCCATTTCCGGCAACACCTTCAGCACCAGACCCTTGGCAAACTGGCGCTGTATCCCGGCCCAACCTATCTTGGCTGTCTCCAGATTCAGTCTGGCAC
>JBNKDM010000080.1:0-3754 GCA_050288245.1 Sedimenticolaceae bacterium
GATGATGAACTGATGCATGACATACGTGAATCTCTCAATCATGAGATGGTATTAGGGAGATCCTATTTCAAAGATAGGATTGAGGCGATAGCCAAGAGACAGGTTAGATTGGGGCAACCAGGAAGGCCGAGGATAGAAGAAGAGCAAGGGACGTATTTGGTAGGATATTAGTATATTAGAGAAAATTGCTCTCTGACCCGGTTTTTTAGGCATAAAAAAAGCACTGTAAAAACAGTGCCTTTCATTGTCTCTGATTGTTTATGACATTCTTTGAATATGGTGCCGAGGAGAGGACTTGAACCTCCACGGGCCAAAGCCCACTAGCACCTGAAGCTAGCGTGTCTACCAATTTCACCACCTCGGCAAAGGTTTGGTTGCTTCATCAGTATCTTTGCAACCTGGCGAGACGGCGAACTTTACCGTCACATGGATTGCTTGTCAATGGCCCACATCCTTACTTACAGGTTGTTTGCCATCACAGATGATTGTATGTCCTATATTCAGATATTGGCGAGTGTTGAGACAGCTATATCTAACAGGGGTACAATACCCGATTAAACGTCTATCAAGGACTATCGATTGTGACAAAAGACCCATCTTCTAAAGATTCCCGCAAACAGGATCCCCATCATGCCCGGGAATCCAGAAAATACCAGAACCCCATCCCCAGCCGCGAATACATCATGGAGCTGTTGGAGCAGCATGGCGCCCCGATGTGGCGCAACGAACTGGCAGAGCTTCTTGGCCTGAGTTCCGAGGAGGATGTTGAGGCGCTGCGCAGGCGCATGAATGCCATGGAGAGGGATGGTCAGCTGGTACGCAATCGGCGTGGCGCCTTCTGCCTGGTGAATAAAAGTGACCTGATCGCCGGGCGTATCATCGCCCATCCGGATGGTTTTGGCTTTCTCAAGCCGGACAGGGGCGGTGACGACCTGTTTCTTACCCCCAGGCAGATGCGCTCCCTGCTGCACGGCGATCGCGCTGTGGTGCGCGTGGTCGGGGTTGATCAGCGCGGACGCATTGAAGGTGCGTTGGTAGAGGTGCTGGAACGTGCCAACCACACAGTTGTAGGGCGGTTGCATATTGAGATGGGTCTGGGTTTTGTCCAGCCGGATAATAAACGCCTGCATCAGGAGATTGCGGTGCCGGAGTCGGAGTGGCACGGCGCCACCCATGGCCAGATTGTGGTGGCGGAGATCGTTGAGCAGCCCACAAAACGTACCCGTCCTGTAGGCCGCATCATTGAGGTCATGGGTGAACACATGGCCCCGGGTATGGAGATTGAGATGGCGATTCGCAGCCATCAGCTTCCGGTGGATTGGCCGCAGGAGGTGGAGCAGGAGGTCAGTGGCCTGGGGGCTGAGGTGGAGGAGTCGGCCAAGCAGGGGCGTGAGGATCTGCGGGAGTTGGCGCTGGTGACTATTGACGGTGCAGATGCCCGTGATTTTGATGATGCGGTCTACTGTGAAGAGCGCAAAAACGGCTGGCGTCTTCTGGTCTGTATCGCGGACGTCTCCAGCTATGTGGAGCCGGATAGCGCCCTGGATCGCGAGGCGGAGAATCGCGGTAACTCAGTATATTTCCCGGATCGGGTTATCCCTATGTTGCCTGAGGTGTTGTCGAACGGACTCTGCTCGCTTAACCCGGATGTAGATCGCCTCTGCATGAGCTGTGAGCTGTTCATTGATAAAACAGGAGAGGTCACCAGCAGCAGATTTTTTCAGGGTGTGATGCGTTCTCAGGCCAGGCTGACTTATGATCAGGTGGCTGCCATGCTGCTTGATGGTGATGCGGAGCTGTGCCGGCAATATGCTGAATTGCTGCCGGATCTGCACCAACTATATGCCCTGTTTCAGGTGTTACATAATGCGCGCAGTAAGCGTGGGGCGATAGATTTTGATACTACCGAGACCAGGATCCTGTTTGACAGTGAGCAGAAGGTCGAACGCATAGTGCCGGTGCATAGAAACGATGCCCATCGCCTGATTGAAGAGTGCATGCTGATGGCCAATGTGGCCGCAGCCCGTTATCTGCTGAGCAAGAAGATACCTGCACTCTATCGCAACCACGAGGGGCCGCCCGAGGATAAGCTGGCAAATCTCAGGGAGTTTCTGGCTGAATTGGGGCTGATTCTCCCGGGTGGCGATAGGCCTGAGGCCAAGGATTATGCGGTTTTGCTGAATTCCGTTAAGGATCGTCCCGACTGCCACATGATTCAGACGGTGTTACTTAGATCTCTTTCACAGGCGCTATATAGCTCGGAAAACCTTGGTCATTTCGGCCTGTCATATCCCGCCTATACCCACTTCACCTCTCCGATACGCCGCTATCCGGATCTGATTGTGCATCGCGCCCTGAGGCACATGATCAACGGCGGCAACCCCAAGGAGTTTGCATATTCATCATCAAGGCTTGCCGGGCTGGGTGAGCACTGCTCCAGTACCGAGCGGCGTGCTGATGAGGCCACCAGGGATGCGGTGGACTGGCTCAAGTGTGAATATATGATGGATAAACTGGGTGAGGAGTTCGCAGGAATCATAACCAGCGTCACCTCCTTTGGGATCTTTGTTGAGCTGGATGAGATTTATGTGGATGGTCTGGTGCATATCACTGCACTGGATAATGACTACTACCACTTCGATCCGGTAGGACATCGGCTGACCGGTGAACGCTCCGGACAGGTGTATCGTCTTGGTGACCAGGTAAGGATAAAGGTTGCGGCGGTTAATCTGGATGATCGCAAGATAGATTTTGTATTGGCGCAAACGGGAATAGAGAGCGGTGGTCCCAAAAGGTCAAGGAAAAGCAGTAAGCCTGCCAGACGCCGGACGCAAGCGTTGAATACGGCAATTGACAACATCATGGAGGAAACTGACAAGCAGGTTAAACCGGGTGCTGTCTATCAGGGGCCGAAAGCTAGGCATAAAGATGGCGGCAAAAAGTCCAAGAAGCCCAAGGCAAAGAAGATAAAGGATTCCAAGAGAAAACATGGCGATAAAAAATCGTCCAAGCGGCACAAAGATAAAAGATGATTGCTATAGCTAAGGAACCTCTGATTAATTCGTCATTCCCGCGTAGGCGGGAATCTATCTGTTTGATTTTCATGGATCCCCGCCTACGCGGGGATGACAAAAATGTAATTAATCAGAGGTTCCCTAATTACATTGTCTCAAAGGCTGCGTCGTGACTGATCAGCATATTGTCGCCGGGATGCACAGTGTGCGCACCGCACTCAAACACGGTTCAGACGGGGTGTCTGCGGTTTGGGTTGAAGCCAGGCGCAGGGATAAGAAGATACGTGAGATCATAGCTCTGGCCAAAGGGGCAGCTGTGCCGCTGCAGCAGGTGGAACGCGCTGAGCTGGATACAATGGTGCCCGGGGTAAACCACCAGGGGGCGCTGGCCCGGGTCGCTGCACCATCTGCCAGGGGTGAACGCGATCTGGAAGAGCTGTTGCAGGGTATAGATACACCCTTGCTACTGGTACTGGACGGGGTGCAGGATCCACACAATCTGGGCGCCTGTCTGCGCAGCGCAGATGCAGCTGGCGTACATGCGGTAATCGCGCCCAAGGATCGTTCGGTGGGACTGACGCCCACTGTTTGCAAGGTGGCCTCCGGTGCGGCTGATGCCGTTCCATTCATTCAGGTAACCAACCTGGTACGTACCCTGAATTGGTTGCAACAAAATGCCGGGGTTTGGGTTATCGGAGCGGCTGGAGATGCTGAGACCACTCTGTACGCGGCCGATCTTA
>JBNKDM010000081.1:0-3394 GCA_050288245.1 Sedimenticolaceae bacterium
CCACACCTGGTTGCATGGCAAGAAGTTTGGATTGTACGGCGATGCCGACTATGTGATGGGTATGACCAAGTTCCTACTGGAACTGGGTGCGGAGCCGACCCATATCCTGGTGCAGCATGCCAATAAGCGGTACAAGAAGGCGCTGGAGAAGATCCTGTCCGAGTCCCCTTATGGTAAGGATTGTGAAGTACACGTCGGCAAGGATCTGTGGCACTTCCGTTCATTGATGTTCAGCAACAAGCCGGACTTCATGATCGGAAACTCCTACGGCAAGTTTATCCAGCGCGATACCCTGCACAAGGGCAAGGAGCATGAGGTTCCACTGATTCGCCTGGGCTTCCCGATCTTCGATCGTCATCACATGCATCGTGATACCACTCTGGGCTACGAGGGCGCCATGCACATCCTCAAGACCCTGGTTAACGCGGTTCTGGAACGGTTGGATGAAGAGACCCGTGAGATGGGTGTCACCGACTATAACTACGACCTGATCAGGTAATAGCGCTCCAGAGTATCTGGTGTTATCTGCCCTCTCCCCACCGGGGGGAGGGCAAAACAGAGGAAGTCAAAATGCCCAATGTAATGATTAGATATGGTAGCGAGCAGCAGCTGCTGTTCTATATCGCCAAGAAGGATCTGGAGGCGACCATTATCTCGGTGGAGAAGGACACGCCACAAGAGTGGGGGGGGGAAGTGAAGCTGGATGACGGCGGTAAATATTACATCGATCCCATTACACCGCCTCCGGAGTTTCCCACTACCCTGCGCTTCAGGCGTGCCGATTAGATTTGGTGTTAACCATCGAGGAGAGCTCAATGACAAACTCACTTCCCAGAGAATTGGCTTTGCGTATCGCCCTGGCGGCCAAGGCGCTTCCCGATACCGATGTCAAGCGTATGTTAATGGTGATTGATGCTGCCGTCGGTCTGCCGCTGACCGCCATCAAGTTACAGGCGCTGACAGTAAAGAAACTGCGCAGCGCCGCCAACGCCGAGTTTGATGATATTGACAACCAGGTGCTGGGCCAGGCAGTGGCGCTGCTAAGGGGAGAGGCTGAACAGCCGAGTCAACCCTTGCCTACCGTCGATGCCTACACCGATGGAGATATGCCCAACTCAATCCGGGTTGCCTGCGCCTCCAACCAGGGGGAACTGCTCGATGGCCACTTCGGCAGTTGCAGCCGCTTTCTTATCTATCAGGTCTCATCTACGGAACAGCGCCTGATTGAGATTCGCGACGCCCATGCCAGTGAAGCGGTGGAAGATAAAAACGCATATCGCGCCTCCCTGATCAATGATTGTCAGCTGCTCCAGGTGGCTTCAATCGGTGGTCCGGCGGCAGCCAAGGTGATCCGTGCCGGGGTGCATCCGATCAAGAGTGATGCTATCGGCTCTGCCCGTGATGCCATAACCGAGATCCAACATGCCATCGGCTACCATGCGCCGCCCTGGCTGGCCAAGGCCATGGGTATCTCAGCCGAGGAGCGTATCAACACTGTTTGGTGAGCATTCAAGGTAGCCAATCGGTCAATGCCCGCTTGATTGTCAGGTTTGCTACAAACGACAAAAGAGTATATATCCAATAAAAACATAGACTTGCATGATGGCATGGCTATTGCAACCAATGTCTGTAACTGGATTAACCACGCAGGCAACAACATGAAGTCAACCGAAATCGCAGCACTGTTGGATGAACCGGCATGTGCCCATAACAATAAATCAAAGTCTGGCTGTGCCAAGCCTAAGCCGGGCGCCACCGCTGGTGGTTGTGTCCTTGATGGCGCCCAGATCGCCCTGTTTCCTATCGCTGATGTAGCTCACATCGTACACGGTTCTATTGCCTGCGCCGGCAGCTCCTGGGACAACCGTGGCACCCGCTCCAGCGGACCGCGCCTCTCCCGCATCGGCATGACCACCGACCTGACGGAGCAGGATGTGATCATGGGACGGAGTGAGAAGCGTCTGTTCCACTCCATCAAACAGGCCATCAACGAATACCATCCGGCTGCAGTGTTTGTATACAACACCTGTGTCCCGGCCCTGATCGGCGATGATGTGGAGGCGGTGTGCAAGGCGGCGCAGGAGCGCTGGGGCACACCGGTGGTGCCGGTGGATGTCGCCGGGTTTTATGGCACCAAGAACCTGGGTAACCGCATTGCCGGCGAGGCGATGGTCAAGCATGTATGTGGTACGCGTGAACCGGATCCGGTGCCGGAATCGGCGCGGCGTGAGGGCATCCAGGTGCACGATATCGCGCTGATCGGTGAGTACAACATCGCCGGTGAGTTGTGGCATGTGCTGCCATTGCTGGATGAGCTGGGTCTGCGCGTGATTGGCAGCATATCCGGCGATGCACGTTTCCGTGAGGTGCAGACCATGCACCGTTCTGAGGTCAACATGATGGTCTGCTCCAAGGCGTTGATCAATGTCGCCCGCAAGCTGGAGGAGTCCTACGCTACACCCTGGTTCGAGGGCAGCTTCTACGGGGTGCGTGATGTCTCCCAGGCCCTGCGCGATTTCGCCCGCATCATCGGCGATGACGATCTTACCCGGCGTACCGAAGAGCTGATAGCGCGCGAAGAGGCGCGCATTGATGAGCGACTGGAATCCTGGCGTGCCCGGCTCAAGGGCAAGCGCGCACTGCTCTATACCGGCGGAGTGAAGTCCTGGTCGATAGTTGCGGCCCTGCAGGATCTGGGTATGGAGGTGGTCGCCACCGGTACCAGGAAATCCACCGAGGAGGATAAGGCGCGTATCCGAGAACTTATGGGCGAGAACGCGGTGATGCTGGAGGAGGGGAATCCCCGCACCATGATCGATATGGTGTATGAGCACGATATAGACATCATGATCGCCGGCGGCCGTAACATGTATACCGCCCTCAAGGCGCGTATCCCGTTCCTGCATATCAACCAGGAGCGCGAGTTCGGTTATGCCGGGTACGCCGGCATGGTGGAGCTGGCGCGGCAGATGGCGTTGACCATTGAAAGCCCGATCTGGCCTGCGGTGCGCTCTCCGGCAATCTGGAATCGCAGGGAGCAGGTGACTGATTCCAAGGAGGTGGCCTGATGCCTGAGATCATCAAGCGCAGCAAGCCCCTCTCCGTCAGTCCGCTGAAGGTGAGTCAGACCATCGGTGCGACGCTGGCCTTTCTCGGTTTTAATCGTTCCATGCCCATGCTGCATGGTTCTCAGGGCTGTACCGCGTTCGGCAAGGTCCTGTTTGTCTTACATTTCCGGGAGCCGATTCCGCTGCAGACTACGGCCATGGATCAGGTGTCTACGGTGATGGGTTCCGAAGAGAGCGTGATAGAGGGGCTGAAGGCCATTGCGGAGAAGAACGATCCGCTGCTAATCGGCATTCCTACCACAGGACTTACGGAGACCCAGGGCAGC
>JBNKDM010000082.1:0-3322 GCA_050288245.1 Sedimenticolaceae bacterium
CCCCACATCTGACCTCCATGGATGGAGGAAATGCATAATGCCTGCCTGGAGCAGGCATTGCCATGTGGGTCAGATGGGCGAAGGTAGAATAATGCAGGAGCAATTATCGAGAGCGACGCAGGAGGCCAAAGCCGAGGGACAGGGTGAGGGTTGCAGCGGGTGTCCACCCACCACCCGGAAAAACTGAGCAACGTCATGCCCGCGCAGGCGGGCATCCAGTAAGTGGTTAGTTTGTATGCAGAACACTACCACTGGGTTCCCGCCTTCGCGGGAACGACGCGTAAGTGGGACAGCAATGGTGTCCACCTAAACTTTCCACAGCTACTTCACACCCAAGGACATCATCAACCGCTCAAACTTCTTCGCAAGCACAGATCTATTGTAGTGTTCCGACACATATCTACGTCCGCACTCCCCCATCTTCGATGCCGCCTCGACATCTTTATATAACCGGCCGATCGCCTGCAACAACTCAGATGATGACTCCGGCTCAATACAGATACCTGATTCAGCCCTCTCTATTATTCCTTTAACCTCGCCCTCAACCCCCAGGATGATAGGACACTGCATCGCCATACTCTCGAAGATCTTGGAAGGTATTACCGATTTAAACAGATCTGACTTCTTCAGCAACACCAGGCTGGCATCGGTAATAGACCAGAGTGCTGGCATCTTCTCCTTGGGCAGTTGCTGCACCATGATCACATTCTCCAACCCCATCTTCTGCTTCAGCTCCAGAAGCCGCTGCCGCTCTGCCCCATCCCCAACCATCAGAAATACTATGTCCGGGTTATCACACTGTTGCGCAGCTTCCAGAATAGTCTCCAGATGATGCGCCATACCATGTGTTCCCACATAGGCCGCCACAAACTTGCCAGCCACCCCCAACTCTTCCGCCAACGCCTTATCCCTGGCAACCGGTTGATAGAAATCCAGATTCACGCCGTTGGTTATGACATGAATCTTCTCTGCATCTATCCCCTTTGCCACCATATAGCTCTTGAACGCATCGGTTACCGAAACGATACGGTCAGCCTTGCGATAGGCAAACATCTCCAGGTATTCAAGAAATCTTATGATATGTTTATTGGTAATCGCCCCAACAGTTAAAATGGATTCCGGCCATAGATCCCGAATCTCCAAGACCCAGGGTGCACGTTTTATCCTGCTGACAAAATAACCTGCCAAACCATTAAAAAATTGGGGGGAGGTTGAAATCACTACGTCAGCCTTACCTATGAAGGGTGCAATCCAGATCGCCATCTTCATATAAAAGATATAATTCCAGGTACGTTTAACAAACCCTTCGTTGGCTGTTATATAGGTCCATACCTTAATCGCCCGAATACCATCATTCTCTTCAACCTGATAGAAGCGATTCTTATAGCCGGGATAGGCCCTGCCCATGGGATGATGCGGCACACAGCTAACCACCGTCACCTCATGTCCCTGCTTAACCCACTCCCTGCAGTGTTCGTAAGTACGGGTAGCCGGCGCGTTAACCTCTGGGGGAAAGTAATGAGACAAAAACAGTATCCGCATCAAGCAGTTCTCTCAATGCGATAGCTGAGGTCCGCCGGCAGCACCGTTCTGGTAGAGATAACCAGTACCGGGTTTTTCTGCCTGATACCAAACTCCGGACAGTACCAACCGGACTCCAGACGAACGGAAACCACCTCATCGGTAATGCCGTTAATCACAAGATAGGCAAAAGCACGTTGATCCCTGATCAAAAACCAGAGACCCTGCCCCTTATCCTCCAGTTGGATATCGGGGTGAAAATGCAGATAAGACTCTATTCTATGCACACCTTCTCCATCAACATGGTCCTGAACCACAAACATGTGCCTCTCATCCTTCAGCACGCGGCGAATCGTACGCTGATGAACTATCCCACCGGCAATCTGCGGAAACCCGCTGAAGCTGCCGCAGAATTTGATACCGCCATCCTGCCTGGGCTTTATCAGAGCCTGTTGTTTCACCGCACGCCGCGCCACACGAAACTCACCCCATATCTCTGACTGCTCCTGATCATCTATGCACAAGGTATTATGTGCCGCAGTACTACGCACATAATCACGCATCTCACCGGGCTGATATTCGTACACCCCTGAATCCACGATAACCGGCCTGCCATTCAGCACCAGCTCAAAGCTAAGGAAATCACAGTGGCTATGACCTGGCTGGTAACCCGGACCAATATCGCCACAATCTACCAGCAACATATCTCTGCCCTGACGATACCCGTACAGACCGCTATCAGGCTCATTAATCAGCACAACACCTTCAGGGTAAAAAGGAAGCTGTATTTCAAAAAATTTACTGGCATACACATACAACTCTTTGACAGATGGCGCCGCATTCTGGACCGCATCATTAAACAGTGGAATGGTTCCATCCGGATAGGTAATGCGATGTAAAAATGCCAACCCCCTGCCAGCTGTCTTTTCCAGTGCTGTCTCTATCCCGGCCCCAAGGACGTTGGAATTACTCTTGCTCAGATTCAACAGATCCAACAGGTTTTCCAGCATCAGGGCATGATAGTGGGGAGAGCGTTCATAATGGCCGCCATCATCCAGAAACTGTTCTGCCAGCTGTTCCAGCAGTAGGCGTTTACCCTTTTTCAGCCAGCGCTCGGCATCAGACCCCTGAAAGAACACCCCGGCGAATAACCAGGCCTTTATATTCTCAAAATAGTGATTTGCCAGGATATGCCGTTCATCATTCCGCTCCAACCATAGGGTTTGCTGATAGAGGCTATCCAGCCAGGGAATGGGCAGGCGGTGAGGGGATGCATCACCCAGCATAAACGCCACCCAGTTAACGATGCGCAGGCTTACAGTGTAGGGCTCCCATGCCGGCTCGCTACCCTGAGGATTCTGCCTGATCCAATCCTCTACCAGAAACCGCTTGTTTTCCTTAGAACGGTTGATATCCCGGAGTTGATCGAAATAGTGCAGATGATAGCACCAGAGCCTGGATTTGTTCGTTGGGTTCCAGTTGATCTGCGCATCCTCAAACTCCTGGGTCTGATTAAGACAGGTAAAGGAGTTCTCAGAGTGTTGGAATGTGGTAACCGGCAGCAATGGCTGCAGATACTGCCCTTCCCGGACACTGGCCAGGGAACTGGCCTTTACGGCTCTGGGAGGAATGCCGCGCCGCAGCAGATAATAGCCCAATTGCACAGGCTTGCAGTAACGTAGCGTGTGTAACAGCCGGGCAACACTGTCAGTAGACGGCGTCATCCTGGCCCTACAGTTGGTCTACAACATCGAAACAGGCATTGGTGATCTCTACAATCTCCGCAAACGGTATTGGCGAG
>JBNKDM010000083.1:0-1717 GCA_050288245.1 Sedimenticolaceae bacterium
CTCGGGAAGGTGAAAGTTGGTAAGCATGGCATCCACCGTGTTAAAGCCGCACCCTGGGCGCAGAAACAGCCTGGTCTCGCCAGTAAACGGTTTCAGCTCACCATCAGCAGAAGCCGCCTCCAGACTGCGTACGCTGGTGGTACCCACCGCAACGATCCTGCCTCCACGCTGGCGCGTGGCAGCTACAGCTGCGCACACATGGGCGGATACCTCCACCCGTTCGCTGTGCATCTGATGCTGATCCAGGTCTTGAACCCGCACCGGCTGGAAGGTACCAGCTCCAACATGCAGGGTAACCCTGGCCGTATCTATGCCCTTTTCGGTGAGCCTCCGCAAAATCTGCTCATCGAAATGCAACCCGGCAGTGGGAGCAGCCACAGCCCCTGGACGCTCGGCATAGACGGTCTGGTAACGTTCCAGATCCAGCTCCTCATCACTGCGCTGTACATAGGGCGGCAGTGGTATATGACCATGCCGCTGCATAAGCGACATCATATCCGTCCCTGGGGAGCGCAACTCGAACATATCGCCCTGACGCCCCACCACTTCAAGCAGAGTGTCATCTCCAATGATGATTTCACTCCCTGGTTTCGGCGCTTTGCTGGCTCGAACCTGTGCCAAGACAAGATTCTCTGCCAGCACCCGCTCCACCAGAATCTCAACCTTGCCGCCACTCTGTTTCCGACCATGGATGCGGGCCGGTATAACCCTGGTATCGTTGAACACCAGCAGGTCGCCCGGTTGCAACAGATCCGGCAGATCAATAAACATGCGGTCAGTGACGGCCCCACTGCCGCCATCCAGACAGAGCATACGGCTGGCACTACGTGTTTCCGTTGGATACTGAGCGATCAACTCTGGAGGAAGCTGGTAATAGAAATCAGACAATTGCATAGCGGCGGCATCTTAACCCGGATATTTCATGAAGGGAACGAAGAACAGGGATAATATGGTGAACGGGGTTGCTTGAGGGCTAGAAAAGCACAGTCATGCTACGGTCTTGGTTGGATCGGCCAGGATTGGAAGCAGGATTTTTCCTGAGTTCGTTCAGGCATAAACCGAAACTCTACAAACAGGCAGTTAATACCCTATATCTGGCTGAAATATCGAAATTACTCTTTATGAATTTCGCCGCCTTTATGAAATATTCTTGTTTAAGCCATTAATCCGCGACAAATGGCTGGATAAGGTTGCCTCCGCATCGAAAATCGATATACTTGTGCCCTTTCCAGGGTACTACCTTCCTATGCCGGGGTGGCGAAACTGGTAGACGCAGGGGATTCAAAATCCCCCGGTGGTGACATCATGCCGGTTCGAGTCCGGCCCCCGGTACCAATATTTACTCAATCAAATCAGCGCGTTAATAACCCAGCCAGCTGCAGGGGACAAAGATGAAACGGCAAAGTAGGTCACTGAAGCTAGACAGACGTTGCCAGCGGAACAGCGGGTAGCCATGAAGGCAAACGTTGAAGCGCTAGCAAAAAATTAGAATTGTTCCGAGTTCGACCCATTTGAGACATTATCTTGAAGCTAACATGCAAAAATAAATGCGTCCCCTTTTCTCCTCGTCGAGTATTTCGGGAAATAAGGTGGCTTGTGAGCGGGTTTCGCCTTCAATGAATCCAGACATTGGTTTACCTGTCAGTTTGAATGGCTTATTGTAACTCCATCTGGGTTTTCACACAGCCTGTGCCCTTAAGAGACATTAACGGCGAAG
>JBNKDM010000083.1:1725-3261 GCA_050288245.1 Sedimenticolaceae bacterium
AGACGCAGGGGATTCAAAATCCCCCGGTGGTGACATCATGCCGGTTCGAGTCCGGCCCCCGGTACCAATATTTACTCAAGGTAGATTCACAAAGTAAGTGCGACAAAATAGGGAGACTGGTAAATAAGAGAGGTGAGCTGAGACAATCGTCGTTTTTCTATCCGACCAAAGAAAGGAAAATGACATGTCATATCATCAACTCACCTCAGCTGAGAGATATACTATTACTGTGCTTAGAGCGCAAGGTTTCAAGCCATCAGGCATTGCAAAGATACTAGGGCGGCATCGGAGTACTATTTATCGAGAGCTATCGCGAAACAGATGCCCAGATGGATATTATCGCCTGGGAAAGGCGATTAAACGAACAAATGGCAGGAGACGACGCGCGCACCAAAGCCGTTGTTTTGGGGATTCAGACTTCGCTCTTGTAAAAAGGTATCTTCGTAAGAAATGGAGCCCGGTTCAGATTGCCATGCGTTTATATTACGAGGGACGGCTAATAATTAGTCATGAAACAATTTATCGTTTTATACGATTAGATAAGCAGCGTGGCGGGACACTTTATTTGCATTTACGTCAGTCCCAGAAGCAGAAAAGAAAACGCTATAGAACATCGGATTCACGTGGTGTTTTGACTGGGAAAAGGCCGATATCAGAGCGTCCACACCATGTAGAGGACAGGGAGCAGCTAGGCCATTGGGAAATCGATACCGTGATGGGTGGTGTATCCAAGGATTGCATTGTAACTATTGTTGAGCGTAAATCAGGTTATGTACTGATCGGTAAATTGCATAATCGCACAAAGGAAGCTCTGAACAAGCGAGTCATTAAAATGATACGAAGCTCAGGATTAACATTCACTACCATCACCGCGGACAATGGTACTGAATTTCATGGCTATAAGGAGATAGAGCAAGCTACAGGTGTTAAGTTTTACTTTGCCAGGCCATATCACTCTTGGGAGCGTGGAACGAACGAAAATACCAATGGATTAATCCGGCAGTATCTCCCAAAGAGAGAAACCATGGCTTCACTGTGCCAGAGGCAATGCGATAAGATAGCTCATACACTTAACACGCGGCCTAGAGAACGACACGATTTCAGAACACCCATAGAGGTATGCCTGGGGCTGTCTAGTGTCGCACTTCAAATGTGAATGTAAGCAATCAAATCAGCGCCTTAATAACCCAGCCAGCTGCAGGGGACAAAGACGAAACGGCAAAGTAGGTCACTGAAGCTAGACAGACGTTGCCAGCGGAACAGCGGGTAGCCATGAAGGCAAACGTTGAAGCGCTAGCAAAAAATTAGAATTGTTCCGAGTTCGACCCATTTGAGACATTATCTTGAAGCTAACATGCAAAAATAAATGCGTCCCCTTTTCTCCTCGTCGAGTATTTCGGGAAATAAGGTGGCTTGTGAGCGGGTTTCGCCTTCAATGAATCCAGACATTGGTTTACCTGTCAGTTTGAATGGCTTATTGTAACTCCATCTGGGTTTTCACACAGCCTGTGCCCTTAAGAGACATTAACGGCGAAG
>JBNKDM010000084.1:0-3174 GCA_050288245.1 Sedimenticolaceae bacterium
ATCGCCGCGTCTCTGCCTGGTTGAAGATGATGTCATCATGCGCGCATCCCTGTGCCAGCGTTTCAATATTGAGGGTATAGGTTGCGACTGTTTCACCCAGGCGGAGGATGCCCTTGCTGCGTTGGCGGATAACCAGTATGTGGCGCTGATCAGTGATATTCGTCTTCCCGATATGAGCGGTGAACAGCTCTATACCAGTTTGATTGAGTCGGGGAACTTTCCCCCTCCAACGATATTTATCACCGGCTACGGGACCATTGATCAGGCTGTGCGTCTTCTGAAATTAGGCGCCAGCGATTATATTTCCAAACCATTTGATCTTGATGAACTACTGGCCAAATTGCGCAAGGTTGCTGCATCTCTGTTTGATGATATGCAGGAGGGTGGGGCGGCTCTTGGGGTTTCACCGGCCATGCGGCAGATTCAAAATACCCTGGATCGTCTGGCGGCACACCGGGTCGATGTGCTGATCACCGGCGAATCAGGAGTCGGAAAGGAGTATGCCGCGCGCTATTTCGCCGGCCGTAGCAACCAGGGCGCCGACAGACCCTTTATTGCCATCAACTGTGCAGCTCTACCGGAAGAGCTGTTAGAAGCAGAGTTGTTCGGTCATGAAAAAGGCGCCTTTACCGGGGCGGAAAAGGCACGGAGGGGGTTATTCGAACAGGCCAACGGAGGAGTATTGTTTCTCGATGAGGTCGGTGAAACATCTCCGCGGATGCAGGCCAAGCTGCTGCGCAGTATTCAGGAGCGTGTGGTGCAGCGCGTCGGCAGCGAGGAGCCGGTACCGGTGGATGTGCGTTTGGTCTATGCCACCAACCGTGATCTGAAGGCGCTGGTTAGCCGGGGTGAGTTTCGTGAAGATCTCTATTTTCGGATCAATGTTGCCCATGTACACATCCCACCGTTGCGCGAGCGCAAGGAGGATATTCATTGGTTGGCGCAAAACATTGTAGAAAACTATTTCAATGAACATAAACAGCGGCGTTTGATCCTGCCGCTGACCAAACGTTATCTGGAAAAACTGCCTTGGCCCGGCAATCTACGTGAGTTGGCGAATGCGGTCGAACGCGCCTGTATCCTGTCACCCCAAGAGGTACTTGGTCCCAGAGAGTTCGGCGCCTCCGATGCAGAACCCCTGGCGACATTCGGACAGGTGTCCCTGAAGGAGTCTCTGGAAGAGTATGAGAAAAACCTGCTGTTCGAGACGTTGGAACATCATGAGTGGCGTATAGCGGAAACCGCAGAAAGTCTGGGGATCAGCCGGAAAAACCTGTGGGAGAAGATGAAGAGATACGGCATATCACAACCGCTGTGAAGACGGAAAAGGGGACGCATCTATTTTTCATCTCTGCTGCTTCCTAATAATTGATGCTCCCCATTTTTTCATCACTTCAGTCGCAGCCGTAGTAACCCCAGCCAGCTGCTCTGCCATCCAGTGTGCCGCGCGACGTATAACCCCGGCAGTGGTGTTCACCCACCCAAACATAGGCCCAGTCATACGCGGATACGCTTGAAGCATCTGTTCGCGATTGAAATGCATAGTGATGTGTGCCACTCACTTCCGCCTCTATTATGTCCATATTCTGTCGTGTTCCTGAACAGGCAGGATAGTGTACGTAAGTGCGAGTGCGGCATTCGAGGCGTTCCCAATAACCGAAAAACCCGGGGACGATGCGGCGATACCGTCGATGTACCAGGCACCAGTTCCCCTGTGTCTCCCGTTCCTCTTCTGACTTGATTGCCCCAAGTTTCCGGTTAAGCAGTGCGTCATAGACACTCTTATCGCGGATCTCCAACTTCATCTTCTTGAGCAGCGCTTTGAACTGTGCATCAGTAACACGCCTTTCCCGTGTTTCTATGTTCCAGTTCCATAGCACGCCTATCCGCGCGGCGGCCGCTGGCATCTTTTTCAGCTTTTCCTGTTTCAATATGTCTGTTTCTACCGAAGCCAACTTTACCACGCGATCGGCGGCCAGGTGCGCCTTGGCGTCCCACTTGATAAGCAGTACACCGCTCTTGTCCATGCCAAGGATCGTCGTGCCATCATTGCGCATCTGCTTTCTTACCTTCCTGGTACTTTTATCAGAGAAGTCATTGATCAACACCAGAGCCATTCTTCCGCGTAGAGTGCGGTCGCTATCGTTGTGCTTTAGGACTTTTGAATAGGTTTTTAAAAGGCGCATGTCTCTCTCCTTGTTTAGTCTGTCTATTTGACGGATGGTCCTTCGCTGCCTGTTTTGGCCTTTAATCTGGATTTTCAGACACAGCCGGATGAAACGTAGATGCTCTCTTCCTCCTCACCAAGAATATAGACCACGGCGTGGGGATTTTGGGTCTGAGAAAAAACTCCGGTGATATCTGAGATGGTTATGCCCGAGGATCTATCTTCGTACCTGGATGCGTGTGACCCGGGAGCATGGTGGAGTTGACGTGTTGTGGCTAGAAAAGGAAATTTTACTATGACAGCTTTATTGCTCTCACGCTTGGCGTGGGAGCAATAAAGCTGTACCGAGTCATGCAGTAATAGGGGATAAGGGTTGCACCCCTGGAAGTTGTGGGCCGGATGATGCCTAATCCTTATCCCTCTTATCCGGCGCAGTAGGCATCTCGCTCCGATCCCCCAGCATACGTCTCACAGCCACGAAGAACACCGGTACAAACAGTACCCCGAGCAGGGTTGCCCCGACCATGCCTCCCATTACGCCGGTACCGATGGCGTGTCGGCTGTTGGCACCGGCACCGGTGGAGAGCGCCAGGGGCAATACACCCAAAATGAAGGCGATGGAGGTCATCAGGATCGGGCGTAATCGCAGGCGGCATGCCTCCAGGGTGGCATCCAGCAGGCCGCGTCCGGCACGGTGCATGGTGCTGGCGAACTCGATGATCAGGATGGCGTTCTTAGCCGACAGGCCGATCACTGCGATAAGTCCCACCTTGAAGTAGACATCGTCTTCCAGTCCGCGCAGCCAGGTGAAGCTGAGGGCGCCAAGCACACCAAGTGGCACCACCAGCATAACCGCGAGCGGAATCGACCAGCTCTCATACAGTGCTGCCAGCGCCAGGAACACCACCAGCAGTGAGAGGGCAAACAGGATCGGTGCCTGCTGTCCCGACAGGATCTCCTGGAATGACTGACCGGACCATTCATAACCGATTCCGCTGGGCAGATCT
>JBNKDM010000085.1:0-3051 GCA_050288245.1 Sedimenticolaceae bacterium
GGCCATTGCCTTCATTCTCGACCAGGCAGAGGGTACCGGTCTCGGCCACGGCAAAATTCACCCCGCTGATCCCGGCATCAGCCCGGGCGAACTTATCCCGCAGTATCTTGCGTGCCATGGCGGTCAGCTCTTCGATACCTTCGCTGTAACCCAGCTCCGGAAAGTGGCGCTGAAACAGTTCAGCTATCTCCCGGCGGTTTTTATGGATGGCCGGCGCGATGATATGTGACGGTGGTTCATGCGCCAGTTGAATGATGAATTCACCCAGATCAGACTCCAGCACCTCGATAGCGCGTTGCTGCAGATAGTCGTTCAGTGCAATCTCTTCCGAGACCATCGACTTGCCTTTAACCACTGATTTGGCATCCGCCTGACTCAGAATCCGATAGATGATCTGGTTGGCCTCTACGGCACTCTCAGCCCAATGCACCTGGATACCATTCGCAAGCAGTTTTGCCTCCAACTGCTCCAGCAGCTCAGGCAGATTCTGCAGTGAGTAGGCGCGTATGGCCGCAGCCTTATCGCGCAGCGCCTGCAGTTCCGCATCATCGCTCAGCGCCTCGGCACGTTTTTCCATCAGCCCGGTCATGGCGCTACGAAAATTATGCCGGGCCTGGGCGTTATGCAGCGCAGTGTCGATGCGCTGTTTGAACGCGTCACTCTGATGCATGACAACGCTCCCATATGAACTCGGCGATATGCTGGGTGCTCGGGCCATCACCCTGTTTCTCCAACGCCCCGCCGATATTCAGCAGACAGCCACAATCCTGTGAGATCACACTCTCGGCACCGGTTGCACGCAGGCTATCGGTCTTGTCCTGCACCATGGCACCGGAGATATCCCCCAGCTTCATCGCAAAGGTGCCACCGAATCCGCAGCACTCCTCTTTGCGTTCCTGGGTCACCACCTCAACCTGGTCCAGCTGGGCCACCAGGCTCTCTATATGTTGCGCCACCCCCATCTCCCGGCGCGCAGAACAGGAGGTGTGGATGGCAACCTTGGTAGGCGCCCCCAGATCCTTGAGCTGCAACTGCAGGATATCTACCAGAAACTCAGTAAGTTCATAGGTCCTGGCGGCGATGGCATTCGCCTCGGCCGCATCCGCCTCGCCGGCAAACAGCTCCGGCCAGTGGAGCTTGAGCATTCCGGCACAGGAGCCGGATGGGACAACCACCGGAATATCTTTGGGGAAACAGCTTAGCAGTTGCCGGGCGACCGCTAACGCTTCGTCACGATAACCTGAATTAAAGGCCGGTTGTCCGCAGCAGGTCTGGTTAGCGGGAAAGATGACACGCACCCCGGCATTCCTGATCAGCTGCATACCGGCCAGCCCAGCCTTCGGGTAGAGCAGATCGATCAGACAGGTGCCAAAAAAATAGATCTCCTGCGGCCGTGACATCAACGCGTCTCCGCTGGTTTAAGGATAGAGGCCTGACGCAGAAAACGCTCATGCCGCGCCTTCTCCTGTTCAATACTCTGCAGTGACTCTTCCACAAACACCAGGTGCGTCTGCGCGGCCTGACGTGCCGCCTCCGGATCACCCTTGATAACCGCCTGCATCAGGGTTTCATGCTGCATAGAGAGGGGATCGAACACGCGTGGAATGTTATACATCTTGTCCAGGCTATGTTTAATGGAGCGTTGCAATACAGAAAACAGGCTGCGCATGGTGTGCAGTAACACGATATTGTGCGAAGCCTCAGTGATCGTCAGATGAAACTCGGCATCGGCCACCGCCTCAACCATCGGATCAACACTCTGCTGATGCAGCTCCAGCGTGCGCTCGAAGGCCTTCTGGATATTATATCTGTCCGTATCGGTGGCCCGTATGGAGGCAAAATAGGCGGCCTGGCCATCCAGGGCATGCCGCACCTCTAGCACATCGTAACGGGATTCCGGCTGACTCTGCAGTATCTCCAGCAGAGGATCGGTAATGCCATCCTCCAACGATTCGTTTATATAGGTTCCGCCGCCCTGACGCGTCACCATCAGCCCCTTGCTGGTAAGGTTCCTGATCGCCTCGCGCAAACAGGGGCGGGAAACTCCCATGCGTTCAGAGAGTATGCGCTCTGCCGGCAGACGCTCTCCCGGTTTTAACGAGCCATCCGCAATCATCTGCTCCAACTGAGTTGTGATCTGATCCGACAGTGTGCTCTTCTGCATTATATCTCCTGTTTTTATAATTGGTCTTACCAATTATGTGCGCTACATGTATTTACTACACCGCTTTATGAGCCACTACATATGGCATATCTACCAGCATAGCATGATTAATACAATAATATGATAACCAACATAGATAATTGGATATACCAATTTACCAATTATCCAGTAGTCTATCCTCACAACCACACCTGGATAGGGAAGGCACATTGCCGACGCACGTCAGAGAGAAACCTTATAACCATTTCATCCTCACACCGTTTCAATCCGCAATGTGCTACAGCTTATTGGTTTGAGCCTGCCCCATGCATTTCGCAACTGACACCATGACTACCATCAATCTCTTAAGCTGGAAGTAATGAATCGGTAAGCAATTCCTGTTAAATTCCTACTATTCGCATATGACATGTGTGATGAGGCACGGTTGTAGTAACCGCAAGCCCTCATTCAGAAAGAATTAGGAAGTAGCCAATGAAGTCATCACTCCCCGGTCTGTTACTGCTCTGCGCCAGTGTCGGCCTGCTTGCCTCCTGCGGTAAAGACGCAGAGCAAAACGCACCTTCAGCCAATCCCGGACCGGAGGTTACGGTGGTTAAGGCCCACGAGGAGGCAGTACCCCTGACCCAGGAGCTGGTCGGGCGTCTGGCCGCCACCAGGATCGCCGAGGTGCGTGCGCGGGTAGCCGGCATCATCCTGCAACGGGTCTACAACGAAGGCACCGATGTAAAGGCCGGCCAGACTTTGTTCAAGATAGATCCCGCCCCGCTGCAGGCCGAGCTGCACGCCCAGGAGGCGACCCTGGTCAAGGCGCAGGCGGATGCCGCCAATGCCGCCCAGACAGCCAAACGCTATCGGGAACTGGCGGCCAAGAAGCTGATCTCCACCCA
>JBNKDM010000086.1:0-2934 GCA_050288245.1 Sedimenticolaceae bacterium
GGCAAGGTTTGGGGAACGGGAATGAGACTCTGGACGGGGGCGATAACGTAATCGGCGAACCCACCGTCCCGGTGAAACCCCATGATTTTCATGCGGCGACATAGATTTTCGGCACCTTGGGCACAGGCCGGGCATTGGCCGCAGGAGTCGACCATGCAACCGATGGCGACATGATCACCCGGGGTGAAGCGGGTCACCCCGGTTCCTACGGAGATAACGCGGCCCACGATCTCATGCCCCGGCACCACCGGGTAGACGGTATTGTGCCAGTCGTTGCGCGCAGTATGCAGATCTGAGTGGCAGACACCACAATATAGAATCTCGATCACCACATCGTCTGCACGCGCCTCGCGCCGCTCGAAACGGAAGGGTGACAGATCTTCGGTAGCTGAGTTGGCTGCATAGCCGAGTACATTCATAGTCATGGGTAATTCTCCTCAACATCTATTCTTTATGGTGGCGGAGGCCGCTCATCGATCCACACTCTGTTGCAGATGTTCGGGATAGCGGGCGCCCTGCACCTTAACCTGGGAAAGGGTGTTCTCGATCTCCTGCAGATCGTCTACGCTCAGTTCGACAGCAACCGCGCCGAGGTTTTCTTCCAGGCGCTGCAGTTTTGTGGTGCCGGGTATCGGTACGATCCACGGCCTTTGCGCCAGCAGCCAGGCCAGAGCGATCTGCGCAGGGGTGGCCTGCTTGCGCGTTGCGATTGCGCTAATCCGCTCCACCAGTTCCAGATTAGCCTTACGGGCCTGCGGTGTGAAGCGAGGAATGCTACTGCGAATATCGCTGCTATCGAAGGTCTCATCCTCTTTGATGGCGCCGGTGAGAAAGCCCCTGCCCAAGGGAGTAAACGGGACAAAACCGATGCCGAGTTCCTCCAGTGTCGGCAGGATCTCCGCCTCTGGTTCCCGCCACCAGAGGGAGTATTCGCTCTGCAGGGCCGTAACCGGCTGTACAGCGTGGGCACGGCGGATGGTATCGACGCCGGCTTCGGACAGACCGAAGTGTCTGACCTTGCCCTGCCGGATCAGCTCCTTCACCGTGCCAGCCACATCCTCGATTGGCACCTTGGGATCGACGCGATGTTGATAGAACAGATCGATGCGGTCGGTCTTCAGCCGTTTGAGCGCGGTGTCGGCCACCTGTCTGATGGTCTCCGGACGGCTGTCCATGCCCTGCCGGACATCTCCGCCGGCAAAACCGAATTTGGTAGCAATGACCACCTGATCACGCATGGGGGCCAGGGCCTCGCCCACCAACTCCTCGTTGTTGAACGGTCCGTAGGCCTCGGCGGTATCAAAAAATGTGACCCCCTGCTCGACAGCAGATCTGATCAACCGGATGCCAGCCTCTCTCTCGGTAGCCGGCCCATAGCCGAAGCTCAATCCCATGCAGCCATAACCGAGCACCGATACCTCGAGGCCGCTGTTTCCAAGTTTGCGTTTTTGCATAGATCTATCCTTCCGTCTGGGTTTGGCGATATTTTCTATCCATAAGCTAGACCAATCAGCACCATGATCAGTAGAACGATCCTGCTCAAATATTGCTAATTTCTCCGAGCGTCTGATTTATTGTTGAAATGGATGAAAATGATGACTACGCTGAAAACAATAGAAACAACCGGATAATTATGTAGTTATTATGCACTCCGAGAAAGATGACACCGCCGTTGCCATAGATACATTGGTCAAGCACATTGCCATATTGACCGAAGGTGGCGAGTTACAAACAACCACGCTACCTGGCTTGTCACTGTTTCGGCGGCAGGAGCCAACCGAGCCGGTGACCGGAATGTATGAGCCGAGCATCTGCCTGGTGGCACAAGGCGCTAAACGTGTACGCCTGGGCGATGAGACCTATATATATGACGCGCAGCACTACCTGCTCACCTCGGTTCATCTGCCGACGGTGGTACAGGTCATTGAGGCCAGTCCGGAAAGACCCTACCTGGGTCTCAGGTTGATGCTGGATCTACGCGAGGTGTCCCGGCTGATGGCGGACAACAATCTGCCACCGCCACGTAGTCAGCAGTCGAGTCGCGGCATGTCAACCGGTAAAGTGACTCAGCCCTTGGTAAGCGCTTTTCTGCGTCTGATCGACCTGCTCAATAACGAGCGCGACATCCCGATACTAGCACCGCTGATTCAACGGGAGATCATCTATCGGATTCTGGAGGGCGATCAGGGGGTCAGGTTGCGACAAATAGCCGCATCTGGCAGTCAAAGCCAACAGATTGCCCATGCCATCGAATGGATCAAGTGCAATTTTTCTCAACCGCTGCGCATCGACAATCTCGCCAAACGGGCCAGCATGAGCACCTCCACCTTCCATCACCACTTCCGCGCCATGACTGCACTCAGTCCGGTGCAGTACCAAAAGCAGTTGCGCCTGCAGGAGGCCCGGCGACTTATGCTTATGGACCGTTTGGATGCATCAACAGCCGGATTTCGAGTAGGATACGAAAGCGCCTCACAGTTCAGCCGGGACTACAGTCGCCAGTTTGGCGCACCACCGTTGCGCGACATCAACAACCTGCGTCAGATGGTGCCGCATCAGAGTGGGTGATCCGAGTTAGCTATCATCTCTGCATGCAGCTATCGGAAATGAACTGAGCATATCGGCAATAATGCAACGTCTGTTTGGGCCGCTAGCGACTGTGAGTTCACCCGGTGATTACAACGCTATTCCTTATGGCTTCTATTCCGGCTCCACCTTGAAGGCATTGAGCAGGATGTCGCTGGCAACCATATGGGCCGCATGAGCAGTAACGTCGAAGATCTCGCGATCGCTACAGCCAACCTTACGTAATGCCTCGACCTGCTCCGCGCTGATCCCGTTGGAATCCCTGACCGCATCAAGTGCGAATAGCAGTAAAGAGAGCTCTTTGGTATCCAGCGGCGCATCACCCGGATTTGCCACCACACGATCGAT
>JBNKDM010000087.1:0-2759 GCA_050288245.1 Sedimenticolaceae bacterium
ATAAACTCTTTTTCATCCAGATATCCGTTCTTATCCAGATCAAAATCGGCAAATACCGGCATGTTGCGCCCCATACCCCGACCCGGTCCCATACCTTGACCTGGTCCCATACCTTGACCCGGTCCCATACCTTGACCCGGCCCCATACCTTGACCCGGCCCCATACCTTGACCTGGTCCCATGCCTGGCTGTGCTGTGTTAGAAGATTTCTGGTCTACATCGGCGCTCTGCGCGGCCGCAGTCAGCGTTACAGATACCAGAATACAAAAAGCAATAGCTGTTAATACATCTTTCATCTCCGTTCTCCATCATGTCTGAACCAATGACTATTTCTACACATTAAAGTTATACCCTGAACCGTACTGTTTCAATGCACCCCATCATTTATTTCGGGAAAAGAGATTATCTTGCGCAACTCAGCAAGAGAGAGTGGGTGATCCTCGGTAACCACCACCACTGAATTCTGTTCATTACTGGTCAAAGGCTCTGCAGTTTTTAGCTGGATATCCAGTATCTCTTCATTCGCTTCGGATACCCCACCACCACGTTCCGCACGACCCCGTACCCTCTTATGCAATACCGATTCGCTTATCTGCATATCCAGAATGGCAAAAGGCACCAGCATACGCTCCGCCATATCAGCAAATAGCTGACGCTGTTCCCGCTTCAGAAAGGTGGCATCCACGATGGCAATAAAACCATAGGCCACCAGATCTTCGGCCAAGTCTAATAATCTTTGGTAGGTCTTGCGGGTGAAATCCTCGCTGTATACACCACGCAATGGCGCCGAGCCGCTAGCAGCCTGCGCTTCCAATCCCGCAAGCCGTTTACGTTCCACATCCGACCTGACCTGTAGCGCCGGCAACCACATCGCCAGGAGTCTGGCAGTAAAACTCTTACCGGAACCGGAGGGGCCATGGGTGATCACAATCGCAGGCTGGCCAACTTGAGTATAGCTCTCTGCAAGATCGATATAGTCATGCAGATCCCGTTGCATACTATCCTTCTCCTGCAGCTCCAGGTCATCCTGCCCCAGGCGAATTGCGGTAACCTTTGCCCGCACCAATGCCCGGTAGGTCTTATAGAAGGCCAGTAACTCAAGCCCATCGTAATCCCCATTCTGTTCCAGATAGGTATTGAGAAAACGTTGCGCCAACTCCGGTCTGCCTCTTTTCTCCATATCCATCACCAGAAACGAGAGCTCACTTATGGTGTCAATCCAGCGCAGCTCCTGGCTGAACTCGATGCCATCAAATATTACCGCCTCGTCATTGATGAGAGTGATATTTCCCAGATGCATATCCCCATGGCACTCCCGCACGAAGCCATCCGCCTTGCGCGCGGCAAGCGTTCCGCTCAACCTTGAGTGTGCCTGTTGCGTCCACCGCTCCAACCTATCCAATTGCCCCACGACCTCTGGTTCATGCTCCAACTCCCTGATCAGATCAAAATTTTCCTGCATCGGAACATACACCAAATCCGGTGAACCGTATGGATCATCCATATCGCTTCTGGCGATCTCTGCATGAAAGGCCGCGACCTTGCGCGCCAGACTATCCACCAGCTCCGGTGTCAGCCTATCCATATGTTGTGACAGTAAACCATTAGCGGAGAAACGCCGCATCCTGACCGCATACTCCACAACCGGACCAGATCCTCCTAACTCGGGATTCTTGCTATCACCCGTGATGGCAATGACATCCAGATAGAGATCAGGCGCCAGCCGACGATTCAGATGCACCTCTTGTTCACAGTAATATTGCCGCAGCTCCAAGGTGGAAAAATCGAGAAATCCCAGGTTAACCGGCTTCTTGATCTTGTAGGCAAAATCACCGGCAAGCAGTACATAAGATATATGGGTCTCAACCACCTCCACCTCTGTAGCCGGGCGGGGCCAGACCTCAGGGGCCTGCAGCGCTGTAATCAAATCAGTTAATCTGGACATGCCATTGGCCCAAGTAAAGTTGACTTTGACCCAGAGCCTCGGTATTAAGGCTCGACTGAAAGCTACCAATTTGAAGTGAGGTGTCGATTATGAGTATAGACCGGATTGTGCTGGCCTTTGCCGGCGCGGTAATTCTGTTGAGCCTGCTGCTCTCTCTGTACCACAGCCAGAACTGGTTGTGGCTGACCGCATTCGTCGGGGTCAACTTGTTTCAGTCAGCCTTTACCGGCTTCTGCCCGCTGGCGATCATTTTGAAGAAGATGGGTAAACAGAGCGGGGCAGCATTCTAGAGACTTTCCTATTGATACCCCTTCTCCCTGCGGGAGAGGGGGTTGACCCTATAGTAGCTACCCCATATCAGCGCTTGAAACTCAAACGCGCACCCTGCAACTGATCCATAACCCTGCCATGATGATAGGCCAGCTGTCCGTTCACGAAGGTAGCTGCAATGGAGGAGCGCAGACGCATCCCCTCAAGCGGAGACCAGCCGCACTTGTAGAGCACATCATCCCGCTCCACCCGAAAGGCGTGATCATAATCCACCAAAACCAGATCCGCCCAATATCCTTCGCGCAGATAACCGCGCTCTTCAATAGCAAACAGCCGGGCCGGGGCATGACTAGTCTTCTCGACCAGCATCTCCAGTGACAGATATTCATCCCGACACAGCTCCAGCAGCATCGGCAATGCATGCTGCACCAAGGGCAGGCCTGATGGCGCCTGAAAATAGTTACCCAACTTCTCTTCCAGCAGATGCGGCGCATGATCTGTGGCGACAACATCGATGCGCCCCTCCTTCAGGGCCTGGCGCAGG
>JBNKDM010000088.1:0-2523 GCA_050288245.1 Sedimenticolaceae bacterium
GTCCAGGCATGCGGCCTGTGTAGTAGAACGGGGAAACCCAACCAGCAGAAACCCAGCCTTTATATCCGATCGGCTGAGACGCTCGCGTATGATCTCAAACAGAATCTCGTCAGGAACATATTGCCCGTGCTCAAAATAGAACCGCGCCTGAACACCGGCTTCCAGTCGCCTAGCCACCGCATCGGATAGAATTCCCGAGACTGACAGCAGAACCATCTGGTATTTTTTTGCCAGTTTGATGGCATAGTCGCCTTTGTCAGATCCAGGCGGTCCAAGAAGCACCATTCTCATTACATTTCCCAACCTATTTTTTTTGCTGTTAGTGTTATTTCCCCATCTCGTTTGTGCAGCTCATCACATCACCCTAAGATTGCAACTGCCCAGGATCGGCTCCATTCCGAGTTTCATGGATATGACAAAAATTCTTCCGGTACCCATAAATTCATATAACAATTTGTTTTTAAAAGACAATAACCAAAACTCATGGGGACATCCAAGTTTTACATTTGTCCCGGCCTCAAACCTCGGATACAGTTATCCGATAATGTTCATATTGTCAACGCAGTTGTGTACTCAAACCACTATTTTACGATGACCTCTGCAAGACAAATTAGACAAAACTACAAGCCACAGAAGAACCAAATTAACCATGCCAGCAGTTTCAGATATCACCGAAAATGAAATGTGGGTTGTAAAAAGCACCCTGCAGGAACGCTACGATTTTGCTGTGGAATTGCAGATTGCTGATAGCGAGATACGCCTGCGCCCATCCGACCGCACCCTTACCGAGTGTCCGATCTTCTACTGGGAGGTGGATGATTGCCACTTTGTGATCTTTAAGACCGGCGATCGTAACTACCGCAGCCTGTTCTACTACCGTCTCTACCAGCAGATGGGAACGGGCGTGCCTGAATATGACAACCTGGCGGAGTGCGTAACATCTCTACTGCAGGTTCAGGCAGATTATGCAGCAAAGGAGAGAGGAGATATTTGACCAGGCGTACTGCAATTGCAGCTCTTGTACACCTTAATTGAGTATTGATTCTATGGAGAGCAAATGAGCATAAAGAATGTTTTCTACGCCCAATCCGGAGGGGTAACCGCTGTGATCAACGCTTCAGCTTGCGGTGTCATCGAGACTGCACGCAAATACAGCGACCGAATCGGCAAGGTGTTTGCCGGTAACAACGGGATTATCGGCGCCCTGACCGAGGACCTTATCGATACCTCACTGGAGAGTGATGCCGCCATAGCTTCCCTACGTTATACCCCATCCGGGGCCTTTGGCTCCTGCCGCTATAAACTTAAAGGACTTGAACAGAATCGTCGCGAATATGAGCGTCTGATTGAGGTATTCAAGGCGCACAACATCGGCTACTTCTTTTATAATGGCGGAGGCGACTCAGCTGACACCTGTCATAAGGTATCCCAGCTGTCAGAAACCTTGGGCTACCCAATCCAGGCCATCCACATTCCCAAGACCGTTGACAATGATCTCCCCATCACTGACAACTGTCCTGGTTTTGGATCAGTGGCCAAATACATCGCCGTCTCCACCCGCGAGGCCAGTTTTGATGTGCGCTCCATGGCCCGCACCTCCACCAAGGTATTTGTCTTAGAGGTAATGGGGCGTCATGCCGGCTGGATTGCCGCCGCCGGTGGTCTGGCAGCAGATGAAGCTAACGACATTCCGATTGTAATCCTGTTTCCTGAAGTGGAGTTTAACCAGGAGGCGTTTCTTGCCAACTGCCAGAAGAAGGTCGAAGAGTACGGCTATGTGATCGTAGTTGTGTCCGAGGGTGCCCACTGGCCGGATGGTCGCTTTCTGGCGGAGCAAGGCACCAGGGATGCCTTTGGCCATGCCCAGCTTGGCGGCGCCGCACCGGTAGTGGCGAATATGATCAAAGACAACCTAGGTTACAAATTCCACTGGGGAGTGGCCGACTACCTGCAACGTGCCGCCCGTCATCTGGCCTCAAAGACCGATGTGGAGCAGGCCTACGCGGTAGGAAAGGCGGCGGTAGAGATGGCCCTGGAGGGTAAAAACTCTGTCATGCCTGCCATCATCCGCACCGGCAACAAGCCATATAGTTGGGAGATACATGAGGCCCCCCTATCCGAGGTGGCAAATGTGGAGAAGATGATGCCGGCTGAATACATCTCTGCCGACGGCTTTGGCATAACCCAGGAGTGCAGGGATTACCTGCTCCCACTGATTCAGGGAGAGGACTATCCTCCTTATGAACAGGGTCTGCCGCAGTATGTAACGTTAAAAAATGTTGTTATAGCAAGGAAATTAGCAGATAATTTTGAGCCATAGTAATCATGGGTTATAAAAATATGGGGGTAAAAACCCCCATTTCTTTGTCGCTTATTGCCAATACATCAGACCCTTATCTGTGGGATGGTCAGACGCCGGACCAACCTGCATCAGGCTTGGGTCTTGTGTTTGTATCGCCGGAATTCCGGGAAGGTATTCCGTAATTTTTAAAAAAACTATACCGCTGGAAATAACTATATTTA
>JBNKDM010000089.1:0-2472 GCA_050288245.1 Sedimenticolaceae bacterium
TGTGGTCCGAGATCTCAGAGGGTCTGATTAACGCATTGCACAATGACCCAAAGGCCAGTGAGCGCATCACCGAGTTGGAGCAGGCGGTGGTGGCAGGCGCCACTCCGCCCACCCTGGCGGCGGCTGAGTTGATAGAGATATTTTTAAGATCATAAGATTGTGATTTGTAACGTTTCTAAGGAACCTAAAATTAATTACATTTTCGTCATCCCCGCGTAGGCGGGGATCCAGGAAAATCAAACAGATAGATTATTCGCTGCGCTCACCCTTCGGGCCGCCCTGAAGGGCGTTCAACGCGCTACGCGCTTTTGTCCCGCCTGCGCGGGAATGACGAATTAATCAGAGGTTCCCGAAATTTAAACGGCAAAATCCCCTCCCTCTCCCTTGGGGAGGTGGGACAAAGGAAAAGAAGCTTAATATGATTGGAAAACTTAACCATGTCGCAATCGTGGTACCTGACCTGGAGGCGGCCAGCGCAATCTATCGGGATACCCTGGGTGCCAGGGTGTCTGCCCCGTTGGAGCTGCCGGAACATGGCGTCATCACGGTGTTTGTGGAACTGCCCAATACCAAGATTGAGCTACTATATCCATTGGGCGAAGGTTCGCCAATTGCCAGATTTCTGCAGAGTAATCCGAGTGGGGGCATGCATCATCTCTGTTATGAGGTGGAGGATATTGCAGCTGCTGCTACAAAATTGCAGGAGAGTGGGGCGCGGGTGCTGGGGGATGGCAAGCCGAAGATTGGTGCCCACAACAGACCGGTGCTGTTTCTGCATCCCAAGGATTTTTGCGGCACCCTGATAGAGTTGGAGCAGGCGTAGGAGCCCTGTCCTCAGGGCGAAAGGGATTAGCCGCAAATGCACGCAAATCACCGCGAATATTCGTAAATGATTATTGGATAATCACCAATCTGTAAATGCAGCATACCCTGGTTTCATAGAAAAATATTTGCGGTTCTTTTGCGGTTATTCGCGTGCATTTGCGGCTAAATAATATTTACCAAATTCAATAAAAAGGCGGGGATCATCCCCGCCTTTTTGCATATCACAACTGCTGATTAGACATCACCGGTGCACTCAAGCAGGAAGTCATAACACTTGTCCATCTTCTCCTTGTCAGCGCGGCACTTCATCGCTGCCCGCGGGTGCTGGTTCAGATAACCGCTGATTCCGTATATATCATTGAATCCCCATTCTATATCCCTGCGCAGGGGGACGAAATGTTCCTGAATGGTCTTATAGACCGGGTTGACATCGAACTTAGGATTTTTCAGAAAATTGAGCAGCAGCTCCAGGTTGCAGTTGCCGGCGCCGCGGCCAATCCCGTTGATGGTCGCATCCAGCAGGTTCACGCCATCGATGATTGCCTGCTGGGTATTGGCGAAGGCCAGCTGCTGGTTGTTATGGGCGTGGAAGCCCAGCTCTTTGTTGGGACAGTGTTCTTTGTACAGGTTCAGATAATCTGTCACCTGTTCAGAGTAGTAGGCCCCATAGCTGTCAACCAGATATAGGTAGTCAACCTCATCCGCCTTGCTTACCTCATCCAGCGCCTCAATGAGATCGGTACGGATGGCGGCTGATGGTGCCATGATGTTGATGGTGGTCTGATAACCGAGATCCTTGCTGCGCTTGGCCAGATCGATGCCCTTGTCTGTATCCGCCACGTAGCAGGCGGTGCGGATCATATCTATCGGGCTCTGGTCGGCAGGCTGCAACGCGCTCATGTTTACCCTGCCCACATCGAACATAACGGCGATCAGTGGCCGGTATTCACTTTCGTGCGAGTCGATGATCATCTTGAGATCATCGTCGTCACAGAAATTCCACTTCCCGTACTTTTCCCTGGTATATTCATCACTCACTGCCAGCTTTTTGCCCAGCTCGATAATATCCACCCCGGAGTCGCATGCAGCGCGGTAGACGGCCTTTACCAGTTCGTCGGTAAACTGGTAATTATTGATAAGACCGCCGTCTCTAATGGTGCAGTCCAGTACTTTTAATTCTTCACGAAACATCTAATTAGGTCCTCAACTTCTGGGGTTATAGCCATCTAAAAACCCGGCAGCGCTATAGGCTATATGCTTAGAGGCAAGTTCGCAAGAAAAACACTTGCTCATCCTGGGTAGTCTGTGTAATATGCGGCGTTCAGTTGCGGGGTGGAGCAGTCTGGCAGCTCGTCGGGCTCATAACCCGAAGGTCGTAGGTTCAAATCCTGCCCCCGCTACCAAATCAAACAAAGGCCGCAGATGTGTGGCCTTTTTCTTTGTAGGAACTCGGTCCTCCGAGCGATAGGCGCGGTTATCTCAGGTGGGTGGAGTTTTGCGGTAGGATTAACTCTTCGGCTTGCGGTACATCAGGTAAACACCCAGCCCGAACACTGCGATCCATAGCCCCATAGCCGCAGCCCCCATCTTCTCCCACAGAGTGTCGATATTCACCAACATCAGCAGCGCCAGACCGAGAACAACGTT
>JBNKDM010000090.1:0-2375 GCA_050288245.1 Sedimenticolaceae bacterium
TTATAGTCGTATGTAGGCACAACAGTGGTTTTGTCTACCATCACACCCTGTATACGGGCATATGGGCAGAGCCAGAAACATACCTGCTCGCGCAGGATGCCGGCAAGTACATAGGTGCCGATTAAGAACATAATTATGGTGGTTACGGCAGTACCGCTAAGCTGCAGAGTTATGATGTCATCCCACAACTTATAGGCGTCGGTAAACCATGCGACGAAGCTTATTCCGGTCAGAGCTGCAATAATCAGCCATAGGAAATGTTTAACCACTTTGATGCGGATTTTCCGGAAACCCCACGGGGCCAGGTCCAGCTTACGCCGGTTCTGCGGCGACCCTTCCAGCTTATCCTCAATCCAGGTATAGACATCGGTCCAGACCGTCTGGAAACAGAAATAACCACACCATGCCCGTCCGATAGTCGCCGTTACCATCGCCAGGAGGATGGCGAAAAACAGCAGCAACAGGGAAAGCATCCAGAAATCCTGGGGTAGGATTGTGAGATTGAATATATGAAACTTGCGGTTAGGGATATCAAATAATACCGCCTGCCGATCTCCCAGACGCAGATAGGGGCCTAAAAACAGTATCAGCCATACCGACATGGCACCCCATTTAACATTTCGCCATTTGCCGGATATACGCTTGGCATGAATAGTCTGGCCACCGGTGTTTAATTCCCAATGCCCCGCCTCATCATATAGCCCTTCAAAATCTGAACTATTTTCTACTTTTTGATCACCGCTCACGTAGGCTCTCCCAAAAAACCAACTTTTTAACTCAGTCCCTCATTAGTCGCAGAGACCGGACCTTTTGCATCCAGTCTACTTAAATATTCCCTTTATCCCAATGAGTATTCTCAATCGACATTCTTGATATGTGGCTGGGACAATAGCTGTAAATTCAGTATATCTTCCCGCCATAGATTGGATCTTTCTAGAAGAAATGACACAATATTTCATTACACTTTAATCAGGTAATATCGCGCTGCAAGTCCACAACAGGGCACTATACACCTATCCACGCATACTCTTCAACGTCTACACAAATATCCCACATAAAAAAAGGGGGAACCTAAAAGGTTCCCCACTTTAACTACAGAGTGGCAAGCAGTTACTTCTTATGACTTTCTGCATCTTTATTCATCAGGCTCTTTGCCTTGAATGCTAAAAACACCACGATAACAGTAGCCAGTACAACTGTAAGCGCTGACCCCCATACGACTGCATCCATATTCATAGCTTCACCTCTTTTTAGCTAGTCCCCAGCAAGAAGAATAATCTTCTTGCTGGGTAATACCGGAAAAATTAAGGCCTACTTACCACCACCAAACTTATAGACATAAACTGCCAGCTTCTTGATGTCATCAGCTGAAAGCCGTTTGGAAAAGGTAGGCATCTCAGCCTGACGGGTCATAGGATCATTCGCTGCATTCACACCATGGGTGATAGTGTACTTAGCGCTGGCCAGCTTATCCGGCTCATTAAAACGCCAGACTGCATCGGTAAGATTAGCTGAACCAAGGGCCTTCATACCTTTGGCGTCCATACCGTGACAGGCCACACAACCCTTTTCAGTAAACAGCTGTTTACCGGCAGGATCGTCTTTCCCCTCACTCAAACCAACAACATACGCTGCCAGCTTGTCTATATCAGCCTCGGATAGCACGCCACCATGAGCGATCATGCCTGCGGAAGGAATGATTGCGTTTGGACCACGGCCATTGGTGATGGTCTGGACAATCGTATTGATGTCACCACCCCAGATCCAGTTGTCATCAGCCAGTACCGGGAAACCGACAGTTCCCTGGCCTGCAGAGCCGTGACAAGCGGCACAGTTATCACCAAACAGTACCTTACCGGCACCGGCACCGTCACCATGGCTGATGTAGTTGGATAACTCATCATCAGCCAGGATCTGAGCAGCTGTCATGTTATGGATCTTATCCTCGAAAGGAGCACGTACAGCTTCAACCTCGGCTACGCCCTTTTTGTACTCATCCATCTGAGTCCAACCGGTCATACCCTTGGTATAGCCGCTAAGTGACGGCCATTGAGGATAGATAATACCGTAGCCGATCACAAAGGCGATTGACGCATAAAAGCACATGGTCCACCAGGTTGGTGGTGGGTTTGATAACTCACGCAGGTCACCATCCCAAACATGTCCTGTGTTATTCTCACCCGGAAATGGATTATTTTCCGCCATTTTATTCTCCAGTTTTCACTTGTTCGTCGTTCATCGGAATATATTTATTTGACTCGAGCCTATCTTTATTTTTTGGGCTGAGCACGTACACATATAGTCCGAGCATCAGAAGGAAGATGACAACTGTAATGATGGTACCAATCCAATCATTGGTAGTCATAGCTTCCCAG
>JBNKDM010000091.1:0-2330 GCA_050288245.1 Sedimenticolaceae bacterium
AGCAGTGGTCTGACCTTCTCTTCGGAAATTCTGAACAGGCGACTCAACTCGGCAACCACATCACGCGTATGGTGACCGCTCACCACCCAACCGGTGAGAATAATGCGGTATCTCTCTACCTGCATTCTATCTTACCTTTCATTTCCCCACTTTTACGTACGCCTTTGTTGCCATGCGAATCAGGCCCATGTTGGCGACTCTTTACAACACTATATCAACTTCCTGATTCTACCTTAAGTATCACTCCATCAACACCTGTCACCCGTATCTGGGTACCTGCCGGACAGTCATTTCCCGCCACCTTCCAGGTAGTGTCATCCACCCTGATCTTCCCAAATCCATTATGAATAGGCTCATCCAGGGTGAAGGCCCGCCCCACATATTGCTCACCGCGCCGGTTCAGGCTCGGCTGATCAGACTTGGTCGGGTGCAACTTCAGGTAGTGCCGCCACAGTGCAATACTGGCCACGCTGAAGGTGGAAAACAGAATCATCTGCCACTCCCAGCCCAGGGATGGAAACAGCGCCAGCAGCAATCCAACCAACCCAGCGGATATGCCCATCCAGAGAAAAAATACTGCCGGAGAAAAGATCTCCAAAATAACCAGAAATATGCCCAACACCCACCAGTGCCAATAGCCGGCCTCTTGCAGCCACCCCATCATCAGCTATCCCCTTCCCGCTTGACCATAGCACTCTTGGCGATCTCGGCAATGCCGCTGATGGAGCCGATAAGGCTGGACGCCTCCAGCGGCATCAGTACCACCTTCTGATTATCAGCGGAGGCGATCTTCTCCAACGCAGAGGTATATTTTTGGGCCACAAAGTAGTTTATGGCGTTGATGTCGCCCTTGGCGATCGCCTGAGACACCATCATGGTAGCCTTGGCCTCGGCCTCGGCCAGACGCTCCCGCGCCTCCGCCGCTCTAAAGGATGCCTCCCTTTCGCCCTCCGCCTCTAAAATGGCTGACTGCTTCTCGCCCTCCGCCTTCAGGATCGCCGCCTGGCGAAAGCCCTCTGCATCCAGAATATTGGCGCGCTTCTCCCGTTCCGCCTTCATCTGCCGCGCCATCGCATCCACCAGATCACGCGGTGGTGTGATGTCCTTGATCTCGATACGCGTCACCTTTATGCCCCAGGGCGTTGTGGCATCATCCACCACACTCAACAACCGGGCATTGATCTGGTCGCGCTCCGATAGCACCTCATCCAGATCCATTGATCCCATCACGGTACGGATATTGGTCATCACCAGATTGAGGATGGCATAGGTCCGGTTGTTCACCTCGTAGGCCGCCTTGGCCGCATCCAGTATCTGATAAAAGACCACACCATCCACCTGGACCATGGCGTTATCCTTGGTGATAACCTCCTGGGATGGCACATCCACCACCTGCTCCATCATGTTGAGCTTGGCACCGATGGTGTCGACCACAGGGATAATAAAGGTCAGACCGGGATGCAGTGTCTTGGTGTAGCGCCCAAAGCGCTCTACGGTAAATTCATATCCCTGCGGTACCCGCTTGGCCCCCAACACGACGATAATCACCGCTAGCACGGCAAGTACAATGGAAAGTTCACCCATCCTAAATCCCTCCTTAAATTGTTATAAATTGCAGTATACCCTGTTCAACCACGCTGCATAGAGGGAAAGATGACACGCTTTCCTGTTACACTTTCACTCTATTCCCCAACTAACCAGATACTGATGAACAGCACTATCCAAAAACCACCAAAATCACTACTGCGCAAGGTCGGTCAGGCCATTGCGGACTACAGCATGATTCGGGACGGAGATCGCGTCCTGCTGGGTGTTTCCGGCGGCAAGGACTCCCTTACCCTGCTACATATCCTGGCCCATCTGCGCAGCTACGCCCCAATCCGTTTCGATCTGGGAGTAGTCACCGTTGATCCTGAGGTGGAGGGGTTTGATCCAAGCCGCCTTAAGGCCTATTACCAGGCGCTGAACATCCCCTACTACTATCAGCAGCAGCCGATCATGCAGGAGGCGAAACAACGCATGGCGGGCGACTCATTCTGTTCATACTGCTCGCGCATGAAACGTGGCATCATATATAGCACCTGTCGCAAACATGGCTACAATGTCCTGGCATTGGCGCAACATCTGGATGACCTGGCAGAAAGCCTGCTTATGTCTATGTTCCATGGAGGTCAGCTGCGTACCATGAAGGCCCATTATGTGAATGACGACGGCGATATCCGCATCATTCGCCCACTGGTCTACTGCCGTGAGACCCAGACCGGTAGCTTTGCCCGTGAGGCCGGGCTGCCTATCATCCCAGACAGCTGCCCTGCCTGCTTCGACATGCC
>JBNKDM010000092.1:0-2203 GCA_050288245.1 Sedimenticolaceae bacterium
TCTTTTCTGTGGAGGGCGAATTCTGCTGATTTTACCGGTAATTGTCAACCATAGAACTGCTTATGTAGGAGCGGTTCTATCTGTAATGATAGGTGACAGAAAACTTAATCTGTCTATTTTATACAATGATTACATGTAGTTACACATCATGGATTGTTGATTGAGCTGAAAAATGCCTACTGGCACCAGAGTAACCCGGCAGTGAACTTATGCTGAATAATCTCCTGATTGGATAGGGCTCGTGTAGCGGGTTAAATTTTACTTCGCATCAAACTCGAACCTGTTTTCACGGAACAGCGTTACGCAGATATCCACTGTCTCTGCATCATAAAGGACACCGCGTTGTTCAGTGATCTCTTCTAGGGCGGCCTCAAGACCCAGGCCGGGGCGATAGGGACGGTACGCTGTCATCGCATCCACTACGTCGGCTACCGCCAGTATCTTCGACTCCGGCAGAATTTGATCGTCTTTTAGATGTTGCGGATAGCCGGAGCCGTCAAGGCGTTCATGATGTTGCAGCACCATTTGTGCGATAGGCAGTGGAAACGGTATATCCCTGATGATGTCGTACCCGGTTTGCGGATGGTTTTTGACCAATTCGAACTCGAGTGGATTGAGTTCTCCCGGCCTGTTGAGTATCTCGGCAGGTACGCTTATCTTGCCCAAATCGTGGATCAATGCCGCCAGATAGAGGCCGCCGATATTTACATCTGACATCCCCATTTCCGTGGCGATAGCCTTCGCCAAAGCGGCCACATGTCGTTGATGCCCGGCGGTATAGGGGTCGCGCGCTTCCAACGTGGCCGCAATAGCCTCGATGGTTTGTAGCAGGGTCTTCTCCAGTTTCTCCGCTGCTGCGCGACGCTCTCTCTCGGCCTCCTTGCGCTCTGTGATGTCACGATTTATCCCGCGATACCCTTTGAGTTTACCATGCGAGTCAATCATAGGGATGCCACTGGATTCCAGAAATACCACTTGACCGTCCTTGTGCAGATTGGCGTTCTCCAGTAGATGGAAGCTCGCGCGTTTTTTCGCAATGGAGCTAATCAGCTCGCGATGCCGATTTGCATCTTCCGGAGTCATTAACTCGAAAGGTGACTTGTGAATTATCTCTTCATTGTGATAACCCAGCAAGTCGTACACCTGTGGACTGGAATAGGTGTACTTGCCATTTTCATCCACTTCCCATATCCAGTCGCTGGTGGACTCCACCAGGGCACGAAACTTCGCTTCACTTTCACGTAATGCATTTTCCGCCTCCTTGCGTGCACGCTCAGCCAGTTCCGCAGAAAGTGCACGCTGCACCGCTGGTGCCAGTCGTGCCAGACGATCTTTTAGCACATAATCTCTGGCGCCCGCATGGATCAATTCCACTGCCTGAATGTCAGAAAGTACACCGGTGACCATAACAACCGGTATCTCCGGATAGTTACGCCGGACAACATCCAGAGCTTGCAGGCCGTTGAAGTTTGGCAGATTGTAGTCGGATAGTATGATGTCCGGATGGAATTCCTTCAGCGCTGAAATAAATGCTTCCCACCTATCCACGCGTTTAGCAGTGAAAGCGATACCTTCCTTATGCAGCTCATACTCTATCAATTCCGCATCGGTAGGTATGTCTTCCAACATCAAAACGCGCAGCTGTTTGTCTATTCCACCGTGTTCCATGGTTATTTTTGCTTCACCGGCGGATAGTTCACTAACAACCAGTACAGCCCCAGGTCAGACACCGTCTTGGCAAATGCATCGAATTCAACCGGCTTGCTGATGTAGCTGTTGACTCCTAGTTTATAACTATCCACCACATCGCGGTCTTCCTTGGAGGACGTCAGAACCACCACCGGGATGGATTTGGTACGTTCGTCATCCTTGACCTTGCGTAGAACCTCCAGGCCATCTATTTTAGGCAACCGCAGATCCAGCAAAACAACCTTGGGTGGAGAGAGTATGTCACGATCGGCATACACACCGGTTGCAAAAAGAAAATCCAGCGCCTCCGCACCGTCTTTCACCCATACCAGACTATTGGCCAAATTGCTCTTCTTCAACGCCCGGATGCATAGCTCCGCATCGGTGGGGTTATCCTCCACCAACAAAATTTCCACTTCCTTAGATTCGTTACTCATGCGTATTCTCCCTGCTCGGTAGAGTAAAATATACAGTCGCGCCTTTGTTAACCTTGCCCTCCGCCCAAATGCGACCA
>JBNKDM010000093.1:0-1834 GCA_050288245.1 Sedimenticolaceae bacterium
ATGCCGCCGACCAGCTGTTTGCCACCCTGGATCCCACACTGAGGCGGGTGGAGTTGCCGGGTGAGGGGGCGGTGGTGCTGGCGGATACTGTGGGGTTTATCTCACACCTGCCGCATGAGCTGGTGGCCGCATTCAAATCGACGCTCCAGGAGACGGTCTCTGCCGATCTTCTGCTACATGTCATTGACTGCGCCACCCCTCAGAGGTCAGTGTGTATTGCAGAGGTGAACGCAGTACTGAAGCAGATAGGTGCCAGCGAGATACCCCAGATAGAGATATACAATAAGGTAGATCTCCTGGATAACGAAATGCCGCATGTGGAGTTAGGTGAGGATGGTTTGGTCAAAAGGGTTTGGATCTCGGCCCGGGATGGAGCTGGTACTGATCTGCTGCTGGAGGCAGTGGCAGAGTTTTTTCATCAGGGATATGTGCGTCACGCCATATATCTAAAGCCGGAACAGGGACGTATTCGTTCTCTGCTATATCAGGTTGCCAAGGTATTGTCAGAAGAGCCGCTTGAGCAGGGTGGCTGGAAGATGGAGGTGGAGATGCATAGGCGGGAGTATGATCGTCTGGTCAGTAAGGGGCAGTTGCAGGAAAGAAACTGACCATCTATGTTGAAATAACCGCAGGACACACCAATCTATGGGCAATGGATCTGCTATTGTGGTTCATTTTCGATTGCATGCAGGCTAGAATTAGCCAACTTCGCGGGAAAACCGCACAACTGTATATACAACAGGAGTAGTACATGGCCTGGAACGAACCCGGTGGGGGCAAAGATCCTTGGGGCGGCAACGGTAGTGATCAGGGCCCGCCTGATCTGGATGAGGTAGTAAAGAAGCTTCAGGATAAGCTTGGCGGCTTGTTCGGCGGGGGCAAAGGTCCTTCCGGAGGATCCGGGGCAGATGGCCAGATGCGGGGTCCTGGCTCTGTTGGGATAGGCGTGATTGCTGTGGTTGCCCTCCTGGTTTGGCTGGCGAGTGGGTTCTATATCATCGAGCCGGCGGAGCGCGGAGTAATACTGCGTTTTGGTGCATACCAGGAGGTTACCGATCCAGGTCCGCACTGGCATCTGCCATACCCGATCGAGACAGTGGAGAAGTTTAACGTCGATGAGGTACTCTCCTTTCGGCATCAGGCGCTGATGCTGACCCAGGACGAAAACATCGTCGATATCGAGTTGACAGTGCAGTCCAGGATTCAGGATGTGGCCGATTACTGGTTCCAGGATCAGAATCCGGACAAGACCCTGCGTGATGTAACCGAGACGGCAGTGCGTGAGACCATTGGTAAGAGTAAATTGGATTTTATCCTTACCCAGGGTCGCGGCGCCATCGCTGACCGGATCAAGAAGAGCACTCAGGATCTGATAAACAACTACCGCACAGGTATTGAGATCATTGGTATTAACATGCAGCCGGCTAAGCCGCCGGAGCAGGTTAAGGGTGCGTTTGACGATGCCATCAAGGCGCGTGAAGATAAAGAGAAGAAAGAGAATCAGGCCCAGGCCTACTCCAATGAGGTCATCCCGGTGGCTCGTGGTAATGCCGCACGTAAACTGGCCGATGCCAGTGGCTATAAAGAGCAGGTAATCGCCGAGGCAGAGGGTGAGGCCAGCCGCTTTTTGGCAGTTCTTACCGAGTACGAAAAGGCCCCTGAGGTCACACGTCAAAGACTCTATCTTGATACTATTGAAAATGTTCTTGGCAAGACCAGTAAGGTCATCATAGATACGAAGGATAGTAATAGTCTGATGTATCTGCCGCTGGACAAGCTGATCCAGTCCGGTGCGAAAGCCGGATTTCAGCTCAATACTACATCACCTCAGGAT
>JBNKDM010000094.1:0-1704 GCA_050288245.1 Sedimenticolaceae bacterium
GACCAGTTTGTCATGCTCTTTCGAGAAGTCTTTAATCACGCGAGCGGCAGAACCTGGATCTTCCTGCGAAAAGGCCAGAACAAGCTGACCTACCAGCCCATCTGCCATACAAGCGAAATCCGTACCCTCGAATGCTCTCCGGGCAAGCGTATTCTTGACCACGCGGATATAGACACCTGACTCGCGCGCCTTGGCACGCAGCTCAGTCATCTCACCCACAGTCAAACCGCTATACTCGGATGCAATCGCAGAGTAGGCACTACCGGCCACTTCAGCGATTTCAGCAACGACTGCTTGTTTCTGCTCAAAATTGAGTGGCACTCGTCACCTCCTGACTACGGCGGAACGAAACATCCGTTCCTAACTAAAAATTACGGCACCCATACGAATGCCGCGTTTATTAACGTGCGCCGTCATCAGGATTAACCCGATTCCGAAGCCCCGTCTGCGCAGGCCGAACCTGAATCCATCCAGGCACCTTTAAGCACTATGTGCACCTACGGTCTTTGACAGCGACCAAGCTAACGAAGGTTATTACCCACCCTATTAGTCCGGAGCTACAAAGTCTGTATGCGGGCTGGAAGCCCGCGTCATTTCAAAGAGGATAGTGAAGCAATAATCCTCTAAGCTGTACCGGTTCAATCCAGAACCAGCACAGAGTTAAATCAAATACTCAGCGAAGATTGATCAACCACCAGGCCTGGGCCCATGGTTGTGGATACAGTAATCTTCCGCAGATATACACCCTTAGCTGAACTAGGCTTTGCCTTTTTTAGGTCAACCAGCAGTGCATTGAGATTTTCCAGCAGATCGGCTGGTTCAAAACCAACCCTGCCAATGGGGCAGTGGACGATACCCGCCTTATCATTGCGGTAGCGAACCTGGCCTGCCTTGGCGTTATTGACCGCCTGGACCACGTCAGGTGTAACGGTTCCAACCTTAGGGTTAGGCATCAATCCACGCGGGCCGAGAATCTGGCCTAGCTGGCCAACGACACGCATCGCATCCGGAGTTGCAATCACCACATCAAAGTCCATATTGCCGGCCTTGATGTCGGCAGCCAGATCTTCAAAGCCGACCACGTCGGCTCCAGCCTCTTTGGCTGCATCTGCATTGGCGCCCTGGGCAAAAACAGCCACTCGCACTGTCTTACCGGTACCTTTTGGCAGCACGGTAGAACCACGCACCACCTGATCTGATTTTCTTGCATCGACCCCGAGATTCACCGCTACATCTACGGACTCAGTAAACTTAACCGTTGAAAGCTCCTTAAGCAGAGCAAAGGCCTCTTCTGCCACATACTGCTTGCTGGCATCCACCTTCTCTTTTATCGCGCGCGCGCGCTTTGTCAGCTTTGCCATGACTTAGCCCTCCTCAACTTCGATACCCATAGAACGGGCACTTCCAGCAATAATGCGCACCGCAGCATCCATATCAACAGCGTTTAAATCTTCCATTTTGGTGGTGGCTATCTCCTCCAGCTGGGCACGGTTCACCTTACCCACCTTATTCATATTAGGAACACCGCTGCCCTTGGGAATTCCAGCAGCCTTCTTCAGCAAAACAGATGCTGGCGGGGTTTTGGTTATGAAAGTGAAGGAGTGATCTGCATATACAGTGATCACCACAGGGATAGGCATGCCCTTCTCCATGTTCTGGGTCTTGGCATTAAATGCCTTACAGAACTCCATGATATTTACACCG
>JBNKDM010000095.1:0-1642 GCA_050288245.1 Sedimenticolaceae bacterium
CCATCATGCCGAGGCCGGTAGCCTCGCGCAGTTCTTTCACCATACTTGCGGTGATTTCCGCCATCTTATGCTCCTAATATACTCAACTAAAATTCAGGTTACAAAAAAGGGGGCTTGCGCCCCCTCGTTGCGGGAAGGCTGTTTATTCGACAACTTCCGCTTCAGCGATTTGTGCTGTCAGGTCGCTCAGCGCCTGTTCACGCCCTTCCAGGATCGCATCGGCTACGCCGCGCGCATACAGGCGGATCGCCTGGCTGGAATCATCGTTGCCGGGAATCACGAAGTCCACACCCTGCGGGCTATGGTTGGTATCCACCACGCCGATCACGGGGATGCCCAGCTTCATTGCTTCAGTGACAGTACCCTTCTGGTAGCCGACATCGATCACGAAAATGGCGGAAGGCAAGCCCTGCATGTCCTTGATACCGCCCAGGCTTCGATCCAGCTTGTCCAGCTCGCGGCGGAACATCAGGCCTTCTTTCTTGGAAATTTTTTCGATACTGCCGTCCTCGACCATTGCTTCCAGCTCGCGCAGGCGTTTGATTGACTGTTGAACGGTCTTGAAATTGGTCAACATTCCGCCCAGCCAGCGCTGGGAAACAAAAGGAGAACCGCAGCGTTGCGCTTCTTCGCGGATGATATCGCGCGCCTGGCGCTTGGTCGCTACGAACAGGATAGTGCCCTTTTTCGCCGCGATCTTGCGAACTTCCTTTAACGCCTCGTTGAACATCTCGAGGGTTTTTTCCAGATTGACGATGTGAATCTTGTTGCGATGACCGAAAATATAAGGGGCCATCTTTGGGTTCCAGAAACGGGTCTGGTGACCGAAATGGACACCCGCCTCCAGCATCTGACGCATGGTTACTTGCATTTATTGCTCCAATCGTTAAGGGTTAAGTCCTCCACCCGCCAATCTGATCCCCGCTTTCCGGAGACACCCCAACATGACGAGTGTGCGAATTACCGTCTATCCATGGTAATTACCGGATAAACAGGGCGCGCATTGTAACCGAAGCGGCACAATGACTCAACGGCTGGATAGCCGGAAATCCGGTCAGGAAGGCTTGTTTGCGTCAAAGAGGCAGTAACTCACGGAAATGCCTGTTGGCATGTCCGTGAGCCTGAAAAAGGGATTCAGAGCGCAGATTCGTCGGTTTCGCCGGTACGGATACGAATGACCTGTTCTACCGGCGTGATGAAAATCTTTCCGTCGCCGATCTTGCCGGTATTGGCAGCCTTGACGATGGCTTCGACTGCCGTGTCCAGAATGGCCGCGCTGACCACCACTTCCACCTTGATCTTGGGCAGGAAATCCACCACATATTCGGCACCGCGATACAACTCGGTGTGCCCTTTCTGGCGCCCGAAGCCCTTGACCTCGGTAACGGTCAGTCCGCTAACACCCAGCAGTGACAATGCTTCGCGCACTTCGTCGAGTTTGAACGGTTTGATGATGGCTTCGATCTTTTTCATGTTGGCTCCGTATTAATAAGTGTGACAAGTATAACTAAAATTCATCCTGGTAACGAACGGTGATGGGATAGCGCCAGTCCTTGCCGAAACCGCGATCCGTGATGCGCACGCCGACCGGCGCCTGGCGTCGTTTGTATTCGGCAATGCGGATCAGTTTCACCACGCGGGC
>JBNKDM010000096.1:0-1400 GCA_050288245.1 Sedimenticolaceae bacterium
CTAAGTAAGTAAGCAGTGACGAGAGGAAAATACATGACCGAAAGCGTTACGGAGTTTCTCAAGCCTCGGATCGTCAATGTGCAGCAGCTCACCGGCACACGTGCGAAGGTGACGCTGGAGCCGCTTGAGAGGGGGTTTGGACATACCCTGGGCAATGCCCTGAGACGTATCCTGCTCTCCTCCATGCCTGGCAGTGCGATTACTGAAGTCGAGATTGCCGATGTGCTACATGAGTACACCACGATGGAAGGTGTGCAGGAGGACGTGCTCGATATTTTGCTGAACCTCAAGCAGGTAGCCATCATTATGCACAGTCGCGATGAAGCGACTCTGCGCCTGCAGAAGAAAGGCCCGGGTCAGGTATTTGCAAGTGACATCGTTCTGGATCACGACGTCGAAATCGCCAATCCTGATCATGTCATTGCCACGCTGACAAAGTCAGGCGAAATCAACATGACGCTTAATGTCCGTCGTGGCCGCGGTTATCAGCCGGCGGCGATACGCCAGGGTTCCGCGGGAGACGATCGCCCCATTGGCATGCTGCAGGTGGATGCATCCTTCAGCCCTGTGCGCAATGTGGCCTACTCTGTCGAATCTGCGCGTGTTGAGCAGAATACGGATCTGGATAGGTTGGTGATCGAACTCGAGACCAATGGCACCATCGATCCTGAAGAGGCAATCAGAAGGTCCGCTAGTATCCTGCGTGACCAGCTGTCTGTTTTCGTCGACCTGGAGGCAGAGGCGGCTGAGGCCGTGGCAGAGCCTGAAGAGCCTGCTATCGACCCGATCCTGTTGCGACCGGTTGATGATCTCGAGCTGACGGTTCGCTCCGCGAACTGTCTTAAAGCTGAGAATATCTTTCTGATTGGCGACCTGATTCAGCGCACCGAAGTGGAGCTGCTGAAAACGCCCAACCTGGGCAAGAAATCGCTGACAGAGATAAAGGATGTGTTGGCCCGTCGTGGCCTTTCGCTCGGCATGCGTCTTGAGCGTTGGCCGCCGGAAAACATTGAAGAGCAGTTGGCTCACTAGTTGCGCCAGTTTTTTTATAAACACTCATTGAATTTGGGGAAGTCGACCCATGCGTCATCGCAAATCAGGACGGCAATTAAACCGTAATAGCAGTCATCGTAACGCCATGTTCAGGAACATGACTGTCTCTTTGATAAAGCACGAGCTGATCAAGACCACCGTGCCGAAGGCGAAAGAGCTGCGTCGTGTGGCAGAGCCACTGATCACGATGTCGAAGTCTGACAGTGTTGCTAAGCGCCGACTGGCTTTCTCCCGTCTGCGCGATAAGGCTGCCGTGGGTAAGTTGTTTGCCGAGCTCGGCCCGCGTTACCAGGAGCGCCCCGGTGGCTACCTGCGTATCCTCAAGTGCGGTTACCGCCCAGGAGACC
>JBNKDM010000097.1:0-827 GCA_050288245.1 Sedimenticolaceae bacterium
CGAATTCTGCGCCGAAAGATGTTTATGGTGCCAACCCAATCCCCCATTCACCTTAACCCTTCCCCCACAAGGTGGAGAGGGGGATTAAAGATACAAGTTACTGGCTGGCCTTCTGTCACTCGACGGAGAGAGGGGGGGATGAAATGCAACTGGCATGACCGTCCCTTCTCCCCTCTGGGGAGAAGGTTAGGATGAGGGGCAAAAGCTACCATATCACCCGTTCACCTATTCACCCCTAACCCTAACACCCTCACCCCAACCCTCTCCCCCCTCAAGGGGGAGAGGGGGTGTAGGGATTAGGGCCGAGGGCCGAGGGCCGGAGAAAACCGTCATTCCCGCGCAGGCGGGGACCCAGTAGCCGGATGTGATGAGCTTGCGAATCGCATCATCACATTACCCCCTCACCCCAACCCTCTCCCCCCCCAAGGGGGAGAGGGGGATGTAGGGATCAGGGCCGAGGGCCAGAAAAAACCGTCATTCCCGCGCAGGCGGGACAAAAGCGCATAGCGCGTTGAACGCCCTTTAGGGCGGCCCGAAGGGTGAGCGTAGCGAATAATCCAGTAGCCGGATGTAATGAGCTTGCGAATAGCATCATCACATTACCCCCTCACCCCAACCCTCTCCCCCAAAGGTGGAGAGGGGGTATTGATCTGTACAAGCCCGCTCCTGCGCGAAGCACATCATCGTATTACCCCCTCACCCCAACCCTCTCCCCCCTCAAGGGGGAGAGGGGGGTGTAGGGATTAGGGCCGAGGGCCAGAGAAAACCGTCATCCCCGCGCAGGCGGGGACCCAGTAGCCGGATGTGATGAGCTTGCGAATAGCATC
>JBNKDM010000098.1:0-704 GCA_050288245.1 Sedimenticolaceae bacterium
CTTATCTTCGAGTCCAAGGTCGGCTTCCAGGTCTTTCTTCTTTGGCATCTTGTTTAGTAATCCTGCGTCGCGTAACTCCTTCTTCCAACGATACAGAGAAAAGGTGTGAATGCCTATCTCCTGCGCTACATCGCTTGCCGTTATTCCTGGCTTGCTTGCCTTTAGTACCGCCTTGATCTTTAAATCAATTGAATGATTCTTCCCCATTTGACACCTCTCTTTCTAAGATTGGTGTCAACTCTTTTTGGGGAGGCTCAGAGCGTCCCAGCGAACGATAGTGAGCGGCATGATTTTCTTGTTATGTGTGTGCTTCATTAATAGATAGTTTGCGTTATTTTTGCTGAAACTCTCACATTGGTTGTATGTTCAATATGACAGAATTCATGGTTGCATTCTTGTTCTAGCCTGGGCACCAATTTATTTTCAGTAAAATATGTAGAATAGTTAATAGTAAATTTTCTACTATCATATTTCCCGATTTCTTTAGATGTGAAAAATAACCTAATGCTTTGACCTGGCTTTAATCGTTTATTTCTAAATAATGCTGCTCCATTTATCATTAAGCCATTATTTTCCTCAGGAAACCCATCTGGATCCGCCTTAATACTATTTAGCAAAATATCGAAGCTGCTTCGATTTAAAACTGTAAGGACGTATGGCTTTTCAGTATTTACGTTAACTTCAACGAACACATATGCCTTTTG
>JBNKDM010000099.1:0-696 GCA_050288245.1 Sedimenticolaceae bacterium
CGCCAGATAGGCACCATCCTGTCCAGTGATGCCTGTTATTAATGCAGTTTTTGCCATCATTTTCCCTTAAAAATTAATCACACAGATAGTTCGGCTTAATTGTTCAATAGTAACACTACTGCCATGCTACCTCATACACCTACGCAGTGCCGGTACAGGGGTAACATTATCCTGTAAGCGACAGCTTCGCTTTATTCTTTATTGGCGTGTTCTCTGGCTAAGAGTGGGGGCGAGGGACAGACTGTAGGAGCCCAGTCCTCTGGTTGATAGCTGCGCCGAAAGAGGTTTATGGTGCCATCCCAATCCCCCCTCACCCTAACCCTCTCCCCCAAAGGGGGAGAGGGGATATCCTACAAACGCGCTCAAGCCACGTGATAACAGACATGGAATTAATCAGGTCTTCCTTATATTATGGATCTGGCTTGTGGTTGTAAGTCGGGCGCTAAGATCCGAATAACTCCACAGCATGTATAGAGGCAGCAGGTCGCAATAGAGCACTACCAGCTAGCGACATGCCCTGAGAGGAGATGACAATGAGTGGTTTCAACATATGGCCAGCCATAGGAGCTGGCCTGCCGGTGGCTTTCTGCACACCTACGACTATGCCCACCCTCCTGGTCATCAATAAGCAGTGTCCTAAACTTAACCCCAGTAACTGACCGGAGATGCAATAGATGAATGCAGATATGAAGCGCA
>JBNKDM010000100.1:0-656 GCA_050288245.1 Sedimenticolaceae bacterium
CCAGTTGGCTGCTGTCCCATAGAGTTGGTGCGCAGCAAAAAGGACCTTCTCGTGATCAGTGCATTGGGCGATCACGAGTTTCTTTTCAACCCCCTTGAGCCAATCTTCTGCGTCCATGGGGTCTTTGGATTGTGAGAAGGTGGTGGGGCGAGTTCGCAGGAACTCCGCCAAACGAGACTGGTGTGGTGGTGGAGGTGGGGGTGCTTGCTGCTGGTTGGGCTGCATGTTGTTGAGGGTCTGCAGCATTGCTTGCATCAACTGAGTTTGGGTGGTGAGTAGTTGCTCCAGGTGAGCATTGTTGTTGTTCTTGTTGCTGGGCTGGCCGTTGCACTAGCTGTTCCTTGTGTTCACCATCTGATGGTTTGGTAAAAAGGGAAAGCAATTTGAATCAAAAGTGGGAGTTGATCATACGGTTTGAAGTATCCCAAGTCACAACCTCCAAAGAGTCAATGCCAAAGCAAGATCAAATGTGGCAACCCTCATGAAGTCAAAAAGAAATGAAGTGGCAACAATCAACATTATGCGAGCTCAAGTTGAAGAAATGCATTTTATATTTAATCTTGAGTTTAGGTATGCCCCTCTATCAAGAGGGATGCTACATAGATTGTCAACAAAATTTCATGCTCAACAAAGTCTAAAAACCCAAGTGAGATGAG
>JBNKDM010000101.1:0-653 GCA_050288245.1 Sedimenticolaceae bacterium
TTCCTCAATCCGTGACTTGACAGGGAGAGGAGCGCTCGAGCGATACGCCTCAGGGAACTCGCCGCTTCAGGGATTGATCGGAGGCTCCATAATCCGAATCTCCGCCACCCCCGGGGAGGACTACTGTTTGCCGTCCAGGAGAGTAATGCCGTCCAGGCCGTCGACCAGGGCATCCTTGGCCTGGGACGCGCCTAGCTTGATCATCAGACGTACATCATTGGCGGAATCGGCATAGGCCAGGGCATTCTCGTAACTGATCACACCCTCCTCGTAGAGTTGGTAGAGGTGTTGATCGAAAGTGATCATACCGTGCTCGGTGGAGCGCTTCATCAACTCCTTGAGCTTGTGGATCTCACCTTTGCGGATCAGCTCGGCCGCCAGCGGCGTGTTCAACATCACCTCGATAGCGGCGCGACGACCGTGGCCGTCGGCCTTCGGAATCAGCTGCTGGGCGACAATCGCTTTTAAATTGAGGGAGAGGTCCATGAAGATCTGGTCCCGAGTATCCTCCGGAAAGAAGTGGATAATGCGATCCAGGGCCTGATTGGCGTTGTTGGCGTGCAAAGTGGAGAGGCAAAGATGGCCGGTCTCGGCGAAAGTGATGGCGTGCTCCATGGTCTGCCGGGTGCGGATCTCGCCGATCAGGATCACGT
>JBNKDM010000102.1:0-653 GCA_050288245.1 Sedimenticolaceae bacterium
ACCCCTCGCCGCTGTGCCCAACGCACGAAACGTAGGGCGGCAAGAGGATTATCCACCCATTGCAGATGCACCAGATCCGGCTGTTCCTCCATCACATGCCGCCGGATACAGCGCCAACCCCGCCCACTAACATCCAGGCAGGCCTGCTTATGGAAGGGAACGGGCCAGCCGTTCAGTTCGTCCCGCTTGCCGGTCAGCAACTGTACCTTCAACCCGGCCCGGTACATCCCCAGGGCCAGGGCATGGGTGTAGTGGCTTAGAAAACCGCGTCCAGATGCCTCAACCAGCAACAGTCTCATACCGCCTCCTATAAACCGGATGCCTTGCGGAAATCCGCATCATAATCGAGGCGCTTTGGCTCACGCCGGTTCAACTCCGCCAGTTCGCGCAACTTGCGACGATCGACGCTCACACTCAGTTCACTCCATAACAGTTGCTCCGCCATTATCAGGATCTTGCGATAGAAGGAGTGATGGGCCGCTTTGGCAGCGATCAGGCACCAGCCCGGTCCCCAACGTCCCAACTGCTCGACCAGAAAGGAGTCCCGTTTCTGCTTAAGGTCATCTGCCCCTGTGATATCACCGCGCGTGAGACACTCAGTCTCGGCCTCAGCCAGCAGACCGCAGAAACCGATCATGGTGCCGATATGATCC
>JBNKDM010000103.1:0-649 GCA_050288245.1 Sedimenticolaceae bacterium
GGATTTCATCAGGTGAAATTTTTCATCAGGCGAATCAATGGTGAGGGGGTAATCCATCAGATAGAGGTCTTTCACAGTACCGCCCATAGTATCCACCTCCAGGGTGAACAGATCGGTCTTAACCGTGATCAAATCTCCGGTAGATTTAGCGGCACTTGTGATCGCAGGCTTACCAGATACATCCGGGGTCTGTTTACCTGCGGTAACCTTGACATCGGGTATGGAGCTCTCCTTGGAACCGGCACCCTTAGGGATTTCCGATGTGGTTGGGACAGTCTGCTCCCCGTTCGTAGTGGATGCCGTCGCAGTGGTGGACGATGGTCCATAATCCTCCTGCCAGGCCTGCCATAACAGAAGTAGAACGAGAACTAAGGAAAAAACCAAGATCAGGCGCAGATTATCCATGGACGGTCTCTAAAAATATGTATAGGTGTTTATAATAGTATGATCAGCTAAAAACAATCTAAATGATTAAACCTGATCTAAAATCAACTAACTATCCAATCCAGAAAGTTTAGTTCTAAGTTGAACCCAGTGGCGGTCTAGAGATGCAAACAGCTGCCGATTACTCACCTTATGGACGCCAGAACGAATCATAACCACAAAATCCATCCCGCCAAGCGTTGCCTTGTTTTTACGAAAACTCTCC
>JBNKDM010000104.1:0-646 GCA_050288245.1 Sedimenticolaceae bacterium
CTGACGCGTTGACATCCAATTGATATAGAAACTGATCGTGCATTGTGTTCCCTCCCTAGAACTAGAAATCCATCTTTAGCCGGCGCGGCAAACATATCTATCAGGGGATATTGATTTGCTTTGTGCGAATGCTGCCGAAGGCGTTGCTAGCGGAGCCGACAGCGCCATCAACGCTTGTTGGATATGACCACTGCTATACATCCTGCACCTGAGATTAAAGAGTCGTCCATATTGGTGGTAATTTCAAGGAGCAATAGAAGATCAATAGGGTGAGACTCACTGCTGTCCCATCTATTCCCCTCTCCCCAAAGTGGAGAGCGATTCTGGATCCCCGCCTGCGCGGGGATGACGGTGTGCTGGATGTGAGGTTACGGTCCCAAAGTATATGGGTACGGGTCTCTATAGTTTAACCAGGGTGCTGCGTAACAGCCGTTTCATGCCGTTGATATATTGGGCCTGGGACCAGCCTAGCTCTTCCACCAGATGCATCCAGTTATTGATGGAGATGGTCATGAAAAAGATCTCAATGGCCTCCTCCGGGGTCCAGCGCGAAGAGAGCTGCCACTCCTGATTCAGGGTCTCCACTATCTTTTTGCACATCTCCCGTAGGCAGCCCATCTTGGCATGCCAGGCGTTGGCCATGGCC
>JBNKDM010000105.1:0-645 GCA_050288245.1 Sedimenticolaceae bacterium
TTATCCGAACGGATGCTCTGTTCCGAAGCCCGGGTGGACTCCAATCGATTGCGCGGTGGATTTTTAAACCCTGAAGATTGGAATCGCATCACTGAAGCCGCCAGTAATTTGTCCGAGGCCCCCGTCTTCATCGATGACTCTCCCGATATCTCGGCCACATCCATCCGCACCAAGTCACGCCGGCTGAAAATGGACAACGGTTTGGGACTGATTATCATCGACTATGTTCAGCTCATGAAGGGCCACAAATCTTACGATCGTCGGGATCTTGAAATCTCTGAAATTTCGCGTGCCTTGAAACTGTTGGCCAAAGAGTTAAATGTACCGGTGATCGCCCTGTCCCAGCTCAATCGCCGACTGGAAGAACGGACCGACAAAAGGCCGCAACTCTCTGATTTGCGTGAATCCGGCGCCCTGGAACAGGATGCCGACGTCGTCGCCTTTATCTATCGGGACGAGGTCTACCATAAAGATGAAAACAACCCCAATCGGGGAACGGCTGAAATCATCATCGCCAAACAGCGCAACGGCCCTACGGGAACCATTCCTCTGACTTTTCTGGGGCAATATACACGGTTCGAAAATCCCGCATGAAACAACTCTGGGGTAACACCAAGGGACTCAAACCCGGTCAGTTGCGGCGTT
>JBNKDM010000106.1:0-645 GCA_050288245.1 Sedimenticolaceae bacterium
AACCCGTCCGGCCTTGCGCGCCAGGGTCACGTGGGGTCTGTAGTCCCGCTGCTCCGGACGGAATCCACACCCTGACAGACCCAGTTGCAGCTCATGCACCAGTCGTATAAGCGGATGCGGGGTGTGATCTGGGCTACACCAGAGTATGCGTGGCCTCTTCCAATAACCCAGCCGATTCAACTCTATGCTGAATGGCTGCGCCGCGATCTTACCAGCCACGCGATGCACACACTCAAGTCGCTCAGGCGCGACCTTTCCCAGAAACACCAGGGTCATATGCAGATCATCCGGATGGTGCCATCGTCCATCATGTCCAGAGAGCCCATGCTGTAAATGCACCAACCCTGTCCTGACCGTCTGGTCTGGCCAGAGGGCGAAAAACAGATTATTGAATTTAATCTCAGCCAATGAGATCCATTAACCCCTGCAGTGCCGATATGGTCGATTGGTAACGCACCATGTCCCTATCTCCAGAGAACAGCATCTTGCTGCTGGTTATCTCTCCATCCCTGCTGGCCCAGGCCAGCCACACTGTCCCAACCGGCTTCTCTTCGCTGCCGCCATCCGGACCGGCTATACCACTGACCGCCACCGCCACCGCCGCCTGGCTGTGCTGCAACACCCCACGCACCATCTCCAGTACCA
>JBNKDM010000107.1:0-645 GCA_050288245.1 Sedimenticolaceae bacterium
TGCTAACACCCATTGTCCGATAGGCAGGATCAGTCCGGTTTCCTCGGCAAGCGGAATGAACTGGGCCGGCGATATGATTCCGCGCTGGGGATGCTGCCAGCGCAGCAGGGCTTCTGCGCCGATGATGCCACTCTGTCCATCGACCAGCGGCTGATAGTGGAGCACAAACTGCTGTCCGATCAGTCCCTGGCGCAAGTCGGCTTCCATACTCACCCGGGTAGCAATGGCAGCCTGCATGTCGGGATCGAAGAAGCGCAAGGTGTTGCGTCCGGCCGCCTTGGCCTGATACATAGCGATGTCCGCCTGTTTCAGCAGTTCGTCGACTGAATCGCGATTGCCGACAAAGAGCGTGGCGCCGATACTGGGGGTGCTGTGGTGTACCTGGCCGGCGATGGAGTACGGCTGGTTGAGCACCTCCAGCACTTTCCCGGCGGCAATCTTGGCCTGTGCCGCAGCTTCGGCAGGAATCTCGCTCAAATCCTCCAGCATGGCAACGAACTCGTCGCCACCTAAACGCGAGACGGTGTCGCCATCGCGCACGCAGGAAACCAGCCGACGAGCGACCTCGATCAATAATTGGTCTCCGACATCATGGCCGCAGGTGTCGTTGATGATCTTGAAGTTGTCCAGATCCACGAACAGCAG
>JBNKDM010000108.1:0-641 GCA_050288245.1 Sedimenticolaceae bacterium
GTGAACAGATACGGGCCATTGCCGATATCCAGATCCAGTACCTGAAGCAGCGTCTGGCTGACCGGGATATGGGGATTGAGCTGACCGATGCCGCCATGGATCTGCTGGGTGAGGCCGGGTTTGATCCGGTCTACGGGGCGCGCCCGCTGAAGCGGGTTATTCGTCAGCAGCTGGAGAATCCACTGGCCAAGGAGGTGTTGAGTGGAAGCTTTGGACCGGATGATATCATCCATGTGGATGCAGGCCCGGGCGGACTGATATTCTCTAAATAGATATACAGAGTTAGGGACAATGTCCCTGATACCTAGACCCTGCATCTCTACCGCCCGTGTATCATAGAAGCTCGTCATCCCCGCGCAGGCGGGGATCCAGTTTTATGCGCACGGAAAGGATAAACATGCAGATCGTCATCCCCGCGCAGGCGGGGATCCAGGTACTGATTGCTTCGCGCTATTGCGTATTGTTTCGTCATCCCCCACGCAGGCGGGAATGACGGTTTTCTCTGGTGCTCGGCACTTGGATCTGATCCATACACTCCCATGGTTCTATCCCTGCATCCCCTCTCCCCCTTGGGGAGACGACTCCATGGCAAGGATTGCTGGGAGCAATCCTTGCCATGTGACGCCCCTACGGACCTGATC
>JBNKDM010000109.1:0-630 GCA_050288245.1 Sedimenticolaceae bacterium
GAGAAGGAAAAGAGACTGAAAGACGCAGAAGCAGCCAGGAAGGCGCTAGCGGAGCAGGATGAGCTAAAAAAGCAGATCGCGGCCGAGGCAGAGGCCAGACGTAATGCCGAACTGGCGAAGCGTGAGAATGCGCTGAAAGATAAACAAAAGGCCGAGGAACAGAAGGTCAAGGAAGTGGAACCGGTTTCTAAGCCAAAAGGTGAGCAAGAACAGGAGGCCAAGTCCGTCTCCAAGCCAGAGGCTAAAGAGGCAGCAAAACCTGCGGAAAAAGAGCTTACCGAAGAAGAGGCCATGGAAGAGGCGAAAAGGAAGGCTATTGAGGCGGAAGCCCTGCGCGTGGCCGAAGAGAAGAGTGGCAAGAAGACTGCGCACCGCAAAGATGAACAGCGTGGTCGTCATAAGGAACACAAGGCGACCACCCGTCATGGACGTGAGGAACTGCATGTAGCAAAGGATAAAAGCGGGCGGCGTAAGGGCAAGGCACAGAAGAAACGTCCGGTGCAGGTGCAGCAGGAGACCCAGCACGGATTTGTGAAACCAACGGCTCCGGTAGTGCATGATGTAGAGATACCTGAGTCCATCACGGTTGCCGATCTGGCGCAACGCATGTCGGTCAAGGCGGCCGAGGTG
>JBNKDM010000110.1:0-624 GCA_050288245.1 Sedimenticolaceae bacterium
ACAGTGCTCAAATCTACCCCTTCCTTGTACATATCCCATAGTGGAGACATGTCGCGTAATTTGTTGACAGCTACACGAATCAATTCAATCGCATAATCAATGTCTTCTTCTGTCGTAAAACGACCGAATGAGAAACGAATTGAGCTGTGAGCCAATTCATCATTAAGACCAAGAGCACGTAGTACGTACGATGGTTCAAGGCTTGCTGATGTACAGGCAGAACCAGAAGATACCGCGAGATCTTTCAGTGCCATCATCAATGACTCACCTTCAACGTATGCAAAACTTACGTTCAAGCTACCGCATACACGGTGTTCTATATCACCATTGATATAGGTTTCTTCAATATCTTTGATGCCATTCCACAACTTATCGCGCAGATAACGAATACGTTCGTTATCTTTGTCCATTTCAGCTTTAGCAATAGCAGCAGCCTCACCCATGCCCACGATTTGGTGAGTCGGCAAGGTACCACTGCGCATACCACGCTCATGACCACCGCCATGCATTTGTGCTTCCAAACGGATGCGCGGCTTACGGCGAACATAAAGTGCACCGATGCCTTTAGGACCATACATTTTGTGGCCAGAGATAGAAATCAAATCAACTTTGGTCGCTTGTACG
>JBNKDM010000111.1:0-623 GCA_050288245.1 Sedimenticolaceae bacterium
GAGTCTACAGGATATCGGTGGTGGCTTGCTGCTGGTGCCCCAATTCACCCTGGCGGCAGATACGCAAAAGGGCACGCGCCCAGGTTTTTCTACCGCCGCGCCGCCGGAAATGGGTGTGCAGCTGTTCGATTATCTCTGTCGACAGGCTGCCGCCGGTTATGCGCCGGTGGGCTTCGGCCAGTTTGGCGCTGAGATGCAGGTGACCCTGACCAATGACGGACCGGTCACCTTTTGGCTGCAGGTGTGAGCCGCTTCCATTGGTAATTCAAGTCGAAACGTTGAGTGGGATGGACATTTTCGACAAGGGCAACCACAGGGGGTTGCCCCTACACTGATCTCTGGCCTCGGCTCTGGCTTCCTGCTTCGCTCTACCTCTTCCATTCTTAGAGTCGTTCGCGACATAGGTTCATCCTTGGCAACGCCGTTCCCGACCATCCCTGGCCTCGGCTCTGGCTTCCTGCTTCGCTCTACCTCCTCCATCCATGGAGTCGTTCGCGGCATAAGTCCATCCTTGGACAAAACCGGCATTTCCCATAGAATGCGCTATTGGCCGTGTTGAAACGGCCCCATGCCGTGTCCGAAGCTGTCGGAGACGGCGGCGAGAGTCCTACCCGGGACAAAGT
>JBNKDM010000112.1:0-610 GCA_050288245.1 Sedimenticolaceae bacterium
GCCGCCGCCGATGCCTCCCGCGCAGCCGGCAACAGCCCTAACACCGCCCTGGCCGCAGCCGTGGCCATGGTGGGACCCAAGCAAGTGCAAAAGTCCCGTACCGCCGCCATCGCTTTGATGGACCTGTTCAAGAAGAGCGGCCTGGAAGACCCGAGCGCTAGCGGGTTCGATTTCAGTGCCCAGTTGGAAGCGGCAGATCCGGAGATCTTCCTCTCCAATACCCCATGCACCTGTGGTGAAGCCATGCTTGAGGCCATCTCGGCACGGGGTGCAAACTCCGTATTTGTCGACTTCCTGGCGGCACTAGCCGGCAAGAATGGAGGGCGGGTCAGCTGTAAAGTATTGATGGCGGCAATCACCACCCATCTGGCCTGGCCAGCGCTCATGCGTAAGCGCCTCTCCATCACCACCATAGCCAATATGCCCTGGCACTTCCGCGTATTCAGCACCCTGATCGGCTCTGCCGCCAGTGCCGCATCCCAGGAAAAGGACAGCTTCTGCGGCGTAAAGAACAAAGAGCTGATGGGCAGCTGGAGTTTTACCGAGACGGCACATCTGGCCCTGCTGGGCAGAAGACCCAGCCAGGAAGAGATGTTCGGTTTCTCCGTGC
>JBNKDM010000113.1:0-604 GCA_050288245.1 Sedimenticolaceae bacterium
ATAACACGGTAGTATCGTTTCGAATATGGAGTGTTTCTGAGTGTCATTTCTTAATACCGAAAACGCTGAGTATGCAGGTTCAGCGATTGTAAGGTCTCTTCTTAAACGTTGGCATAGATTCGTTGGCTCCATCTTCCATCTGGTAAGCAAGATTATATTATTCAGTAGAAACAAAACTGAGAGCAGCGTTAATAGCTCCTACTCAAAAATTTCTGCGGTCTACGTTTACACTAATAAATACCTTAAAGGCTGGCTTTGGAGAAACTATAACTTGCGCAGCGAGGTAATGATGCCATGTGTCAAAGGGATGCTGGAAATACTATGAATCCACATGCAAAACAACCAACCTCACTGATTTCTATAGGCAAAAGCCTTTTGCGGAATCGTGAGCTTATTTATCAGATGAGTAAACGTGAAGTGGTTGGAAGATACAAAGGTTCAGTCTTTGGTCTAGCATGGTCTTTTTTGAATCCAGTTTTCATGCTAATAATATTTACGTTTGTGTTTTCAGAGATATTTAAGGTGCGTTGGGGCAGCGCAGGCGATGATAGTAAAACTCAATTTGCCATAGTGCTATTTGTCGGCTTGATTGTGCTTAACCTGT
>JBNKDM010000114.1:0-597 GCA_050288245.1 Sedimenticolaceae bacterium
TTAATCATTGTGATCTTGGCGTTGTCAGTAACTCAGATGGCAACCGCGGGGGCTGGAAGGGCTCGTTTGGAGAAAATTCTGCGGGATACCAAATCGGTAAAGGCCAGGTTTACTCAGACGGTAATTTCCAAAAACAGAGACAGCGCCGCCCATGCCCAGGGTATGCTCTACATCAAGCGTCCAAAATACTTTCGCTGGGATTACCAGGTACCCTACAAACAGAACATCATCGCCGATGGCACTAGGGTGTGGGTGTGGGAACCGGATATAGAACAGGTAAGCACCATGATGCAGGATGCTGCCCTCAAGGGAACTCCAGCCATGGCCCTCATGGGTGGTGAAAAGTTGGATAAACAGTTCAAGATTAAAGAGATGAAAAGGAAGTTCGGACTTGAGTGGGTGCAGCTGATACCAAAAGACACAGGCGCCCAGTTCACCAAGATTACATTAGGCCTGGATAATAAAGGGCTTAAGCTCATGGAGATGGAGTCGAAAAGTGGTCAGGTATCCAGGTTCCACTTTACCGAGATAGTCAACAATGCAAAGTTACCTAAAGATCATTTTAAGTTCACGCCTCCGGCCAAATACAATAACTAT
>JBNKDM010000115.1:0-597 GCA_050288245.1 Sedimenticolaceae bacterium
AGAAGTTTGTTCCTGCAAGCGGACCCTTGGGTGGTCGTCAATAAACACCTGGATATGCTTTCGGTACCAGGGGTGAGACCTCTCGGGAACGCGAAACAGCTTCAGGACCTTGAAATACCTGGACCAAAAGCGTTCTATAGACGGGCTTTGGGATTGACTTCCGGCATCCATGGGAAATACTGCTCCTTGTTCACTAAGAAACCACTAGAGAACAAAGATAGAACATTTGGCGGCATATTACAATATTGGTGCCAGCGGCATATCACGATATTTGTGCCGGCAACATAATCAACTGTTATGCATAAAATATGAAAAAGTTAGCGTTTATTTTACTGTTGGCATTTTCCGTAAATGCTATTTCTAGCAATACGGAGAATAAATTAAAAGTTGCTCGTGATTTTTATGAATACATTATCAAACACGAGCTTTTCGTAGGCTTGCCAAATGAGGCACATATCCACACACTGAAAAACTACATTAGTATTGAGCTTCAATCTAAATTGGAAAATGCAAGAAAAGTACAGGCAGAATTTATACAAAAAAATAACAATAAGATGAAGCCACCTTATATAGATGGGAACATGTTCGGTAGTTTGT
>JBNKDM010000116.1:0-594 GCA_050288245.1 Sedimenticolaceae bacterium
GTTCCAGATTTGAAAATGCTTTAAAAAAATTATTCTAATTTACCCCAATTTGACATCAGTTCAAATTCAATTTAAAAGTATTTCAACCCTTTGATTTTTTGAATCTAAAATCCTGTTTAAAAATCAAAAAAAGAGAGAGAGTTTATGCTGCAGCCTCCTTGGCTTTCGGCCCATTTCATCACTCGGCCCATTTTCGTCTCTCCATCGGCTCCCACCTCCGGCTTCCATTGGCACCGCCACCCCACCAACCGCGCCGTCGTGCCATGCGCCGCCGACTGCCGCCCTCCTCCACACGCGAAGAGCCAAACCGAAGTGCCGTCATGCCACCTTCACTTCCCCCACTGAATCGGCACCGTCCCGTCTCCTCTTCCCCCTTTAACTCCTTTGAAACTGGCGAGGAGTAAAACTCCACCGCCGCCGGCCGCCTCCGCTCCTCCCCACTGCCTCACCGGCCCTATAAAATGCACCCCTGCCTCCGCCTCTCCACACCGCACTCACTGTTCCCCTCCTTCGCTCTTCTCCGCATCCCCAGTCGCCCGACACCAAGCACCACCACTGCCGTCTCCTCCTCTTCATTTCCAGCCTCACCCTGCC
>JBNKDM010000117.1:0-589 GCA_050288245.1 Sedimenticolaceae bacterium
ATGCACAGCTTAAAAACGATACCGCTGCCCTGATTGAAGTTTTAACCCCCATTGTAAAAGGATACATTACAGACAAATCCCTGGAGGTCTGTTCCCATGGCATCCAGGTCTTTGGCGGATATGGATATGTTCGTGAGTACCCGGTTGAACAACTGATGCGCGATTCACGGATTTTCATGATTTATGAAGGCACCAACGGTATTCAGGCACTGGACCTGGTCCGTCGCAAGCTGTTTCTCCACGACGGAAGACTACCGAAACGCTTCTTTAACATGCTGGATAGCTATGTTGCCGAACATAAAGGCGAGGCAGCGCTTGCCGAGTTTATCGAGCCGTTAAGCGAAGCCAACGCATTACTGCAGGCACTCACTACCTGGCTACAGGAGACAAGCCCGCAGAATCCGGACGAGTTGGGTGCGGCGGCAACAGATTACTTGCGTATTTTTGCCTTGACCACCTTTGCCTGGCTCTGGGCACGCATGGCGCAGGTTGCGACACAGAAACAGGCAGCAGATAGCAGTGGCTTCTATCAAACAAAACTCCACACGGCGCGTTTTTTCATGAGACGGCTGTTGCCACAAATTCAGGG
>JBNKDM010000118.1:0-587 GCA_050288245.1 Sedimenticolaceae bacterium
GAAAGGTGGACTCGGTGCGCGAAAAGATCGGCGCGGTTAACAGCTAAGCGGCAGCAGCGGGGAATGCGATGATTCATCAGGCGATATTACAGATCCAGTGCAACGGCCGTGGCACCTACAACATCACACGGGAAGTCGAACAAGTGATTGTCGCGTCGGGTATCCGTACCGGCCTATGTCACGTCTTCTGCCACCATACCAGCGCCTCGCTGACCCTGTGCGAAAATGCCGATCCAGCGGTACGCCGAGACCTGGAACAGTTCATGGCGAGGCTGGTGCCGGATGGAGACGCCAGCTATGAACACAGCATGGAGGGACCGGATGATATGCCGGCCCATATCCGCTCCATCTTGACCAATATGGACTTGACGCTACCGGTCACTGCCGGCCATTGCGCGCGCGGAACCTGGCAAGGGATCTATTTATGGGAACACCGTACGGCACCCCATCGACGCCAAATCACAGTCACGGTGCAAGGGGAGTAGAGTAGAGCCGAAGGTCGGTTCCGCGCGGCGTAGTGAATTTTCACGTGCGGCAAGACACCGCCTACAGCACCATCACCGCATCCATCTCCACCCCCGCGCCTT
>JBNKDM010000119.1:0-581 GCA_050288245.1 Sedimenticolaceae bacterium
GGCATCCGACTGTCTGACTACCAGATGTCCTCCAAGGGGGTTCATCTCTCCGCCCTGATAGCCGGTTACCACCCTGGAGGGGATTCCGGCCAGGCGCATCAGCAGGGCAAAGCTGGTAGCGAAATGCTCACAAAATCCACGTCTGCTCTCAAACATGAATTGATCCACCGGGTTATCGCCCAGGAGTGGCGGCCGCAGGGTGTAATAGAACTCCTCATTGCGGAAATGTCTGAGGGCTTGGTTGACTACGCCCGGATTATCTGTGGACTCGAGCCGCCATTTTTTTACCAGTTCCCGCATGCGTTGGGTGATGTTGTCCGGTAGCTGCAGACCGCGGATTCGATCTTCCGGGCTGATAGGGCCTGTGTTGTAACTCAGTCTGGAACTGGCACTGTAGCGTAGACGATCTCGGATCTGGTTGTGGCTGGTAACCTGAAAATCGCCAGACATAGAGGCTTCCTCCGGTATGTTAGAGGGTAGATCCAGCACCATTATCCAATGGTTGTCTGTAGGCTCCATGGTCACGGTGTACCAGGTCTCAGGCTGATCAGTGATTAGATCGGGTGGTCGACGAGTGACAG
>JBNKDM010000120.1:0-578 GCA_050288245.1 Sedimenticolaceae bacterium
TCTTAGTGCCGTGTCTATACATTCTCTTTGGAATGCTTTCTCGATCGGGGTATATCCATAGCGTTGTGAAAATGTAGGCATAACAGTTATATCACCTATATCACCTATATGAAGTATGCGAAGAAAAAGAGCATTTTATTTCTAGGCTTCTATATCAAAACAATACCCACTCCATAACCATCTACCGTCAAGACTTTTAACACGTCATTCCGGCGAAGGCCGGAATCCAGGAGTTACAACCCTGGATCCCGCGGTCAAGCCGCGGGATGACGATTGAGTCGGATCCTCATTGCACCCCTCAACATCCAAGTAGTAAAATCCACCCACCCAAGGAACCCTACAAACAACACGGAGACCCTCATGCCGGCAGCATACGCCCATCTGACCCTGGTCAGACTCTTGCAGAATCCAACGTTGCTGGAAAATACCCCTGGTCTGCCACTTCAGGCCATCCCTACCATTCTTCAATACGGTAAATACATCGAGCTGGGCTGTGTCAGTCCGGATTACCCATATCTGATGTTGGGGGATGAGGGGGCCGGTAAATGGGCGGATAATATGCACTATATCCAGACCGG
>JBNKDM010000121.1:0-577 GCA_050288245.1 Sedimenticolaceae bacterium
CCTGCAAGTAATTCAGCAGGGCCCGTGCGGCCGGGTTTTTCGTACCTTTACTTAGCAGTACTGCGTCCTGGCGAATGGGAGCGTACAGCTTATCCGGCACCGGCCAGCGGCTGCCACTAGCGTCCAGGGCGATCTGGGCCAGGGCCACGAAACCGAACTCGGCGTTGCCGGTGGCGACAAACTGGTGGGTCTGGGCGATGCTGTCACCGATCACCAGTTTGGGTCCTGTTGTCTGGTAGATGCCAAGACCCTGCATCACCTCCACCGCTGCCGCGCCGTAAGGGGCGGTCTTGGGGTTGGCGATGGCAAGCTTTTTAAACTCTCCTGCACGCAGTGCCTGTTCGCTGGCCGCACGTCTTGCGTCACTGCTCCACAGCACCAGTTTACCGATGGCATAGGTGAAACGTTCGCTGGCGGCACTATCTTCCTCCAGCAGCTTGGGGCGTTTCCGGTCGGCGGCCAGGAATACATCGAAGGGGGCGCCGTTCTTGATCTGTGTATACAACTTGCCGGTGGAGCCGAAGCTGACTACGGCGTGGTGTCCGCTGGCCTGTTCGAATTTTGTCGCAATCTCCTT
>JBNKDM010000122.1:0-576 GCA_050288245.1 Sedimenticolaceae bacterium
GCAGCCACGATCATGGCAGAGCCAAGCAAGATAAAGACCTTCGTCTCCTTCCACACCCTTTCAATCATTATCCGTTCTCATCAGAGCTAATACCTGTATCGGCCCCAGTACACTAAATCTTTAAAGCGACCGGCAATAAGGGCAAACCTATCCAATTCAGTCTTATGGGTTGAGGCAATGGGAATGATATTACTCAGACAGCTCTATGAGACGCATAGGGATAGAGTCCAAGGGTACAATCTCATCGACCACACCCCGCCTTACCGCCTCCTTTGGCATACCCCAAACCACGCTGGTCTTCTCATCCTGCACCAGGGTGACCGCACCGGCCTTTTTCATCGCCTCCAGCCCTGCAGCACCATCTCTGCCCATCCCCGTCAGGATTATCCCTATGGCATTGGAACCAACGCTCTGCGCAATAGAGTTAAACATCATGTCAACCGCAGGTTTATGTCTATTCACCAGCGGTCCGTCGTTCAAGCGACATACAAATACGCCCCCCTCTCTCTCTATCTCGAGATGCTTGTCTCCAGGCGCTATGTAGACACGACCTCGACAGATCTTTTCTCCATCTTT
>JBNKDM010000123.1:0-572 GCA_050288245.1 Sedimenticolaceae bacterium
CCTGGTTACCAGCGCTGATGTAAGCGATGAGGTGGTATATCAATTGGTAAAGGCGGTATTCGATAACTTTGACGCCTTCCGGCAACTGCACCCGGCCTTCGCCCACCTGAAAAAAGCGGATATGCTGCTGGGGAACTCCGCCCCGCTGCATCCTGGCGCGATACGCTACTACAAGGAAGCAGGCTTGATGTAGCCTGAACCGGAACAGATCATACACGCATTACCGCCTCAGTCATCCAGCAGCTTGACTGCGTTTGTACAAGCCCGCTCCTGCGCGAAGCACATGGCAAGGATTGCTCCCAGCAATCCTTTTGTGGGTCAGATGTGCGAGTGCCGTGGAGAACAGGATGTTCGGGAACGGTTGCGATTCTTGTTTATAATCGCCCAGGGGACTGGGCTCTTACAGACCACTGGATGAGGAATAGAGCGCCCGATAGTCTGACCCCGATATATTTTTAGGTTAATATACGCAGCCTGAATCTATACCGGATGCATATATGCCTCTCCTGCTCGAGACCAAAAACCTGAAGAAGCACTTTGGCGATGTAGAAGCCGTCAATGGTGTGAACCTG
>JBNKDM010000124.1:0-572 GCA_050288245.1 Sedimenticolaceae bacterium
GGCCAAGCATAAGCTGCATTTCGAGATTCAGTACGACGACTCACTCAAGGAAAATTAAGGTTGCAAAATTTAGCATAAACATCCGGTTATATTGCTGGCCGTATAGTGTGTTCGCCTGAATCGAACTGCTACTGGCCTTATCGTACATATTCAGTTGGTTATCAGCATAGCAGCTGTTATTACCTGGCAGCTGCTCCTTGCCTCTCCTTCAACATCTTCCAGAATCATGGCATCATAATCACTCTTGCTATTTGTGAACTAATCTTATGGGGTATGGCATCGATTGACTTGGTAGGGCCATCTGCCGTCTATAAATTTACTTGTGATACTTTTGTGATTGTATCGTGACTCTGCTGGGAGCTATTGAGTCTTTAATTAAGGTGCATTCCATATAGGATTGGCCTATATGGGCTACACAAGGAGATTGAAAATGACCATGTCTATGCAAAGAATCACTATGCTTTTATGTTCCTGTCTCATGTGCGTTAGCCTTGCCGTTCAGGCTGATAATATGCAGAAGGCCGGGACGATGGATAAGACTACCACCACCATGCATACGACCGGCGCTATGG
>JBNKDM010000125.1:0-571 GCA_050288245.1 Sedimenticolaceae bacterium
CTGACGACTGATGTTATAAGGATGCCGTGTTAACTAAGAAAGCCCCGCCCGTCGGGGCTTTCATATTGAGGATCAAATAATGGATTGGATGAAGATCGGCTGGGCGCTTCTTTTGATTGCGATGATTGCGGTAATCTTTCCCAGGGCCAAATATATGCTGACCAACAGCCCCAAGGCGGAAAAGGGGGATTGGATGTCGGTGGCCCTGCCTATCCTGGCCGTGATCGGTTTTGTGCTGCTGCTTACTATGCTGGTCTAAATCGTATATTACACCAAGTATGAGCCCGTTCCTGCGGGCTATCTGGACCCTATATTGAATCGCCCGGCAGAGTGGGCTCCTACAGCGTGATGATTTCCACTGTAACATTCGCATCCATTTGCTGCTTGCTTTAAAAACTGGATCCAGCGATCAGGTCGCGGGATGACGGATATGGGTAATGTCAGGAAGCTTAGGTAATTTGCGTTTATTGGCGTTCATTTGCGGACTGTTTTCATCGTCCAAAGGATTGGCCCCCTACTTGATAACCTCCAGCCCACCCATATATGGACGTAGGACCTCGGGCACCTGGAT
>JBNKDM010000126.1:0-561 GCA_050288245.1 Sedimenticolaceae bacterium
GGCAGCTTGGGTTCAAGGTATAGATAGATCCCATAGAGGCCGCCGACACCGATCAATGTCAGGCTGAGTAGGAATAAAACGAGGTATTTTAGGGGCCTGTAGAACGACTTCATGCGCTGGTTCACAGAAATGTCTATACCGGTCAGACCAGAATGGTCCGTGTGAAAAAAACATAGTCTAGCAAATATGTGGCGCGCATTTTTAACTTAATACTTAAAAAACAGCTTCACATAAAAATCATTTGCTGCTATATAGTTACTTAATCTAGTTAAAGAGATTCCTCGTAAAGTTCTGCGGCGTAAGGATCATTTGGGTAATAACCGCATGTCACTATTCGGAAAAAAAAACCCGCCCTTGCTCGGTATCGACATTAGTTCGACAACTGTCAAGTTGCTCGAGTTGTCAAAAAGTACCGGGCGTACTGGGGCAATGTATCGGGTAGAGGCTTACGGGGTAGAGCCCCTGCCGGCCAATGCCGTGGTGGAAAAGAATATCGCCGAGGTCGACGCCGTCGGTGAGGCCGTGCGTACCGCGGTCCGGCGATCCGGCTCCCGTGCCAAG
>JBNKDM010000127.1:0-558 GCA_050288245.1 Sedimenticolaceae bacterium
GCTATCATCAGGCAGAACATCATTCCCCTTTATATGTTTGAATAGATTATTAACCGCCAGCCTGAACCTTAATTGCTGCAATATTGGTGGCTCTATACCGGTGTTAAGATAATGCTTAAACAGAACCTGCTCTCCGCCATCTTCCTCCGGCGTCGTTATTCTGCCTCTAGTGCGTACCGGCTCCGCGTAGTGTTCAGGTTCTGCGTTTGCGAAAACCGCCATAAGATATGGTTTAATCGTTAAATACTTGTAGTTGGACTTTAGCTCACGGGTCAGACGCTCGATCAATCTGGAAATGGTTGTTGCATTCTTCAGTGGGAAGTGGCTGAATTTCTGCAGTATATCTGATACAACAATACGTCCTTTTTCGATCCTTATCATCTCAGTCTTGTATCGAGCTACCAGATCGTCTGACAGTTTTTCCGTATCGCTTTGATTGTAACCTGCGCGTACCTGAAGTAAGAATTCAGACGGCATCTTGGTGCTGAGATATATCTTGGTTAGATCATCTCCGAACAACTTGCCCAACTCAGCAGATATATCCATATAGGTAGCGGT
>JBNKDM010000128.1:0-558 GCA_050288245.1 Sedimenticolaceae bacterium
CCAGTCGGAACCGATATTTTGCGCGAAACATCTCGCCCGCTTCGCCGTCCCAAGCAAATGACTCTCCAAGTCGTGTGGCTGCGCCCAACCTCCAGTTTCATCTTGCCTGACGTGTGCGACGCGCTTCATTTTGCAACACCTAATAAATGCCGCTCAAGTGTTTGTCCTGAATGCGCATAATACGTCTTTCGCATATTTGTCATTACGCCCCTAACTTTTTATTCTCTTCCCGGATTTTTTTCATCGTCAATCTTATTTTGAATTCCCTGGATTCCGGCCTTCGCCGGAATGACGGATTAATCAAACAATGCCTAAATATACTCCCCCACCATCTCACCACATGAGCACCTAAATTATTTTTTTGCGTAGTTATGCGCCGCCTGTTGCAGTTTGGAGGCCACCTTCTCCCGCAGCTCCTTTGGCCCTATTACCTCCACCTCTTCACCATACTTGAGGATATCCATGAGCAGTTCTCTGTTGTCAGAGTATGGAATGCGCAACAGATAGCTGCCATCGGGCTGCATTTCTCCTTTTTGCTCTGGATGCCAATGTTCGCCT
>JBNKDM010000129.1:0-552 GCA_050288245.1 Sedimenticolaceae bacterium
CGACGACCTTTTGCTCGGCGTGCAGAACGGCATTGGGGATACCGTTGGGCGTATTGGACACCACCGACATGGACAATGCGGTCGACGACATCCTGGGCCGATATCCTTATTAAGCAGCAATCGGGTTGGTTGTTCCGAGCTGTTTGTCATGGAATTTCGACAAAAGCAATAATGCCAGAACCGCACCGATCAATGCCAATGCCATATCGGATTGCGTATCCCACACATAGCCCTGCGTCCCTAAGAAGGCATCGGCCGATTCTCCAGAGAACAGGGCGACCCACCATTCAATCAACTCATAAAAAGCGCTGACGGCCAGGCATAGACAAACGATAAAGAAGTTTTTCCAAAAAGCGCCGTTGATGATCGCTTTTCGGATAATGATCTCACGGGCGATGATGGCCGGAATAAATCCCTGGGCAAAATGCCCCACCTTGTCATAATTATTTCTGGCAAACCCAAAATAATCCCGCAGCCAATCGAATAAGGGGACTTCGGCATACGTATAATGCCCACCCATCATCAGGATAAGGCAGTGAATCAGAATAAGCG
>JBNKDM010000130.1:0-549 GCA_050288245.1 Sedimenticolaceae bacterium
GTTGTGGATGATCATGCGTCGCCGCAAGGAGGCTGAAGCCGAATTCGCCGAGAGCATTCTGGTCTCGCCGGACAGTGACATCGCCACTGTCGGCAAGGACGAGCGCGACTCCCTCAATGAGCCGAGTGATGAAACCTCGTTCATGAGCGACTTCTCTCCCAGCGACATCGACGCGCTGCAGGATGAGACGGGCGAAGTCGATCCCCTCTCCGAAGCTGACGTCTACATCGCCTATGGCCGCTATCAGCAGGCGGAAGAGCTGATCAAGCAAGCCATCGAAAAGTTCCCGAATCGCGAGGAACTCAAGCACAAGCTGCTGGAGATCTACTTCTCCGCCAAGAAGGGGGATGAATTCACCAAACTGGCGGAAGAGCTCCATCGCGAAGGTCTCGAAAGCAGCAATCCAGATGTCTGGTCCAAAGTGGCCTCGATGGGCAAGGATCTCAATCCGGGCCATGTACTGTTTGCCGGAGCCACGGGCTTGGCGGGAGCCAGTCTGACGGGTGACGATGAGCTGGAGGATCTGGGGCTCGATCTGGGTGAAGAGTT
>JBNKDM010000131.1:0-548 GCA_050288245.1 Sedimenticolaceae bacterium
CCAGTGGAGAGAAATCCGCCCCCTTGCCGTCGCCACCTGCTATCAGCACCGTCTTGCCCATGGTGGCAAAACCCTGGAGCGCAGCGATACAGGCGCCGACATTGGTGCCCTTGGAGTCGTTGTACCAACGCACCCCGGCGTGCTCGGCGACAAACTGGGTACGGTGTGGCAATCCCTTAAACCCCTTCAGGGCATCCAGCATGGAATCTTCCGGCATCCCCATGGCGCTGCCGATGGCCAGGGCCGCAAGGGCGTTACTCAGATTGTGTCGTCCCGGCACCAAAAGCTCAGCGGAAGAGAGCAGTCGTCTCTGCTCATAGCAGATCCACTCCTCGCCATCGTCCTGGCGCAGACCGAAGCAGTTGAGATCGGGTTCACCCAGGGTATAGAGCAGGTCGCTCTCATGCCCCTGGCGCATAGCAACTACGGTTGGATCATCCAGATTAAATATTCCGATTTCGGCTTTACAGTAGATGCCGGACTTGACCTCGGCATAGGCCCCGACATCAGGATATCTATCCATGTGGTCGGATGAGACATTCAACACC
>JBNKDM010000132.1:0-545 GCA_050288245.1 Sedimenticolaceae bacterium
ATCAAGGCGTTGGCCAAACTGAATTGGTTGGTAGGAGACCCGGCGGTGTGGCAGGGAGGCGCGGTGCCGCTGTCAATTACTATCGCGGTTGCTATAACCAGCATTGTGCATCTCAAGGTGCGTAAGCAGTGACCTTAAAAAGTCCCATCCACTCCAGGGTGAGACGGCTTCATGGATAAAGCAAAAACATAAGCCGCGAATGAACGCAAATAAACGCAAATCACTATAATAATCCCCTCTCCCCTTGGGGAGACGACTCCATGGATGGAGGAGGTACGAGCCCATGGATGGGCGAAGGTAGAATAATGCAGGAGCAATTATCGAGGGCGACGCAGGAGGCCAAAGCCGAGAGTTAGGGTGAGGGGGAAATGGTTAGGATAAGGAGAGATATTTATGGCAATGGGAAATATAGACAAACCCCATCCAACCCCAACCACCCGCCACTTGATCGCGGGATCCAGTAGGAGACCAGACCCCTGGTCGATAAAAACCCTAGCCGCAAATAAACGCAAATCACCACAAATCCCCTCTCCCTTTGGGGAGAG
>JBNKDM010000133.1:0-544 GCA_050288245.1 Sedimenticolaceae bacterium
AAAGGCCACGTTGTAACGGTTGTTCATACTATCCCGGTACTCGGTGGGAAAGTCCCGGTAGATGCCGCGCTTTATCTGCTTGCCTTCGGCCACCACCTTGATCTGCTCCTCGACCAGCATGGAGCCATCCTGCTGCACCGTTATATCACTGTGGTAGTCGAGGATGCGCTCCTGTGCCAGGGAGACATCGCTGAAGGTGAGAGCGAGAAGTATCGGAAGAAGGAGTCTTAGGCGTATGTTCATATGGTAATAGCGCTTGTTCAGGGAGATAGATCGAAAAAATTATTATATGGTACTCCAGCGGCAGCTTGCATTCGTGGCTTTAATTTTTATAGCCGATGCGGTTAAGAATGCCCCCTTCCCCTCACCCTAACCCTCTCCCCCAAAGGGGGAGAGGGGATTTATAGTGTGGGGTAGTTTACAGGGGAGAGGGGATTTATAGTGGGGGTGGTTTACAGGGGTGAAGAGGTGAGGGTTAGGGGTGAAGAGGTGAAGAGGTGATATGGTAGCTTTTGCCCCTCATCCTAACCTTCTCCCCAGAGGA
>JBNKDM010000134.1:0-543 GCA_050288245.1 Sedimenticolaceae bacterium
CAGACGCTGCGCTGGTTCACTGACCACGATACGCCGGCGCGGCGCGGCATGGCGCGGGAAAGCCTGGAAATCTACGCGCCGCTGGCCAACCGGCTGGGCGTCTGGCAGATCAAGTGGGAGATCGAGGACTTGTCCTTCCGTTTCCTCGAACCCGACACCTACAAGCGCATCGCCAAACAGCTCGACGAAAAGCGCGTCGAGCGCGAGAACTTCATCGAGAGCGCGACCGTGCGGCTCAAGGAGGAGATGCGCAAGGCGGGATTCGAGGCCGAGGTCTATGGTCGGCCCAAGCACATCTACAGCATCTACCGCAAGATGGAGCGCAAACACCTGCCCTTCAGCCAGATTTACGACATTCGCGCGATTCGCATCATCGTTGACACCGTTCCCGAATGTTATCAGGCGCTGGGCATCATCCACAATGTCTATCACGCGATACCCGGCGAATTTGACGATTATATCTCCTCGCCGAAAGAAAACTCGTATCGCAGCCTGCACACCGCTGTGCTGGATACCGAGGGCAAAACGCTCGAAGTCCAGATT
>JBNKDM010000135.1:0-542 GCA_050288245.1 Sedimenticolaceae bacterium
TGATTAGTCAAAGCATGCATGAATTGAGCATGGAGAAAGCCCAGTTCAAAATTGATATTCATAGCCAAGTGGATCACCCAACCCCATTAGGTATCGACTCAGTGACCTTCTTGGTGTCAACCAACGCAGGCCAGCCGCTTCAACCTATTGCCAAAGTAGCATCAGGTGGTGAGCTATCACGTATATCACTCGCTATCCAAGTGATCACCGCACAGAAAGTCGATACACCTAGCCTGATCTTCGATGAAGTGGATGTGGGTATTTCAGGTCCAACGGCGGCTGTGGTTGGCAAAATGCTGAGAAAACTGGGCGAATCTACTCAGGTTCTTTGTGTCACTCACTTACCTCAAGTTGCGGGTTGCGGTCATAACCAAATGTTTGTTGCAAAACAAACCAAAGGCGGTAAAACCGAAACACAGATGGTGAAACTCAACAACGAGCAACGAGTCTCTGAATTAGCACGTCTGCTCGGTGGTAGTCAGATTACTGAATCGACACTAGCCAATGCAAAAGAGCTGCTAATTGCTGCATAGCACACAAAA
>JBNKDM010000136.1:0-540 GCA_050288245.1 Sedimenticolaceae bacterium
TCTTCTCTGCGATACGCAGCACGGCGCTGCGGGCGCGTGGATTGTGCTGCAGCTCCTGCTCAGACGGCATAATGGCTTTACCAATCAGCTTTAGATCGGTGCGCTGGTGCATTTGCTCTGCGGTTAGCGGTATACCACGTGGTATCGGTTCACCTTTAGAGTGCTTACGCATAAACTGTTTTACCAGCCTGTCTTCCAGCGAGTGAAAGCTGATCACCGTCAAGCGACCACCTGGCTTTAATACTTTAATAGCCGCTTGCAGCGCCTGATTTACCTGCTCCAGCTCGCTGTTAATATAAATACGGATCGCCTGAAAACTGCGCGTTGCCGGATGCTTTTTCTCTTTGTTGCTTTTAGGCACGCTGTCGCTGATTAATTTTGCCAGCTGAGCGGTGCGGGTTAGTGGCTGCTCTTGGCGGGCAGCAACAATGGCCTGAGCAATACGCCAGGCAAATTTCTCTTCGCCATATTCACGCAGGACAAAACTGATATCTTCAACGTCAGCATGTGCCAACCACTCAGCGGCGCTAAGCCCGGAAG
>JBNKDM010000137.1:0-536 GCA_050288245.1 Sedimenticolaceae bacterium
GACAAAGAAAATAAATGCGTCCCTTTTTCACGCTTTTTCACGTTTTCACGGGCGGTCAGCAGTTGTGCGTTATTTGTTTCGCAAATTATAAATCAATAGTGCCAGACTGGCAGCAGTGAGTCAGACTAGATTGCAATGCTGGAACTAAGCACAATACCGAAGCGGCAAGATTTGGATCATGCGGTCAGGTCGCGGGAATGACGGTTTTCTCTGGTCCTCGGCCCATGGCCCTGATCCCTACATCCTGTAGGAGCCCAGTCCCCTGGGCGATTATTTGCTAATATCCGACTATTGGAAAATGGGGCCGTAGTGACTTGGATCCTACATATCTTTTGGTCGGATGACAGTTGTACAAAGCGCCTAATAGAGAACGTTGCGAACAGTGTTCGCCTGTTCTGCAAGTGATTATGGATAGAGCATAAAATGTTGTCTGATGAAATATCGGCTTTAAAACCGATAGAGAACCCCAAGCTCTATCGTATCTTCATGGACCGGATCAAGCTTGATATTGCCGCCGGCAGAGGAGAAGGAGGGGC
>JBNKDM010000138.1:0-531 GCA_050288245.1 Sedimenticolaceae bacterium
ACGAGCCCTGTCCCTGCGGCTCTGGTAAAAAATATAAGCAGTGTTGCGGTAAGATAACCTAATCCGGGCCGGTTAATAGGAATGAGGAAACACCCTGTAGGAACGGGCGCTAGAAACAGCACAGCATTTCGCCCAGGGGACTGGGCTCCTACAGGGCGATAGAAACAGCACAGCATTTTGCCCAGGGGACTGGGCTCCTACAGGGCGATAGAAACAGCACAGCGTTTCGCCCAGGGGACTGGGCTCCTGCAGGGCGATGTATGCAAGTACCGGGAAAGGAAAACCGTCATCCCCGCGCAGTGGAATACATGTAGGAGCTCTCTCCTGAGAGCGATGGAAAATTGTGTATGCTACTGGGTTCCAGCCTACGCGGGAACGACGTATAGTCTGATCGCCACTGGGCTATACACAGACCGTCATCCCCGCGCAGGCGGGGATCCAGGTTGTGGCCTGCTCCTGCAGGGCGATGCTGATGCAGGGCTTAGGGCCGGAAAAACCCAGCTTGACACATTAAATTGCACGGTCATTATC
>JBNKDM010000139.1:0-530 GCA_050288245.1 Sedimenticolaceae bacterium
GCATCTAGCCATTCTCCGGGCTTCTGGGTCAATATCTGATCTTTCAGTCGTTTAGCAAACATCATGTTATTTGTGAGGACAGAATCGCACACATACAGCGGTCTGTCGGTATTTACTTAATACTTAGGAGCCCTTTAAGTTATAATAACCAGGTATAATACTAGGATATACAGCGGCATTGATATCTCACTCGAATTGTTTCGGGTATCAGGAGGTGGACATGCTTAGAAGGATTTATTTTCTCTCTCCGGATGTTACACATGCACAGTCAGTTGTGGCTGAACTTGAGGGTTCCGGGGTGGCCAGAAAACAAATACATGCGGTCGCGCGTGCAGATATAGACATCGGTTCATTGCTACCGGCAACCAGAGAGCAACAGCGGAATAAGGTGTGGTTTTTTGACCGCTTGTTCTGGGTAAGCGATGTGATCTTTTACATGCTGTCATTTGCCTTTTTTACTCTGGCCCTTTATTTCGAATCTTACGTCTGGGCGGGAGTAGCGTTCATTCTGATGACGCTTGCCTGGGCTG
>JBNKDM010000140.1:0-529 GCA_050288245.1 Sedimenticolaceae bacterium
GGATATAAAACACCCGCTGCCACCGGCACACCGAGGGCATTGTAAATAAACGCAAAGAACAGGTTCTGGCGGATGTTGCGCATCGTCGACCGGCTTAGCCTCCTTGCCTGCACGATACCTCTCAGATCCCCCTTGACGAGCGTCACTCCGGCACTCTCCATGGCGACATCCGTACCGGTACCCATCGCAATGCCTACGTGGGATTGAGCCAGGGCCGGGGCATCATTGATGCCATCACCGGCCATCGCAACGATGTGGCCGTCCGCTTGCAGTTTTCGAACTATCTTCGCTTTTTGATCAGGTAATACTTCTGCCTCAACCTGATCGATTGCCAGCTTGTCGGTAACTGCCCGGGCGGTGGTGCGGTTATCACCTGTCAACATGACAACCCGTACACCCTCGGCATGTAAATCCCGGATAGCCTGACCAGTCGATGCCTTAATGGGATCGGCCACGCCAATGATCCCTGCCGCGTTCCCGTCAATGGCCACAAACATGACTGTCTGCCCCTGTTCACGGCCTGCATTAG
>JBNKDM010000141.1:0-523 GCA_050288245.1 Sedimenticolaceae bacterium
GACCCGGATGAGCTGCGTGCGGATGTAAGACATTTCATAGCCGCATCCGAACCGAAGCTCGGACATGCACCCAAAGCGCTGATCGCACCCCATGCCGGCTATATCTATTCTGGAGCAATCGCAGGAAGTGCCTACGCCCAACTAAAGGATGTTGCCGATACGGTTCGCCGGGTTGTATTGCTTGCCCCATCACACCGGGTTGCGTTTAACGGGATAGCCTACAATAGCGCGGATTATTTCCGCAGCCCACTGGGAGATGTAGAGGTGGATGCAGAGGCGATCTCCCTGATCGCAGACCTCCCACAAGTGCATCGCCTGGACAGGGCCTTCACCCAGGAACACAGCCTGGAGGTGCATCTGCCTTTTCTGCAGGAGTCCCTGAGTAACTTCAAGATCGTCCCGCTGGTGATTGGTGATATCGACTCGACATCCGTAGCAGAAGTGATTGAGCTGTTATGGGGCGGCGAAGAGACACTGGTTGTCGTAAGTTCCGACCTTAGCCACTATCTGGATTATGATACGG
>JBNKDM010000142.1:0-515 GCA_050288245.1 Sedimenticolaceae bacterium
TCTGCTACATGGAAAGGCTGTGACAGGAACTTCTGAAGTTTTCTGGCACGCTGTACCGTAATTTTATCTTCATCAGAAAGTTCGTCCATACCCAGGATAGCAATGATATCCTGAAGTTCTTTGTATTTTTGCAGGGTCTGCTGAACCACGCGGGCAACACCGTAGTGTTCTTCACCGATATAGGCTGCGTCCAGGATTCTGGAGGTGGAGTCTAGCGGATCCACAGCAGGATAGATACCCAGCTCTGCAATCTGACGGGACAGTACAACGGTTCCGTCAAGATGACCGAATGTGGTTGCAGGTGCAGGGTCGGTCAAGTCATCGGCAGGTACGTATACGCACTGTACCGCTGTAATAGACCCTTTATCCGTTGATGTAATACGTTCCTGAAGTTCACCCATGTCAACTGCAAGCGTTGGCTGGTAACCAACCGCAGACGGCATACGTCCCAGGGTTGCGGACACTTCCGCACCCGCCTGGGTGAAACGGAAGATAGTGTCAACAAACAAGAGCAC
>JBNKDM010000143.1:0-506 GCA_050288245.1 Sedimenticolaceae bacterium
TGACCGGAAATGGCACAAAAAATATGGGCAATTATTCTTTAATTAAGGTAGTAGTGTTTAATTAATAAATAAAATAGTAACGAAGCGGCGTTGGAGGGTTAAATTGCCATTTTATCGACCGTTACGCTCTTATATTGTCCGCGTCCTTGTACATCATCGCTATCGCACATCTCTATGCTTCGCGGCATACGACCGCCAGGGATGGCGGGAGTGCAGAAAAAGCAGGAGCAGTTTTCTGCCCGTACTTCCTGTACATTGCCGCACCGTCCATCTGACCCACATGGCAATGCCTGCTCCAGGCAGGCATTATGCATTTCCTCCATCCATGGAGGTCAGATGTGGGGAATGCAATTGGATTGCCTGGAGCAATCCTTGCCATGGCCTCTCGCGTGCCACTCACAACCGGACTTCCCTGTCCGCTCGTGGCATTCGAACTTCCATGTTCATCTCATACCGTACTTCCTGTACATTGCCGCTTCGGCCTTCCATGGCCTCTCGCGGCATAC
>JBNKDM010000144.1:0-505 GCA_050288245.1 Sedimenticolaceae bacterium
CTCTTCTTGTTCCAATGATAGATGGCTCGCACTCGCCCCACCGCCCACAAGAGCATCGGTCGTCAGCCCACCGGTCAGTTGGCACCTCGAAACATGCCACCACCGCAAAAGCATAATCATGACTCACCACCACATGCATCTCAGGAGGAGGAGCCTTTTGAGATAGAGCTGGTGGTCCCGAGAGCCCCACGGCTTAGGGCTTGCCTGCTGAGGAGCAGCAGCAACCGAAGGACCAGGACGTAGAAGATGAGGCTAACGAAGAGTACCCTCCCCCAAGCGACGCCGAGGGCGAGAAGATGTACCGGGATGCGGATGAGGTGGAGTCCTTCGGGGCCGAAGCTCCAGTTCTCACTGGCAGGCTTCAAGCTCTGCTGGAGCACCTAGGCATCACCACCGCCCTGAGGCACATGATCAAGGAAGTCCTGCGTCCAGGGCAGCTGGAGTTCAAAGCCGTCGCAGAGATCTTCTTTGGATCCAGAGTCCTCTACTGACACAAGGGAGGAGC
>JBNKDM010000145.1:0-502 GCA_050288245.1 Sedimenticolaceae bacterium
CGCTGCTACGGCATGAAGCGAAGGAACAAATGGAGCAATTGCAGCACCGCCACTTCCCAAGCCACGCCCGAGAAGGAGCTGAAGCAGTGGTGATGCCCGTGGGAGATCGTGACCACATTGGGTGCTTCACCGACCAAGTGAAGGTGACTCATGCTTTGGTCTGAGATCTCGATGAGGCCATCAAGGAGGTCAACCTGCTAGGAGAGCATGAAGAGGAGTCAAGCCAAAAGATCACAGAGCTGGAGGCCGTATGCAAGAGGTTGAGGGAAGATGCTCAGAAGCTGAAGGAGTAGAAGACCACCCTGAAAGGAATGATCCAGTTCCGTGATGAGTTGATCATGGAGATGGCCGAAGAGTATGAACTCATCCACGTGGGAGAGAACGATGACGATGATGATGAAGGGAACGCCATCACACCTCCTGCACCTACACCTATGCCTGCTGTCGTGCTAGAGGAGATCGTCGAAGAAGAGGCCCCTGTGGAGATGGTTCCCGAGCAAGA
>JBNKDM010000146.1:0-501 GCA_050288245.1 Sedimenticolaceae bacterium
TAACAAGCTGCCAAGAGGGTTTCAGCGGGTTGACAGGGTGGAAGTGGGTTAGGGGTTAGGATAGCGTGCGTTGGCGTCAATTGGCGCATACCGGTCGATTGGCGTGGAGCCTTGGCGAATTCATCGCTATAATCACCGGTTCGCCTGGCGAGAAATACAGGCTAGCCATATTGCGAAAGTGGCGGAATTGGTAGACGCGCAGGATTTAGGTTCCTGTGGGGTAACCCGTGAGAGTTCGAGTCTCTCCTTTCGCACCATAGTTCCAGGGCCGGTCCTGACCGGTATTCATAGGGTTTTCCTGTTTTTAAAATAAGTTAAGTGACAGAACAGGCTGTCAGGAGAAGATACATGCAAGTTTCGGTGGAATCGGGTGAAGGACTTGAGCGGCGTATGACGGTCGAGTTGCCGGCAGAACAGATCGAGGCAGAGGTCAATAAACGTCTGAAGCAGATAGGCCGTACCGCCAGACTGGATGGCTTTCGTCCCGGCAAGGTGCCGATG